>NZ_JMCB01000006.1:600000-900000 GCF_000737315.1 Hyalangium minutum
AGCCGCCGCCGTTAGTGCCCAGCATCTTGATGGCCTCCTGGGAGGCCACCGGGCCCATGGCGAGCGTCTGCTTCACACCCTCCAGCGTCGCCAGCTCGCGGTAGGGCGCGAAGTTCTGCAGCACGCCCTGCGACACCAGGAAGAGCGCATAGACGACGCAGAGGGGCAGCAGCACGTAGAGCAGCCCGCGGATGAGGTCCACCCAGAAGTTGCCCAGCGTCTTCTGTCCCTCGGGGCCTGGGCGCCGGGTGAAGCCACGAGCCAGCGCCAGCGCCACACCGAGCCCCACCGCTGCGGAGGTGAAGTTGTGCCACGTCAGTCCCACCATCTGACTGAAGTAGCTCAAGGTCGACTCGCCCGCGTAGGACTGCCAATTGGTGTTGGTGGTGAAACTGGCGGCGGTGTTGAAGGCCAGCTCCGGCCCCACCGGTCCGAAGGACTGCGGGTTGAGCGGCAGCACGTGCTGCAGCCGCAGGATGAGGTAGGTGATGAGCAGGCTGAACAGGCTGAAGGCCAGCACTGACAGCGTGTACTGGCTCCAGGTCTGCTCGTGCTTCGGGTCCGCGCCGCACAGGCGCAGCAGCACGCGCTCCACCGGGCCGAACACGCGCGGCAGGGGCTGCTTCTCTCCCTCGAAGACGCGGAAGAGGTAGCGGCCCAGGGGCTTCGTCAGCACGAGCACGAGCCCGAAGAACAGAAGGATCTGCAACCAACCGATGAGGGTCATGACGGTGCCTCTAGAACCGCTCTGGGCGGAGCAGGGCGTAGACAAGGTAGGCGGTGAGCAGCACCGAGAGCACGGCGCCAGCCGCGTATTCGAAGGTCATGGCGTGAATCCTTTCTTCTCAGAGGCGCTCGCAGCCGCGGGCATAAGCCCACGCGAGCGCGAAGAAACTGGTGGTGACGAGCACGAGTACGAGGTCCATGGACACAATCCCTTTCCCTAGAAGAAGGCCGTGACGCCGCCGATCAGGAGCGTCTGGGAAGGCTTTGACGTGGGCGCGCCGTCCTCCATCTTCCCGTGGCCCGCGAAGACGTCCTCGGTCGAGCGGTCGTGGCGCGCCTCGAGCTTGAGGGTGAGGTGCTCGGCGGGCTTGACCTCCAGGGTGAGAGTGCCCTCGGAGAGCATCTGCGCGGTGCCGCTGATGAGGCCGTCGCGATCCTTGAAGAACTCAGCGCGGGCGGCCACGGCCACCGGCTCGGAGAGCTGCACGCGGGCGCTGAGCGCGGCGGCATACCAGAGGGCCGTACCGGCCTCCGGAACGCGCTGCGTGCCCACGTCCGCGGTGAAACCCAGGCTGAAGGCGTCCGTCACCTTGTAGGTGGCCACTCCGTCGCCGAACAGACGCAGGCCGTCACTGCCCTCAGGGCCCTCCTCGCCGATGAAGGTGTTGAACGAGGCGGACAGGCGCTCGCCCGCGTAGGCCACCTGCGTACCCAGTGCCTTGCCGGGGTTGTTCTCGCCGATGTTCTGCCAACCGTTGATCAGGTGGAGCTGCGCGCTCCACGCATCGCTGAAGCGCCAGGTGCCCTTGAGACCGGTCTGGTAGTAGGGCGACAGCTCGCCCATCCACGAGCGTGTGTACGTCCAGTTGAGCTGAGACTGCAGCGACTCGAAGCCGATGTGGCTGGGATAGATGCCAGCCTCCAGTGTGAGCGGTCCCCGGGCGAACGAAGCCGAGGCCTGCTGCACGAAGCGCCACACGTCCGGTCCCACCGCGGTGCCCGTGGGCTCACCCGCGTGGAGCACCTCCATGCCCGTGCCGTAGCCCAGCAGGAGGCGGAAGCCCACCGGCGCTGGCTCCAGGCTCGCGCCCAGCGTGGCGAGATTGAGGGAGAACTCGTTGTGGCGCTTGGCGCTGGTACCCGTGCCTGGAATGAAGCTGGCTGCATCCACGGGCCGGTTGAAGTTGAAGCCGTAGTACGCATCGACTCCGGCCTCCACCTTCAGGCGGGAAGCGAGCGCCTCGACAAGAGACGGTGCAGGAGACTGCGCGACAGGTACGGCGGGCGGCACTTCGGCTGGGCCAGCTTCCGCCTGCGGAGCAGGGGATGCCGCCTGCGCGGTGCACACGCCGCACAACACGAGAGGGAGCGGGGAGAGCGCCATGGCTTTCCTGAAGAGAGGGGGACGGACCGAGCCAGCGAGAGCTCACCGGGTCGCGCGGTTCATGTCGGCCAGTTGATCCCTGCAGGCCGCGTTGCACTCTGGGAACTTCAGGAGGAACTGGGCCTCTTGCCTGCACCGGCCTCCGAGCCCCGGCTTCGCCTGCGGCTGACACACCGCCTGGAATCCGTCCCAGGTCTCGCGGAAGAGCTGGGCGCGAGCTTGAGGGTCCATGCCCGCAATGGCCCGCTGCTCGGCCGTGAGGGTCCTCGCCAGGAGAAGAAATGCCCCCAGGACCACCACTGCGCCGCACAGCAAGGCAAGCCACCGGATCCTCGCCCTTGCCTTGAGCGAAGGGGCGTCATCCCTCGAGGGTCGTGGCAGCGAGAGCGTCATCAAAGAAGACATGCGCATACGCCCCTCCCAGTGCAATCGACGCGCCGGGAGCAGGAAGCAAGCGTTCCGAGTGGAGTGCAGAGGCCCCCTACCCGGGGCCACCTTGCAAAACGCAAGATTCACCCCAGGGTCAGGCTGCAACGGGCAAGGTCGATGTCCGCTCCAGGCACTGTTTGGGGAGCATGCGAGGAGCGGGGCTCCTCACACCGCTTCAAGAGCAGGCCGTGGGGACCCAAATTTCAGAAAGGATCAGCACCCGCAGAGAGGCGGTAAGAGACTCCGGTTCTGCCGAGCGTGGAACCGTCCGGGTCAGGGAGCTGCGGGGAGGACGCGGAACTCGGCGGCGCAGTCCAGCAACCGGTGGATGGCCGCTTCGTGATCGCCGTGGGCGGCCTGGAGGAAGGCGTCCTCCCAGGTGTGCCAAGGGGGAACGCGGGCGGTGTCCTGAAGCCAGCGCTCGAAGCGCAGGTACTCCTCGTCCTTCAGGCCCGCCAGGGAGAGGCACAACCGGTAGCCGTCGATGTACCCGGCCATGCGCTCCACTCTCGCCTCGCCGATGTACATGAGGATGCGGCCCACGCGGCGGATCTCCAGCAGCTCGTCCAGGGTGGGCACGGGAGGTTGGGTGGGCCGCATCGCCGACGGTCTGCCCAGCCGGCTTCGCTCCTCGGTGTTCAAGGGCATGGCCGCGAGTTCCTCGGGGGACAGGCCGCGGAACTCGGCCACGGAGTCGAGGTACTTGCGGACCGCGCGGGTGTGGTCGCCATCAAACTCCCGCAGGTAGGCCTCCGCCCAACCTTCCGCGGGCCACGCCTTCTTCACATCACGCAGCCAGAGGCCAAACAGGTGGTCCTGACCTTCATCCATGCCGAGATGATACGTACACTGCCAGTACCCGCCCGTGAAACACCTGAGCCGCCCCGCGTTCGGGATACCCATGTACAAATAGGGCGGTGACTGGCGCGTCCGCATGTCGCTGCGGATCTGGAGGAGCACGTCAACTCGGGTAGGCGGGACCTTTGCTGCAGGAGAGAGCTGTTCCTGGCTCATGGTGACTCCACGACCTTCTCGACGATGGGCGCCAGCGCGGCAAGCCGACTCATATAGTCGGCCCAGGGGAGCCCTGATGCGGAGCGCTTCCGAGAGGCAGCGCCCAAGGTACAAGCTCTCGCCGATTCCGTGACTGGGGCACCTCCAGAGAGACTCCTGGAAACCACCTGGGCTACCCAAGCCCGCGAGTGCATGGAAGCGCTCGGGTTCCGGAGCCTTCTGAAGGATGGGACGCCTTCGAGGGATACCCCGCCGGAAGCAAGTGAGACGAGGTTGGCTCACTCGGTCAGGTGACGGCCGTGGGGCCCCAAAAGGGTGCAAGCGGCAGCGCTCTCCTGTATTTTCAGCTTCTCGAGAAAAGCAGGTGAGTCACGTGGGAGAGCAAGATGGGCTGGAGACTTCAGGGTGTTGGGGTGCTGTGTGTTATAGGCAGCGTCCTGACATGCTCAAGCCCCAACCCCAACCTGCGCGCCACCCGCTTACCTGACGGGAGCATCGAGGTGAAGGGGCCACTGGCGGGCCCCTTTTCAACTCTGGAGGCACTGGCCATGAACGCGTGTGCAATCGTGACCAGTCAACCCGGGGCGTCAAACGGTGTATATGGGTTTGAGTATTGCGCCCTGAACTACTATTCACCCCAGGAGAAGGCGTACTTCCTCAGCTACCTCTCCGATTTCAAGAACAGGCCCGACACGACTACCAAGACCTGTGCGCTCCCCAGGTTGCTGGATGACGCTGGCCATAGAGACGCAATCATCATCGGTGGTGTTCATGGACATCCCCACAACCGGCGTTTTTCAAGATCTGACTTGAGCATCTGGTCGAACTGGAATCCCACTCGTTTCAAGGACAAAACCACCGAGCACCTATGGGATCGCCATCTCATGCTTTTCTACCGCGAGAGAACCGGCGAATGCAGAACCTACCTGTACAACCAGGCAACACGAATTGTCCATGCACTGCGCAATGACAAATGGGTTGCTATCGGCAAAGCCTACAACGACGTGGGTGATATCCAGATGTTCGAAGGCCAGGATTGGCTGCCTTGAGCAAGAGCATCACGGCAAGGAGCGCGGGAACGAATCGCAACCGCAGGGCCTACTGGCAACACCCCACCGAGGCGAAGCGACATGAGGCTTCTTCTTCCTTCTCTACTCTGTTGCGCCAGCATGCTGGCGGGCTGCTCTTTCTTTGGGTACTACAAACAGGAAAAGCCAATCTGGGCACATCCTGAGGAGGGCGCCAAGGTTCAGTTCTTGAACTCATTGGAGGGAGGAACCCGGCTGACCGGGCCCATGATGGCAGCCTTGAAGGTAGCCATGGATGACTACCTTCCTCCCAGCGTCAGGGCTGAAGACCAGAAGTATCCGGCTGGCAAGTGCCTCGCCCAGTGGAAGTACATCAACGTCACGGTTTTCCAGGCCAGCGATGACCTCTTCTTCGTGCTCTTCATTCCGGATCTCTCCCACTGCGGGCCCGGGTTCATCGAACTGGACGCGGGTGCTGAGTACGCGATTGATGGCAAGGGGCGCATTCTCGCCAAGCAGTGACCCGGTTCGCCTCTGGAGCCAACCCTGCCCAGGTGGGAGGACCGCTGAGTTTCATGGGCGGGCCGTGGGGACCCATTTGCCCTTCCAGTAGCACGAGGAAAGGCCCCTGGGTCCTCTCCTCTCTCCTGGAGACGGCCATGGCCAAGGCGTACAGCTACCTGCGATTCAGCACCCCCGAGCAAATGAAGGGAGATTCCCACCGGCGGCAAAGCACCCTCGCCCAGAAGTACGCGGTAGATCACCACCTGGACCTGGACGACAGGTTGACGTTCAAGGACTTGGGGGTGAGTGCCTTCCGGGGCAAGAACGCGGGGGAAGATGGACAGCTTGGAGCCTTCCTCGCTGCCGTAGAGGCTGGGAAAGTGGAACCGGGTTCGTACCTGCTTGTTGAGAGCCTGGACCGCATCAGCCGCGAAGCAGCCTGGATTGCACTTGGCACCCTGACGAACATCCTTGCTCGGGGGATCTCGCTCGTGACGCTCTATGACGGGAAGGTCTACTCCCAAGCGTCGATGACGATGAACCCCATGGACCTCATGTTGGAAACGACCCTCTGATAACGCGGGTTTTCGATCGCGGGGATCGCGGCGAAGCGCGGGATCGTCCTCCCGGATTAGGATCAGGAACTCGCAAAATCGGTGGGTTAGCGAGCTTCGGGTCGCGGGCTCTCCAACTCCTGGCTGACCGCGCTGGGCAGGATCGTTCTGAACGATCGCGTCGAGAAGCCCCTGTTTTGCGTCCGCTTCTTGGCAAAACAGGGGCTTCTCGACGCCACAGGGGGCCCGGGGGCTGTAGGCCCCTGGAACTCGCAAGTGCGGGCACTGTCTTGGTTTTTCGATCAGATCAGCCCGCGCTCAAGGTGAGTCGCGCTCGCGACCGCCGCGATCGTTACGCCGCGCTTCTTGAGGATCGTCTCCACTCCGCACGGCCGACAGAGCCCAGGGCACTCCCGAATGTTGCAGCACTTCCCCGTCCCACCACACTCGGCGCATACCAGCCGAGCATTCCCCTGACTGCCGGCGTCCTTTGTGGGAGCAGGACTGGACTGGTCCTCCTGTCCTCGCCCGAATGCCCCCCCGTCTAACCCTGTGGAAGGAGAAGAGACTTTCCCCCCTCCACCCTTCAAAACTGCCTTACGCCTTGAAGGCCCTGAAAGGCCCTAGGAGCCACGGAAGGTGGCGCGGCCCCCCACAGAGGGTTGCCCGGCAACGTGGCCCTGCGAGGCCCCTGGAGGCCCTGGAGGGGCTGTTTGAGGCTGGGGGGCCTTAGAACTCCTAACAAAAATCAGCTTTGAGGGGCCTCTCCCCTCGGGGCGGTGGCTCCAGCCCTTATTTTTGTTAGGAGTTCTTAACCAGAAACCAGCGGAGCAGGCTTAAAGCCGCACACCAACAGCACCATGGATCGACGCTTCCACAAGAGTACGCACCTGCGCTTGAAGCATGTCCAAGTCGGACTGACCAGAGCGGTGCAGGATGCCACCAGGCGTCCCCCGAAGTTCAGCATCGCATCTGACAGTCGCGTCCCAAATGATCACTTGGGGGCTGTCGCCTGCTCTGAACTTCGCTTCGTACGTGTACCTCTGCATGCTGTGCGGGTGTTCGTACTCTCCGCTGAACTTCCAAGCCATAGTGCGTGCCTCGTTGAGCGGGGAGGGAGGTATCCCCAGCGGGTGGTCGGCATCGTGGCCCATAAGGGACTGAGGCTCTAAGTGGGGCTAAGCGTCAGGCAGCTTCTTCGGATCGACGGCAGCGAGGATCGCATCAACTGCGCGAGCAGGTAGGACGCCCTTGCTCACTTGGCGCGTGAGGTACTTAGGGAACTTCTCGGGCAGGTAGGTTTCCTGCATCCAGATCCAGAACTCACTAAGGGCCGCGAGAGGATAGATCCACGCCTCAACCCCCCCTTTCGCCTGCGGGAAATAGGCCGGGTAGCGGTGCGGGTACTTCTTACGCTTGCCGAGCCGCGCCTGTGCGCCGCTTTCCTCCCAGTACTGAGACCAAGCCATCCCGATGCTGATGTCTGGCACCGTATGTTCGTCCAGCGGGAGTCCGTTCTGAGCAGCGGTCACTACCACGTCGCCCATTTCCCGGAACACGCTGAAGTAACCAGCGGGGAGGGGGTTCAACATGAGGCGGTCGTAGTACTTCCGCCAGTGCTCAGGAACGGCCTGATTCTGAGTAGGGGTGTACCCGAGTGCGTTGTAGACGAACGCCTTCATACCGGCATGAGCAAACTTCCGGTACACGTCCCGCGCTTTCTTACTCGGCTGAGCAACCTCGAACGCGTAGTAATCTAGGAAGACCATGCAGACGTCATCGGGGTATGGGTGCTCAGTGCCTCCAGTCTGCAGATGCAGGGTCCGGCGTGTGATCCCCGCCTTCATGAGCATCCTGGCCAGCTTCCCGTCCCGCTTGCCCTTGGACCAGTTGGCACCCTGCGCAATGACGGCACTTGGAACAACGCCACAAGCGCGCGCAAGCCCACGTGCTGAGAGATAGGCAGTCCCGTCTTCCAGCACGCCCATCTGCACCTCGTTGATCGTCTTCTCGACTACAACCTTCATCGGCAGTGCGAGTTGCAAGGTGGGTACCTCCCCCTGTTTCGTGGCTACGCGGTACAGGATGCTTCACGTAGGGTGTCCGACTGGACTGACCATACGTGACATAGTATGCCCAGGCACATCCGTTCAGTCAACCCAGCCCCTTCCCTACATGCCCGTAAAGGCCCCTGGCTGGCCTCAGGATCCACGAAGCGGAGAGAGAGATCCCCCGGGTGAGGCGCGGCCCCTCCAGCGCTTGGCGGCCCCTTTCCGTCGATCTGAAGCGCTTCTGTGGTCTACAGAACGGGACTCAGAGGCTCCGTGCTTTTGGTGGCGATTTTCGCGGGGCCACCCTTGGTCTTTCCCGCTCAAAGTTCTCCCCCTGTACCCCTAGGGCCCACCCCCAGTGTGGCCAATGCCCCTGCCCCATCCCGGTTCCCGCTATGGCGGTCTCCGTCTGGAGGGGCGAATGAAGAGGACCTCGCGGGGCACTACCCGAGAGTCCGAGCCACCGGACTTCACTACCCGCAAAGCGGAAGGCACTGAGGGTCTGTTGCGGGACCCTCTTTTTTTGCTATTTGGGTCACCACGGCCCGAACCTGTTCATGGGCAGGCCCCCAAAAACCCAGGCGTTCAACGGAAGAGGGGCGAGAAGCACTTCCTTCACGCCCCAGTGGCCGGATCCCACCCGTAGAAGCGCTTCAGCTCCTCGTACAGGTCCGGCGTGCGCTCCTTCATCTGCCGGGGCTTCTCGAAGAAGGACTCTGTCGCCACCGCGAAGAACTCCGCCTCGTTCAGCGCGCCGTAGTCGTCCATCACCTTGCGCTCCTGCGGCCGGCCCTCCCGGAGCGCCTGGTAGTGCTCGTCCATCACCGCTGCCCACGCGCGATAGTGCGAGTACTCCCGCAGCCTCGGTGTCCCATCGAAGGCACCGTCCGCGCGATCCAGCGCATGGGCGAACTCGTGCGCCGCCGTGTCGTGCCCATCCCTCGGGTTACTCAGCCCCGCCAGCACCGCCTGCCACGAGAGGATCACCTGCCCCCAGTGCTTCGCCTCGCCCAGCACCTCCCCGGTTCGCTCCGGCAACTTGAACGAACCCGGGTAAACGATGATCTCCCTCAGCCGGTCGTAGTACCCGAGCCCCAGGTGCAGCACGAGCTGCACCGCCGTGGCCCCCACCACCACGCGCACCTCGTCCGTAATCTCGAAGCCGTTGGCTCCGATGAACTCCTTCTCCCAGACGAACACCTTCAGGAAGTCCTGGAAGCGCTGGCGCAGCTCCGGCGAGAGCACTCGGAAGACCGGCACGCGCGCCTCCAGGTAGCCCAGCCACTCGGGCGGAAAGGGCCGGCGCAGCAACTGTCGTCGGTGAAACCAGCGGAAGGGACCAGCCATCAACGCGGCAGCTTGCCACGTGAATCAGAAGCTGACGACCGTCTGCTCCTGAGTGCCACTCACGCTCCCGTTGGACACCGTGAGCGCCACTGTCCCCGTCTGCGCCACCTTGAAGAAGAAGGCTCCAGCCGCCTCGGGCGTGGAGAGTTCCACCGCGCTGATCATCGGCCCCGCACACGCCGAGTCCGCATAGAAGGTGAGGCCCGAAGCCGCGCCCCCGCTCGCCGTCAGGCTGAACACCGCCGGAGACGCCGTCGACAGGTTGCCCCCCGCGTCCTGGCTCTGCACCAGCACCTGGCCCGAACACGCTCCTGCCGCCACCGTCCGCGCAGGCGTGAGGAACGTCACCCGGGACGCGGGCCCTGCCACCACATCCACAGCAAACGTGGCCCCTGGCTGCGTGACCGGATCGTACCCCGCGCCCGAGATCTCATTCGAATGGAGGATGTTGCCGCCCCCGAGATCCGAGATGGCCGCCTGGTACGGATAGCCGTTCGTCACCGCCTCGTTCCGCAAGGTGTTGCCCACCACCTGGATCCGCGTCGCCGTCGCCGGGCCGCTGCCATCCGCCTCGGCCTGATCGAGGTAGATGCCAATGTCGTTCCCCGTCACCGTGTTGCCCTGGATGAGCGCGTCCCGCACCAGTGCCATCCCGAAGTACGGCCCACCCGCCACCAGGATGCCCGAGGCCACGTCCGTGCTCCCCGTGTACGCGTGGCCAGACACCTGGTTCCTCGTCACCTCGCCCGTCGCCCCATCGCTGAGCTGCAGTCCGTTCTGCGCGATGTGCGCCACCGGCCCCGCCCCCGTCACCCCGTTCTCCACCACCGTGGCATTCACCCGCCCAGTCACCAGGATGCCTCCCTTTTGATACCCACGGACCTGGTTGTTCCGGAGCTCCACCGTCTTCGTGACCGTGGCGTCCCGGTTGCGGACCTCGATGGCGATGCCCTCCTGGCAGCCTCGCGGCGTGCCCTCGGGGTTGCCCTCGCTCCGCTGGTTCCGGCGGATGTCCACCACCTCGGTCCTCGTCACGGAACCCGTGGCATCCTGCAGCAGGATTCCCCGCAGCCGGTCCTCGCCCCCATCGCATGGCCCGTCCTTCTGGAGCCCCTGCGCCTTCACCTTCAGGTTGCGCACGAAGGTCCGCTCCCCCCGGTTGCGCACGATGGCCCCTTTGAACGCGCCGCCCACCGGATCCCTCGCGACAATCCAGTGCTCGAAACCCTCCAGCGTGTGCCCTTCCGGGATGAACACCGGCGTGTCCGTGGTGCAGTCCCCCTTCAGCGAGAGAACGCCCGAGTCGAGCGTCACGTCACACGGTGGGTGCCCACAGGCCGGCCCGTTCCACGCCACCTCGAAGCGCAGGCGCACGCTCAGCCCACCAGCGTTGGTGACCGTCACTTCAACCGTCGGCCTTAACCCCACGGGCACACAGGAGAGCGCCGTCCACAGCACCTCGCTCGTGTTCCCCGTCTGCACAGGGACTCCCAGGGTGCCGGTGCTCGCCTTCCAGGCGAACATCAACGGCCCACCGTTGGGATCATCGGCCGAGACGCTCAGCCTCACCAGCTCACCCGGGACCGCGCTCAGCGCCGTGGGCGTTACCGCGCGGACCGTGGGCAACAGCGGCGCAGGCTCGCACGCGCCCGTGCCACAGGGCTCCTCCCCGGGCGCTACCTCGGCCGCGCACCCCAGCCACGCCAGCATCCACACCCCAGCCAGCCAAGGCAGGGTCCTCGCGCTCAACCGGATCATGTCTCGAACTCCCTGGCGCATCGCTCGGAAGCGCAACCGGCCCACCCTCATGGCAGGCCGGCTCACATCTCTCTGTCCAGGGTACTCCGCTGACTGTGGATCAGCGAACAGCCGCCAGCTGGTGTGCGCTCGAGGGCCGCATCACCGTCGTGCGCCGCCGCATCGCGTCCCGCTCCGACAGCAGCGCCATCAGCGCCTGCACCCGCGTCTCGTACTGGTTCACCGGGTGGCCGTGCAGCACGCCGCTGGTGCTGAGGAACATCCGCGTCATCTCGTCGCCGCCGTAGCAGTACGCGCGCTGGGTGTAGCGCTCCAGCACCTCGCGCCGCGCCTGGCCGAACAGCCGGCCCGCCGTGAACGTCACCTCGAGCCCTTCCAGGTTCAGCAGCAGGTCCACCTTGCGGCCGAACTGGGAGAGCTTCTCCTCCATGTCCGCCTTCCACTGCTGTACGTCCACCGCGCTCACCAACAGGCAGCGCGAGAAGTGCGCGAGCACCACGTCATTCTGCGGGTCGTACTCGAAGGTCATCCTCCAGGACATTGTCTCTCCTCCTCGGAGTCTTCTGGCCCATGCAGTCCAGCCGTGCGCTGCGGACCGGCCTTCACGGGCAAACCTGATTTTACCGGCAGTTTCGTTACTTCCTGATTTGAATGTTTAACCTGTTTTTGGATCTCAATCAACGGGGCATAGTGTGCGTCCCATGTCCCTTCGCTGGGTCCTGCTGCTGTGGCTCAGCCTGCTGCTGGGCTGCACCGCGCTGACGCTGCCTCCGAACCGGCCCTTGGCCCGGCCCGTGGCGTTCCGTGGTGCCTACGAAGAGTTCCCCAGTGGACTCCGGTTGGTGGTGCACGAGGCACCGCACATGTCCCGGGTGACGATGAACGTCTCCTACCGTGTGGGCGCGACGGATGAGCCCTCGGGAAAAGAGGGACTGGCACACCTCGTGGAGCACCTCACCTTCCAGGCCCGGCCCGGTGGCGAGAAGGCTCCTCGGCTGGCGAGCCTGCTGCTGGCCTCGGGTGCCGAGTTCAACGCCGTCACCTCCTATGACAGCACGGACTACTTCTTCACCGCGCCTCCCGAGCAGCTCCCGCTGCTGACGGCGCTGGAGGCCGAGCGGCTTCGCGACCCTCTGCGGCACGTCACCGAGGAGGATTTCCGCGTCGCGAGGGACGTGGTGGTGGCGGAGCTGCGCCAGCGCTACGAGACGAGCCCCGAGGGCGCGCAGCAGCGGTGGCTGCACGAGGTGCTGTTGCCCAGCCACCCCTATGGGCGCACCTCGGGAGGCACTCCAGAGTCGCTGCAGCGGCTCACGCTGGAGGATGCGCGCGCCTTCGTCCAGGCGCACTACACCTCGGCGCACGTGGTGGTGGTGGTGTCCGGCCCGAAGCCCGCGGACGCGATGCGGAGCACGGTGACGCAGGGCTTCGCGGAGCTCACGCTCTCGGGGAAGAGCGGCCCCTCGAAGCCGGTGCGCCGCGAGCCTCCGCCCTTCCCTGCCGAGTCGCGCGCGCGGGCTCCCAGGGTGGTGCGCAGCGGCCCCGTGGAGCACCCGCGCCTGTGGCTGGTGTGGACCGTGCCGGGCTTGTACTCGGGCATGACGCCCCAAGCCTTCGCCGCAGAGGGCATGCTGAACAACCGGCTGGCCACGCAGCTCGCCCGCGAGGAGCAGGCCCACGGCAGCTCCGTGACGCTGGAGGTGCTCGATGGCGTCACGCTCCTCGTCGCCCGCGTGGACTTGATGAAGGCGGAGGATGCCGAGGACGTAGCGGACCTCGTGCTGGATCAGCTCGTGGACCTCTATGGGAACCCGGGCAGGCTGGGCGGGCTCACCGCCGCCGCGCGCTCCTCGCTGCTCACCGAGGCCTTCCGCTCCCTGGAGCAGTTCCCCGCCCGCGAGGCGGCCCGCTTCCTGCGCGCCACGGGCGAGCCGGACTACGTGCAGGGCTGGCCCCAGCAGATCCGCGAAGGGCTCTCCCGGGACCTCGGGCCCTACCTCTACAAGTACGTGCGGCGAGAGCGCGCCCGCATGCTGCTGATGGTGCCGGAGCAAGCCGGCTCCGGACGCGCCACGGTGGCCGAGCGCTTTGCTCCGCTGGCGGGCCCAGAGGACTTCGGTGACGAGGAGCGGAGCCTCCCGCCGGGAGCCTCGGACGCGCGCCAGGTGGCCCGCCCTCCAGGGCTGGCCCAGGCCGAGCGCTTCATCCTGGGCAACGGCCTCCAGGTGGTGGCGCTGCGCCGCACGGGCATGCCGCTGCTGGAGGCCCGCCTGTGGGTGCGGACGCAGACGCCCACCACCGAGGGCGCCCTGTCGCTGTCACGGCTCGCGGTCCATGGCTCGTACATGTCCGCGGGCCGCAAGTGGTACCACGGGGCGAAGGTGGGCGCGCGCACCGAGCTCCAGCTCCGCGAGGAGGGCCAGCCCGTGCTCTCCGTGTCCGCGCCCTCGGGAAACCTCGTTCACGTGCTGGAGGACATGCAGCAGTGGATGTGGGACGCGGAGGTGGAGCTGCGGCCCTTCGAGGCTGTCCAGGATTGGCAGGTGCGCCAGTTGGAGCGCGAGGCCTCGAGCTCGGACGTGCTCGCCGAGCGTGCGCTGCTGTCCCGCATGTTCCCCGGCCACCCCTACGGCCTCGCACCGGGCGTGGAGGAGGCGAAGCGGTTCACCGCGTCCCAGGCCACGAAGTGGGTGAAGGAGGAGCTGAACCCGGACCGGGCGACGCTCCTGCTGGTGGGGGATCTGCCGCCGGCTCCCAAGCTGCGCACCCTGGTGTCGGAGATGCTCGGGCGGTGGCGAGGAAAGGGCGGACGCGTGGAGCCGCCTCCGGTTCCGCCGCTGCCGCGCCGGAGACAGGTGGTGGTGCTGGACCGGCCCGGTGCCTCTCAAGCGGAGCTGCTGGTGGGCGTCCGCTGGCCGGAGCTGTCGGCCCAAGAGGACGCGGCGGCGAGCGCGCTGGTGTGGCTGCTGGAGCACCGGCTGGACCGTCAGCTCCGGGAGCGACTGGGGCTCACCTATGGCGTCCGCGTGGGACATGAGGCCCGGCCGCGCGCCTCGTTGTTAAGAATCCGCGCGGCGGTCGAGCGTGGCGCGGCAGCGGGCGCGCTGGAGCAGCTCCTCGCCGAGCTGGGCACGCTGGAGGCGGAGCTGCTGCCACGCGAGGTGGTGGAGCTGGCGCGCTGGCAGGTGGCTCGCGGCTATGACTTGCGCTTCCAGACGTCGGCCGCGGCGGCGGAGCGGCTGCTGGAGCTGGAGCGCCTCGGGCGTCCTCCGGACTTCTGGGAGACGTATCCGGAAGCCATCGCGGCGGTGACGCCCGAGGCCGTGCAGGCGCTGGTGAGGAAGCTCGGCCTGGGCTCGGAGGCGGTGATCATCCTCGGGGACGCAGCCACGTTGCGGCCGCAACTGGAGAGCGCGGGCTACCCGGTGGAGGTGCTGTCCCGGTCCACCCAGCCGAAGCAGGAGCGGTGACAGCACTGTCCCATCCGGGCATCCTGCGGCGCTCGAAGCCACGGGCGGAGGACACGTGACGGAGTCAGGTGCGGGTGGAGCATCGGAGCGGCCCGAGGGCCAGCGCACGGTGGAGTGCGCCGATGCGCGGGTGTGGCTGGAGGGCCGGCAGGTGCTGGAGGGCTGCTCGGCCATCACCTCGCTGCCGGACGTGTCCGAGTTCCCCGAGCTCTCGCTGGCCGAGTGGAAGCAGTGGTTCATCCGCGCGGCCGTCCTCGTCATGTCGAAGGTGCCAGCGCAGGGCGTGGCCATCTTCTACCAGACCGATGTGAAGAAGGACGGGGCCTGGGTGGACAAGGGGTACCTCATCAGCAAGGCCGCCGAGGAGGCCGGCTGCGAGCTGCTCTGGCACAAGGTGGTGTGCCGGCGGCCCCCCGGCACGGTGACGTTCGGGCGCCCTGCGTACTCGCACATGCTGTGCTTCTCGCGAGGCATCCGCGTGGACCTGGGCAAGGCCACGCCGGATGTGCTGCCCGACGCGGGCGAGGTGACGTGGACGCGCGGCATGGGCCTGCACGCCTGTCTGGCGGCGTGCCGCTTCATCCTCGAGCACACGGCGACGCGCACGGTGGTTGATCCGTTCTGTGGCCACGGCACGGTGCTCGCGGTGGCCAACGCGCTGGGCCTGGACGCGGTGGGCGTGGAGCTCAGCCGCAAGCGCGCGAAGAAGGCCCGTGTTCTCCGAGTCACACTGGACCGCACAGGCGCCCCCGCCCTTTAGGGAGGGGCTGTGTCGACTCACAACCGGTCGGGCCCGCGCGGCTGCACCGTGGCCAACAGTTCCCCGAGCCGTGGTTTGACGCCCCCCCGGCCTCTCGCGTGACATGGGCGTGTGATTGAAGGCTGGACCCGGGGGGGAGCCAGCATGGGTCTTTCAGACAGTTCTTACTGCATCGCTCCGGGCTCCCCCTTTCGGCCCCGCCTCACCACACGGGGGCACCGCATGAGCCAGGACAGCGCTTCACGCCGCATCATCCATCTCTCGTTCGCCGCGTCGCTCGGGGAGTACCTGGAGCGCGTCCGGGACCTGGGAGCCATGGAGGGCCACACCGGCGCGGTGGAGCTCAACCCGACCCTGCGGCCCGTGGTGGAGGCCATGCACCACGTCCTCGCGGGCGGCGAGGTGGAGGTGCGCGTGGTGCGCGAGGGCCAGCCGGACATCGTCCGGGAGCTGGCGCAGCGCGCAGCGCGGGCCACCGTGGAGACCAATGCCCTCAACAAGCAGTCGGAGACGCTGGTTCTCACCGTCGTATGAGCCTGCTCTCACGCATGCGCGGGGGCGTTCGCGCCGCCTTCCGCCGCTGGGTCCACGCCCAGAACGTCCCCGAGGTCCTCGCGGCCAGCAGCGTGGGCGCGTGGCTGTCCCTCGTCGCGCTGATCCTCGTACTGCTCGCGGCCGCCACGTGGGCCCCCCGCGCCCAGGAGTTCTTCGGCCTGGACCCGGGTACCGCCCTGCTGTGCCTGGGCCCTGCCCTGGTGGACTTCGCCTTCGCCCTGCTGCACCGCCGGCGCCAGCACATCGAGACGTGGGGGTGGGTGCTGTCGCTCACCGGCACCGCGGGGCTCCAGTTCTTCGTGGCCAGCCTCATGGCCATCTCCGCCCCGAGCGGCGCCACCCTCTTCGCCGGCTTCTTCCTCTTCACCGCGGCCTTTCACGGACGAATCTTCCGGGTGACGCCTCGCACGCCGTTCCTCCCCCTGGGCACGGCGCTGGCGTTGGGGCTGGCCGCCCTCCTGACGCGGCCGGAGAACCTGCCCCTGTTCGGCGTGATCGGCCCGGCGGCGCTGATGGCCGAGCTCTACCTGGGCACCTTCGCCCTCCAGCATGACCGGACGGCCGCGGAGGCGGAGCGGCTGCGCGCCGCCGTCCAGGCGCAGATGCTGGCCCAGCAGGAGCGCGACGTGGGCCGCATGTCCCAGGCCCTCACGGAGATCATCCACCACAGCCAGGACATCCGTGACGCGCTGCTGTCGGCGGGCAGCGCCGCGGATCTGCTCAAGGGGCTCGTCGCCCGCGGAGGCACCCTGGGCCGCGGAGAGCCGGAGCGGCTCGTGCAGCAACTCCACTCGGACCTCTCGCACATCCGCGAGCGCGTCATGGACATCCACCAGAAGGGCCGCCGCCACATCGGCGGAGAGCCCGAGGGCGTGGACCTGGTGCCGGTGCTGGACTCGGTGCGCCAGAGCGTGGCGCTGCGCTTCCCCGAAGTGGACATCCAGGTGCAGGCGGACCGCCAGACGGCCCTGCGCGCCTGGGTGCGCGGAGGCACCACGACGCTGCGGCGGGTCGTCGAGAACCTCGTCACCAACGCGTGCGAAGGCGATGGCATGCGCGCCGCCGGGAGCGTGCGCATCTCCGCACGCACCGAGCCCCTGAGCGGAAGGCTGGAGATGGTCATCTCGGACGACGGCCCCGGCTTTCCGCCCGAGCGGCTGGCCGCGCCCATTCAAGGCCTGTCCACCACCAAGCCCCAGGCCACGGGGCTGGGGCTCTACACGAGCGAGTGCCTCATTCGCGCCAGTGGAGGTGTGCTGGAGCGCCAGAACGCGCCTGCGGGAGGCGCGGTGCTGCGAGTCCTACTCCCGAGGGAGGTGCGCGCATGAGCGGAGGAGCCATCTATCAGGAGTCTCTTCGGGTGCTTCGCAAGCTGGCGCTTCCCGAGCAGGCCGAGCGGGACGTGATGGCCGCGCTGGAGGCGGCGCACCCAGGGCCTCTCGCGCTGCTGTACGAGGCCGGCGTGGAGGCCGGGCTCCAGCGCGAGTCGCTGCTGATCCGCGGCGCGGGCATCTTCCTCAGCTTCGCCGCGGGCAACCTCGCGGATGATCTCAGCGATGGGGACTGCACGTACTACACGCGGCCGTTCCAGGTCGGGCCCTACGTGCAGTTCCTCCTGCAGAACATGGCCTGGTCCACGCTGGCACGGGCGGACATCCCCTCGAATGTGCTCACCGAGGCGGCGTTGGTGCTGGCGCAGGCCGCCGGTCCCCAGGCCCTGGAGGTGCGGACGCTGGAGTGGACGGCGCCCGTCTTCCGGCAGGTGGCCGAGGGGCTCGCGGGGCAGCAGTGGGCCTCGTACCTGCGCCTGCTCTGGGCTGGGACGCCGCTGGCGGAGTGCTCGGTGGCGGGCCACCTGCTGGGCATCGCCGCCCACGTCGCCGAAGACATCCGCTCCAAGGACCGGCGCTTCTTCAGCATGCCCGAGGAGGATCAGCGCGAGGTGGTGCGCTGGGCCCGGGCAGGCATGGAGGGCGTGCGGCGCCAGGGCCTGCGCTGCCTGGACGCGGCGCTGCGCCGAATCGATCCCATTCTTCCGGAGGTCACACCATGAGCGCTGAAGCACTGCGGCAGGAGCGAGCGGGCACCGAAGTCACCGCGTACTATGAGGCCAAGACGGAGGGCATCCTCCAGCGCTACGGGCCCGGGCCCCGGGTGCACTACCACATCGGCCTGGTGGACGACACGCCGCCTCCCGGGCTGCCGCCAGCGGCCCTGCGCACGCTCATTCACGAGTCCCAAGAGCTGACCATGCGCGAGCTCGCGCTGGACGCGGGAATGCCGCGCCGGGACAGCCACGTGCTGGATGTCGGCTGCGGGCTCGGAGGCAGCTCGCTGTACTGGGCCTCCGTGCACCGCGCGCGCGTCACCGCCCTCACGAATGTTCCCTCGCACGTTTCCTGGGTGAACCAATTCGCCGCCGTGGAGGGCGTGGCGGACCGGGTGAACACCGTGCTGTGCGACGCGCTGGAGCTGCCCGGGCGCGAGTGCTTTGACCTCGTGGTGGCGGTGGAGAGCTCGTGCTACCTGCCGCGCCGCGCGTGGTTCCGCCGTGTGTACTCGCTGCTGCGGCCGGGCGGCATCCTGGCCATCGCGGACTGCTTCCTCGGCCGGCCCGACCTGGCCGGGCCGTTCGACCAGTACTGGCGCGCGAAGATCGGCACCGTGGAGGAGTACTTCCGCGCAGCGGCCGCAGAGGGCCTGGAGCTGGAGCTCCACCAGGACATCTCCGGGCGGGCGGTGAACTTCTGGACGCTGACGCTGGACCTCCTCGCGCGGGAGCGGGCCATGCTGCCGCGCTCGAGCCTCGAAGGCCTGGGCCGCAGCGAGTCCCAGCGCCAGCACCTGCGGCTGCAGCAGGCCTTCCTCGATGGAGGCCTCCACTACGCGATGATGATCCTCCGGCGCCCGGACTGAAGGCCCATCCTCAGGGGTGCCAGCCCCTGCCTGCCTGGCTGCCCTGGGGCCTTGTAGGAGGACCTGCGCCTTTGTCCCATGCCTCTCCGGGGGAGAGCCCCCAGCCTTCTGGGCAACTCCAACCCAAAAGGGAGACGGACATGACTTTCAAGCGAATGATGGCTCTGGGTGCGGTGGCTGCGGCGCTGGCGTTCACCGGGTGTCAGGACCGGACCCGGACCGAGCAGGAGCTGGGCACCGGTGGCTCGGGCACCCCGGTGCAGCAGCCCGCAGGTGAGCAGCGCCCCATGGACTCCACCATTCCGGGCAGCAGCAACACCATCGGAGGGACTCCCCAGGATCAGACCCAGCCGGGGATCGAGCTGGGCGGCACGGGAGCCACGGGCGGCTCGGGCTCGATGAATGACACCGGCGGCACGACCCACGACACGGTGGTCCCGCCGGCCAATGACCTGGACCATGGCAGCTCGGGCAGCGTGCACCAGCCGGGCACGGGGGATTCGCTGGACACCAGCGGCACCGGTGGCTCGGGCATGGACATGGACACCAACACCCTGCCCCAGGACAGCCTGGACGAGAAGAACCGGGACCCGAGCACCCTGGATCAGCGCAACCAGCTCGATGACCAGGAGAACATCGGCGACACGAACACCGAGGCCCGCTAGCCCGCCACTTCAGGGCTGAACTTCAGTGGCCATGGGGCCCGGGATGGCGCGAGCCCTTCCCGGGCCCTGATTTCGGAACTCGGTGAGCTTCGGGGCGGAGGCAGTGGCCGCGTACGAGCTGAAGATGGAGAACGCCTACGAGTACAAGGGTGACATCCGCTGGGCGCTGACCGCCGAGGGCAAGACGCGCAAGGGCAAGGTGCCGGCGAGGGATCAGATCGCACCGGAGCTGCTGACCTTCAGTGACTGCATCATCGAAGGACGGGACCCCGAGCCGGACGGCTGGGAGGGGTTGGCGGACGTGCGCATCATCCGCGCGCTCTACGAGTCCGCGCGCACGGGCCAGCCGGTGAAGCTGGCGCCCTTCGAGAAGCCCCAGCGGCCGACGAAGGAGCAGGAGGAGCACCGCCCACCGGCGAAGGAGCCCGACTACGTCAACGTGCAGCCTCCGTCGTAGCCGCTACTCCGGGGCCGCGCACAGCGCGTGCTCCGCGCTGTACGCACCGGAGAGCGGCGCACCGTCGTCACGGCCGTGGTACTCGTGCCACCAGCGCGCGGCCTGCCAGATGGCCTCGGGGCAGCTCGCGCTGCTGGCGTTGCCCGGCGACAGCTCGAAGCCGGCCGCGCCCAGCACCAGCTCCACCATGGCCGCCGAGGGCAGGCCGAAGCCATCCAGCAGTGGGTTGGTGGCCCGGCCCGCGCCCCACACGTACGGCAGCCACCGCGTCACCAGATCCACCGCGTCCAGCGTGGAGCGCTGGCGCATGAAGCGCTGCACGGTGTCGCGCACCGGCGCCGCCTCCAGCGGCACGTGCAGCACCGCGATGTTGGGGAACCGTCCCGCATCGTCATAGCGGCGCAGGTCCGCGCGCTGGACGCCATTGGTCGGCGGCGGGTAGCCAAAGCCTCCTGCGGGGTCGAGGGAGATCTCCCAGGCCGCGGCGGAGGTCAGCTCGTCCGCGCTGGACTCCACCAGCACCACGTGGGACCAGGCGCTGGGCGTCAGGTCATGCCGCACCTGGGACTGCGCCACGCGCAGCCGGAAGGAGATGGGATCGCTCCCGCCGAGCAGCACCAGGAGGGGCCCGCCGCCGCCCTTCTTTCCCCTCCCCTTCAGCGCACGGCCGAGCCAGCCGAGGTTCGTCTGATTGCGTGCGCGCGCCTGGCACACGAGGTTCGGGTTGGGCGCGGTGGCGGGAGAGGAGCGGATGTCGAGCATGACAGGGACTCGCTAGCGGTGGCGGAGGACGAAGGGAGAAGCGGTGGTGGGCTGCAGGGTGGGGTGCAGCGGGTAGTAGCGCGGCGTCACCTCGAGGCTGTCGCCCCGGCGCCGGAAGGCCAGCACGCACACGTTGTTGCCGCGGTGGCGGTAGAGCGTGTAGCCGAAGAAGGGCGAGCGCGCCCCCTCCAGCTCCACCACGCCCCCCACCAGCGTGGCGTCCGAGTGCCGGGGCCACGGGTTTCGCTTGTCCGCCTGCGCCACGGCAATGGGGTCCCGGACCGGCGTGACAACGAGCGAGGTGGGCGAGCTGATTACCTCGATCATCTGCATCCCGCTGGCGAGCGCGTCCTTCGGAGACAGGCGCAGGATGCGGCCCCAGTGCATGTCGCCGGTGAGGAGCAGCACGTCACTGCCCTCGCGCATCAGCCGGTCCAGCTGTCCCATCAGGAAGCGGAAGTCGGCGTAGTTGTTCATCGTCGAGTCGCCGAACCGGCGGTTGAGCTCTCCTGCCCTGCTCATGGGCAGCGACTGGCCGGTGGCGAAGACGCCAAACTTGCGCTCGCGGATGCAGCGCGACACCCAGTCCGCCAGCGCGTCGCGGGCCCCGGGCGTCATGGTGAACTGGAAGTCCGGGTCGCGCCATGAGCGCGCATCCAGGAGGAAGAAGGAGAGCGGATCCACGTCGATCTGCACGGGCGTGCCCACCGGCGTGGGGTCCACGTGCTGGAACTGCCCGTACAGCATCCGCGCCACATCCGCCCACGCCGCGCGCCCCGCAGCGTTCCAGGTGTTCTGCGACTGGACCGAGGGCATGGGGAAGTTGTTCCAGTAGTCGTGGTCGTCCGGCACGCACGCATACGGCGCGGCGTGGATCACCTTGGCGTAGGCGCCGTCGTCGAACCAGCTGCGCGCGTAGTCCTGCTCGAAGTTGCGCGCGAGCGCGGGGCGCGCATCCGGCAGATTCTGCAGCGGAGGCAGATCCAGGTACACCTGATCCCCGAGCAGCAGGAGCATGTCTGGCGTGACGCCCCGGAGAATGGCGTCCAAGGACTTGCCCGCCATACCTCCCCGGTCCTCGTCCGGGTAGAAGCACGAGGAGAGCAGCAGCTGAAAGCCTGTCTCCAGCCCCGTGGGCACGGCGCTCGGCACCACTCGCAGGGACGACGTGACAGGAGGTGCACCGTCCACGCTCACGCCCACCCGGAACGCGCGAGCCACCTCCCCGGGCACGGAGAACTCATAGAGGCCCGCGAAGATGCGCGGGCTGTCGCCCCCGAGAAATGGGCCCGAGCGCACGCTCTGAATGGGGCGCAGGGCACGAGGCTCCGCGGGCTGCCCGTCCAGGCTCCAGCTCAGCGCGGGGGCCGTGGTCCGCTCCCGAGCCCCGAGCCAGACTCGCAAGCGGCCAGCGCCGGCGGCACACGCATGCAGGACGACGTTGGCGCTCATGTCCCCTCGGGGTGATGCGGGACGGACGACCCAGCCTCACCCTCCGAATTAGCACGCCGTTCCGACGCGGCGATACGCCCCTTCAGGACACGGTCGGCGAGACAACGGTGGAAGTGGGCTATGCTTCGTGCATGGCCGAGAAAAAGAGCGCAGCCCTCGTCAACCACATCGCCTTCGTCGTGGACCGCAGCGGCTCCATGCGCAGCATCAAGGCCCAGGTGGTGAAGGTCTTCAACAACCAGCTCAACACCGTCCAGCGCAACGCCGTGTCCGCCGGGCAGAAGACCTTCCTGAGCACCTTCATGTTCCACTCCACCGTGGACAAGCCGCGCCACTTCGCCACCGCGGTGGAGGACGTGCCCAAGCTCGCGCTCAATGACTTCAAGCTCGGCGGCTCCACGGCGCTCCTGGACGCGGTGGGCACCGCCATCACCCGGCTTCAGAAGGCCAAGAGCGCCACCAGCAAGAACACCAGCTTCCTCGTCATCGTCATCACCGACGGCCACGAGAACGCCTCGCGCTACTACACGAAGAAGCTCAAGGGCCTCATCCAGACGGTGCAGAAGTCGGGCCGCTGGAGCCTCGCGTTTCTGGTGCCGCCCAGCAGCAGGGGCTCGCTCACGCGCTTCGGCATCCCCAAGGGCAACGTCACCGTCTGGGACGCCAACGCCAAGGGCACCAAGGTCATGGACGAGAAGCTCTCCGCGGGCCTCTCCACCTTCTACAAGGCGCGCGCCAGCGGCAAGAAGTCCGTCACGGCGTTCTTCACCACGGACATGTCCAAGGTGGACGTGAAGACGCTCTCCGCGCTCAAGGACGTGTCCAAGGGCTTCACCCGGTGGACGGTGGACAAGGAGCGCTCCATCCGCGACTTCGTGAACACCAAGCTCCAGGCCAGCCCCGCGCTGCGCAAGAAGCTGGGCGACGCCTACGAGACGGGTCGCGGCTTCTACGAGCTGACCAAGCCGGAGACGGTGCAGCCCAAGAAGAACATCGCCATCCTGGACAAGAAGACGAAGGCCATCTTCGGCGGGGACGAGGCGCGCAAGGTGCTGGGCCTGCCCGCAGGCTCCAACGTGAAGGTGAAGCCCGGCAACCACCTCAACTACTCCATCTTCGTAGAGAGCACCTCCAACAACCGCAAGCTGGTGCGCGGCACCACCCTGCTCTACCTACAGTAGTCCGTTGTGCTAAACCCGGGCTGCTATGGCCCCTAGTGAAGAGCTGAGCACCACAGACCTGCAGCGTCTGGCGCGCGCCGAGGCGCCGGAGCTGCCCGAGGCCGTCACCGCTTTCCTGGTCCAGCCGGAGAAGCCCCCCGAGAAGCCGCTGCCCGAGGGGGCCCTCAACTTCCAGGGTCTCAAGAGCCTGCTGTGGCAGGCGCAGAACCGCCGCGATGCCCAGGGCCGCCGAGCCGCCTCGCAGGAGGCCTGGCAGCGCTTCCTCGCGCAGAAGGACGTGCCGCTGCCGCCGCGCTTCGCCCTGGCGGATCTGCTCGTCGCCCTCTACGAGCGCAACACCGACGCCAGCCGCTCTGCCCTCTTCCAGCTCGTGCGCTCCGCGGACCTTCAGTTCGGCCTCTGGGGCGGCCTCAAGCGCATCTACAAGCTCGCCGAGCAGCGCCATGACGCGGAGATGTTCGGCGTGCTCGCCTGGCGCTTCGATATTGAGCGCCACAGCCCTCGCACCCGCGAAGTGTCGCTCGGCACCATCACCTACCTGCGCCGCCGCGCGTGGCGCTACCTGCGGCACCTGGGCGCCGCCGTCCCGGAGCTCTACCCCCAGTTCGCCGTCGAGGTGCTGCGCCACTACGCCCCCGACACCCGCTGGCGCGAGACGTGGGTGGCCATGCACATCTGGGCCCACGAGAGCCACAAGTACAACGCCCAGGCCTTCTCCATCGACGCGCCCTCGGACCTGGTGAAGCACCGCGCGTTCCCGGAGGCGTGGAAGCGCTCGCCGGACGCGCTCATGCGCCTGCTGGACACCTGCCAGTCCGACGCCGCCGCCCGCTTCGCCATCCAGAGCCTGCGCAAGGACTTCCCCGAGGTGCTGCGCAGCCAGGTGACGCCCGCGTGGTTGGAGAGACTCGCGCGGCGGCCGCTCGCCAGCGCCCATGAGTTCCTCGTGGAGACGCTGCAGGGCTCCCCCGAGTTCCACCAGGGCAAGCTGCGCGGGCTCGGGCTGCACGAGGCCGTGCTCGCCCTGCTCATGTCCCCCAGCCCCAAGGCCCGCACCTACGCCATCGAGTACGCCCGCGCCCACGCGCAGGACCTGCCCGCCGAGCGGCTCGCCGAGCTCGTCGCCACCGGCACCGCGGACACCGTGGCCTTCGCCGCCGCCGTGCTGGAGAAGCGCAACCCGCGCGAGCTGGGCGTGGACTTCCTCGGGCGCCTGCTGGCCACCAAGGCCACGAACGCCTTTGCCTCCAAGGCGCTGGAGCAGTCCTTCGACCGCGCCGACCTGCCCCACCGCTTCCTCGTGGACATGTTCTACGGAAGCAACGAGCAGCTCGCGTGGGTGAAGGGCTACATCGACTCGAAGTACGCCGCCGCCGAGCTGCCCGCATCCTTTTATAAGGAGCTGCTCGCGGACCCGCGCCACAGCAAGTTCCCCCACTACAACACCAGCCCCGTGGAGCAGTACGCCCTCAAGGCGCTGGGCGCGTACTCACCCGCCGCCATCGGCGCGGACTGGCTGCTGGACACCGCCATCCACCCCCAACTGGGCACCACGGTGCAGAAGTGGCTCATGCGCGCCGACGCGCTGCCCGGCCTGGACGTGGAGCGGGTGAAGGGGCTTGTCTTCAACGCCAAGTACCGCGAGGTGGCCCTGGCGCTGCTGGGCAACCGCAAGCTCTTCACCGCGCGCCAGCTCACCGTGCCCTGGCTGCTGGCCCTGGCCCGGCGCGCCGACCCGGCGCTGCACGAGTTCGCCCACCGCTACCTGCTGGAGAACCTCTCGCCCGCGGACTTCAGCGAGTCCGGGGACGCCACCGCGGGCCTGGAGCGCCTCTTCGAGCTGGCCCTGGGCGCCAAGCAGCCCGTGCCCGTGCGCCAGTTCGCGCAGACGTACCTGCGCTGCCACCACCCCGTCATCGGTCCGGAGCAGCCGGAGTCCAAGTCCTACCAGCTCAAGCCCAAGGCCCCACGCAAGGCGTACACCGCCGAGCGCCTGTGGCCCGCCCTCTTCGACGCGCGCGATGACGTGCGCCGCTTCGCCCTGGCCATCACCCGCGCGGAGCTGCGCACCTGGGGCTACCACCTCCGCGTCTACGAGCTGGCCGAGGCGGACGCCAAGGAGGTCCGCAACTTCGCCTATGACGCGCTGCTCAACGCCGGCGAGGCGGGCGCGGACGAGCGCAGCACGCTCAAGCCCGAGGAGCTGGATGCGGTGAAGGTCTTCACGCTCACCGAGAGCACCAAGCGCAGCACCCGCGAGGTGGCGGTGGAGCTGATCCGCCGACACTACGCGCGGCTGGGCGGCGCCGAGCGGCTGGCCTGGCTCATGGAGAGCGCGGACCGCGAGGTGGGCCTGTTCGCCGTGCGCCTGCTCTGGGAGAAGCACCGCCCCTCCCACCTGCCCGAGGGCTGGAAGCCCTCCGGCGCCACCGAGGCCCCCGCCCTGGGTGGCACCGAGCGCTTCGCCAACGTGGACGCCTTGCGCACCTTCGTCCGCCGCATGCTCTTCGGCCTGCCGCCGGGCCGCTCCAAGGAAGGCCGCGAGGGCATGGTGCAGCGGCGCCTGTCCGCCAGCACCGCCAAGCGCCGGATCGTTGAGCTCATACGAGATCTCGGCCTGGAGGATCAGGCCTTCGCGCGCGTGGTGGCACCGGTGCTCCAGGAGTTCACCGGCTCGCTGGCCAAGGGCGAGTGGCAGAGCTGCCTGGCCTCGCTCGTGCAACTGCGCGCGGCGCACCCCGGCCTCTCCTTATAAAGGAGAACCCGAAGCCGGATCAGATCCGTGTCGCAGCTATCTGCGCGCGGCGGACCCCGCGTACAATGGGGATCCGTCACGTCATGTGCCGCGCCATTGGAAGCCACCGCAGGGAGCCCCCCTCTCCCCTTGCCCCCGTCCGTGCCTGGAGCCGCCTGCTCGCGGCCGGCCTGCTCGGGGCGCTGATCGCGGCGGCTCCCAGCGCCTGGGCCCTGGAGCCCAGCAAGGCCCTCAACCAGTTCCCCCAGAAAGTCTGGCAGGCCGAGAACGGGCTCCCGCAGAACACCACCCTGGCGCTCGCGCAGACGCCCGAGGGCTACCTCTGGGTGGGCACCTACGAGGGGCTCGCGCGCTTCGATGGCGTGCGCTTCTCCGTCTTCGACCCCATGAACACCCCGGCGCTGCTGGACCGCGCCATCACCGCGCTCGCCGTGGACCAGAGCGGGACGCTGTGGATCAACACCAACCAGGGGCTGGCCGGCATGCGCGCGGGGACCTTCTTCCCCATGCCCTTGCCCACCAGCATCACCCCGCGCGAGGTGTACCGGCTGCTCGCGGCCCAGGACGGCAGCCTGTGGATCGCCACCCTCGGCAGCGGACTCGCGCGGCTGTCCACGGGCACCCGCGTCCAGGTCTGGAAGACCGAGCAGGGGCTCGCCCACAACCGGGTGCTGGCGCTCGCCGAGGACGCGCGCGGTGGCCTCTGGGTGGCCTCGCCCCTGGGCCTGCAGCGCTTTGACGGGCGGGCGTTCCAGCCGGGGCCTCCTCTCGAGGACGGCGCCACGCCGCTGCTGTCGGCGCTGACGGTGGACGCGCAGGGCGTCCTCTGGGCGGGAGACGAGGGCGGCACCGTGTACCAGCTCCGGGACGGGATGATGCGGCCCGTGCTCGATGCGAGCCTGCAGGGCAGCCCCATCTCCGTGCTGCTCACGGACCGGCGGGGCGCACTCTGGATCGCCAGCAAGGGCCGGGGCCTGGTGCGCCTGGTGAATGGCGAGCGCTCCTTCATGAGCCCCACCAACGGCCTGGAGCGCGGATCCATCTTCTCCATGCTGGAGGACATCGAGGGCAACCTCTGGCTGGGCATGGGCGCCAACGGGCTGCACCGCCTCAAGGAGGCGTCCTTCACCACGTACGGAACCCCCGAGGGGCTGGGGCACGACATGGTGAGCGCCGTGCGCGAGGCCCGGGACGGTAGCCTCTGGTTCAGCACCCTGGGCGGCGGCATCACCCAGATGAAGGACGGGGTGACGAGGACCTGGACGACGCACGAGGGGCTCGCCGACAACTTCGTCTTCGGCAGCGCCGAGGGCCGCGACGGCGCCCTCTGGTTCGTCACGCGCGGAGGCATCGTCCGCTTCCAGGACGGCGCCTTCTCTCCCCCGCTCGAGCAGGAGCCGTCCGCGCGGCTCTCCATGGGCTACGCCATCCTCGAGGACGAGCACGGAACCCTCTGGACCGGCACCCGCGAGGGGCTCGCCCGGTGGGATGGAAAGCACCTGGCGCTCGTCGCGCAGGGGGACAAGGTGCTCAACGGCTTCATCCGCGTGCTGAAGCCGCGGGCCGCGGGCGGGTTCTGGATCGGCACTCATGGCGGCGGGCTGGCGTCGTACGTCGAGGGCCGTGTCACCCCCCTGTCCACCTACGGCCATCCTCTCACCGGCGATGTCCGCGGCATCCTCGAGGACGGCGGGACGCTGTGGGTCGGCACCACCAACGGCCTCTACCGCTGGAAGAATGGACGCTTCACCCGCCTGGACCGCGACCAGGGCCTCTTCGATGACGTCGTCTTCGCGATCCTCCCCGATGGGAAGGGCTCCCTGTGGATGACGTGCAACAAGGGCATCTTCCGCGTCTCCCAGCAGGAGCTGGAGGCCGTCGCGGACGGGAAGCTCGCGCGCGTCACCTCCCAGGCCTATGGCAAGGAGGACGGGATGCGCTCCCAGGAGTGCAACGCCCTGGGAGGCCCCTCCGGCATCCGCGCTCGGGATGGGCGGCTGTGGTTCCCCACCATCCGGGGTGCTGTGGCGTACGATCCGAACAGGGTGGATGTCTCCGAGCTGGAGGCTCCCACGCTCATCGAGGAGCTCTGGGTGGACAAGCGCCTCGTGCCTCCGTCTCAGTGGAGCCACCTCCCCCCCGGCGAGGGCCGGGTGGACATCGTCTACACCCGCGTGGACCTGGACGCCCCGGAGCGGATGCGCTTCCGCTACCGGCTCGAGGGCGTGGACAAGGACTGGGTCGAGGCCGGCTCGGGGCGAACCGCCTACTACACGCGCTTGCCTCCGGGAGACCACCGGTTCATCGTCGAGGCGAGCTCCACCGAGAACAACGTCACCACCGCCAGTGCCGAGCTGCTGTTCCACATGGAGCCCCGCTTCTTCGAGACGAAGCTCTTCCTCGTGGGGTGCATCCTGGGCGGAGGGCTGCTCGTGGCGGGCGGCGTGTGGCTGCGCCTGCGCCGCTCGCAGGAGCGCGAGCGCAAGCTGCAGGTCCGCGTGGACGAACGCACCGCCGAGCTGGCCATGCGCCTGGAGCAGCTGGAGACGGCCCGCGAGCGGCTCGCCCACGCGGAGAAGCTGGCCGCCATGGGCACGCTCGCCGCAGGCGTGGGCCATGAAATCAACAACCCGCTGGCGTACATCCTCTCCAACCTGCGCTTCCTCACCGCCGAGCTGCGCGACTTCACCAAGCGCGAGGAGGAGCTGGAGCGCTGGAAGGAAGTCGAGGACGCGCTCGCCGACGCGCTCCAGGGCGCCGAGCGGGTGCGGAAGATCGTCCACGCGCTCCGGACGCTGGCCCGCGTGCAGGTGGACCCGCCCAAGAAGCTGGACCTGCACGCAACGATTGATCACGCGCTCGAGGTGCTGGACCCCGCGCTGCGCCAGCGCGCCCGCATCGTGAAGGAGTACGGCCCGCCGCAGGCCGTGCTGGGCGACGAGACGCGCCTGAGCCAGGTCTTCTTCCACCTCATCGCCAACGCCATCCAAGCCATCCCGGCGAAGCACCCCGAGCGCAACGACATCCACCTCGTCACCCGCAGGGCCGAGGACGGGCGCGCCATCATCGAGGTGCGGGACAGAGGCCAAGGCATCGCCCCCGAGCACCTCTCGCGCATCTTCGATCCCTTCTTCACCACCAAGGAGGTGGGAGAAGGCACGGGGCTCGGCCTCTCCATCTGCCACTCGACCGTCGAGGCCATGAACGGAGAGCTGCAGGTGGAGAGCGAGCTGGACCAGGGCTCCACGTTCCGGATCCTCCTGCCGCCCCTCCAGGAGGCCCCGCCCGCAGTCACGGCCACGACGCTCTGACAGGCCCACTGGAAATTTACTGAGTGTCCTGATAAAGCCGGAATTCTCCTTTTACCAGGAAACGGCATGAACACTCCCTCGAGAGGCAATTCCCTGAAGTGGCTGCTCCTTGTGGCGCTGGCGGCGGGCTGTGGTGGCTCCGAGCCGTCGGTGGAGGTGGTGGAGCTGAAGGGAGTGGATGAGTCAGTAGGCACGAGCGAGAGCGCGCTGACGGGCTGTCTCGCCTACAACACCACGCTGCAGGTAACGGCCTCGAGCCTGAACCTGCGCAGCGGCCCGTCCACGAGCTACTCCATCGTCGCGGCGATGCCGAACGGTGCCCTCATCCCCACCCTGGACAACCCGAGCTGCGACAGCGGCGGCTGGTACCGGGTGTCCTATAGCGGCGTGACGGGCTGGGCCTCGGGCTCGTACCTGGTGGTGTACTCGGCGCCGTCGGGGACGCGCGACGCGGCCATCACCCGCGCGGCGAGCGGCACGTCGGGCGCCGTGGGCGGCGTGGGCTTCTCGTACTGGTGGGGCCACGGCGTGTGGAAGGCGGCCCAGGCGACGGGCTCGTGCACGGGCAACTGCGGCGCCTGCACGCACAGCGGCAGCTACGGCGCGGACTGCTCGGGCTTCTTGGCCAAGGTGTGGCAGGTGCCGAGCACCAACACCAACGTCTCCGTGGACTCGCACCCCTACGGCACCGTCCACTTCAACGTGGACTCCAGCCAGTGGTACACGATTGACCGGGGCGCCATGCAGAAGGCGGACGCGATGGTCTACAACCTCGACGGCGCGGGCCACACCTTCGTCTACGAGTCCGGTGACGGCTGGGGCAGCATGGTCGTCCACGAGTGCAAGGGCTGCGCATACGGCTGCGTGAAGAACTCGCGCACCGCGACCACCTCGTATCACGGCATCCGCCACTTCTAAGCCGGTGCGCTCCGGCTGCGGGCTCAGCGGCAGCGGGCTCGCAGCAGGGTGACGCCGGAGTCCGTGATGTGCCGGTAGAGGAGTCCGCCCTCGTCCAGCACCGCGAAGTCACGGAAGGTCTCCTCGGGCAGAGTGTTGAGGGGCAGATCCGTCTGTCCCAGCACCTTGCCCTCGACGGACTCCAAGCAGTAGACGCGGACACCGTAGTTGTGGGGCGGCGCGGCGGCGACCGTGGACAGCTCGCCCGTGACGCCCAGGTAGAGCGTTCCCGACAGGTCCGAGTCGAGCAGGTTGATGGACATGAGCGGGAAGCCGAAGCGGTACTCGCGCGTGTAGCGGTGCTGGCCCGTCTGGCGATCCACCGCGTTGACGAGCACGCGGCCCAGCTTCCGGTCCGTGATGTTGGCGAAGACGTACAAGCGCCCATCCCGGGTGGGGCGGCCGGGAATCTCGGGGCGCTCCAGGTCCGCGTTGCCCGAGGTGTCGCCGATGCGGACCAGCGCCCCGTGCTCGCGCTCGACGTAGACGGAGTCCCCATCCACGAAGGTGCCGGTGACGAGCCCCGGCTCGGGGATGTTCTTGCCCCCCACGGGCAGCTCGCCGCGCAGGGCGCCGGTGTCCGGGTTGATGATGGCCACGGTCTTGTCCTTGATGCGGTCGAGCACCAGCAGGGAGCCATCCTTCGCCAGGGTGATGTCCTGGGGCGTCTGCTGGGTGACGGGGAACGTGCCGAGCACCTTGCCCTCCGGGTCCATGCGGAGGAGGCGGCCGTTGACCTGGTCCAGCACCACCACGTTGCCGAGCAAGTCAGCGGTCATGGACATGGGAGCCTCGGGGCTGGCCTCCTGGGGGCGGTGGCGCCCGAGCTGCGAGGGGCCGCTGCCCCAGCCCAGCTCGGCGAACACCTCGGGCTTGGAGGGGGCACCAGGCTGAGAGGGAGAGGCCGCGGGAGCCTGGCTGCTCGGGCGGGAGCCCCCAGGGGAGGCTCCGGGTGGGGCACCCCCGGGGGAGGCCGAGGCGGTGGCACCGGGGGTGGGTGCGCTGCCAGGGGCGGCGGGTTCCGAGCCACTGCGAGAGCGCAGCAGAAAGAGCACCAGGGCGATGACGCCGAGTGCCACGAGCCCTAGCAGGATGCTCCGCGTGCGAGCTGCCATTCCCTTGCCTCCACCAGCCGAGAGCGCGCAGTAGAGCACACGAAGTCTATACTCCGCGCCCACGATGAAGACGGACAAGCTCAAGGAGCAGTTCCGGCGCACGCTGCGCAGAGACCTGTGGCTCGCGCTGGCGCCGGCCATCCTCGTGGTGGGCGTCGTGTTCGCCGTCACCTTCTTCTTCGTGAAGCCCGCGCCGCCGAAGAAGGTCGTCCTGGCCATGGCCACGGACGAGGGCGGCTTCCGGTACTTCGCGCGCAAGTACCAGGAGGCGCTCGCCAAGCATGGCATCACGCTCGAGCTGCGCCCCACGCAGGGCTCGGTCACCAGCGTGGGGTTGCTGGCGGATGAGAACTCCGGGGTAGACGTGGCGTTCGTGCAGAGCGGCACGGCGGGCGGAGAGAAGGCGGAGAACATCGTCTCGCTGGGCAGCCTCTCGTACATCCCGCTGTGGGTGTTCTACCGGGGCGAGCCCTTGGAGGACGTGCGAGGGCTGCAGGGCAAGCGCATCGCGGTGGGGGCCGAGGAGAGCGGCACGCGGGACCTCGCGGTGAAGCTGCTGGCGGCCAACGGCGTGGACAAGGCGCCGACGGAGCTGCTGCCCTTCACGCGCGAAGAGGCCGTGGAGAAGCTCAAGCAGGGGCAGATTGACGCGGTGTTCCTCGTCTCGCCCGCGGAGTCGCCGATCCTCAAGAAGCTCGCCGCGGAGCCGGGGGTGCAGCTCTTGAGCTTCGCACGCGCGGATGCGTACTCCCGCCGGTTCACGTGGCTGTCGAAGCTGGTGCTGCCCCGAGGCGTGTTCGACCTGGCGGCGGACATTCCGCGGCATGACGTGCTGCTGCTGGCGCCCACGGCGAACCTGGTGGCGAAGGACTCGTTGCACCCGGCGCTCGCGTACCTGCTGATGCGCACCGCGAGCGAGCTGCACGGCAGCGCGGGCATGCTGGACCGCAGCGGCGAGTTCCCAGCGCCGCTGGAGGCCGGCTTCCCGCTGAGCAGCGAGGCCAAGCGCTACTACACGGCCGGCGTCCCGTTCCTGCAGCGCTACCTGCCCTTCTGGGCGGCGAACCTGGTGGACCGGCTCTGGGTGATGCTGGTGCCCATTATCGCGGTGGTGGTGCCGCTGGGGCGCGCGGTGCCGGCGTTCTTCCTGTGGCGGGTCCGCTCGCGCATCCACAAGTGGTACGCGAGCCTGAAGGAAATCGAGCTCCAGCTCGAGGAGAGCCCGGGGAAGGAGATGCTCGAGGACATGCTGAAGCGGCTCGAGGAGGCCGAGCGCGCGGTGAACCGCATCCCCGTGCCGCTGGCGTACGCCGAGAACCTCTACTTCTTCCGCGAGCACATCGACGTGGTCCGCCGCCGGCTGCTGCGGCAGCTCTCGGAGGCCACGGGGGGCAAGGTGGTACAGCTGCCCGAGGCGAGCTGAGCGCACGGGCTGTCTGGGAGGGCCACTCTCCCGGCCACTCCGGACCGGGAGTGCTTGCCCCCGGGGCGAGGCTGTGCGCTATTGCTCCGCGCCCGTGGCATCTCGCAAAACCCATCGACCGCTGACCACCGTTGCTCTGGCCCTGAGCCTCTTCATGGCGGCCCTGGAGATGACGGTTGTCTCCACCGCCATGCCCACCGTCGTGAGTGACTTGGGCGGCATCGAGCACTACGCGTGGGTCTTCACCGCGTACATGCTGGCCTCGACGATTACCGTCCCCATCTTCGGGAAGCTGGCGGACCTGTATGGGCGCAAGCCCATCCTGCTGTTCGGCATCGGGTTGTTCCTGGTGGGCTCGGTGGCGAGCGGCCTGTCGCCTACGATGGAGTGGCTCATCGCCTTCCGCACGCTGCAGGGGCTGGGGGCCGGTGCCATGCAGCCCATCACGCTGACGGTGGTGGGGGACATCTACAACCTGCAGGAGCGCGCCCGGGTGCAGGGGGTGTTCAGCGGGGTGTGGGGCCTGTCCGGGCTCTTGGGGCCGCTGGCGGGAGGCTTCATCGTCCAGTGGCTGTCGTGGCACTGGATCTTCTACATCAACGTGCCGGTGGGACTGGCCACGGTGGTGCTGATCATCATCTTCTTCCACGAGGACATCCAGAAGCAGCCGCACACGCTCGATATCGCGGGCGCGGTGCTGCTGGCGGTGGGGGTGGTGGCGCTGCTGTTGGGCGCGCAGACCACCGGGAGCCGGTGGTTGCCGCTGGGGGTGGCGGCGGTGGTGCTGACGGGCTTCGTGCTCGTGGAGCGGCGGGTGAAGGAGCCGGTCATTCCTCCGAGCATCTTCGCGATCCGGTCCATCGTGATTGCCTCGGTGGCCTCGGCGCTGTTCTCGGCGGCGATGTTCGGGGCCACCACGTATGTGCCCCTCTTCGTGCAGGGGGTGCTGGGCGGCACGGCCACGGAGGCGGGCGGGATGATCACCCCCATGCTGGTGGGGTGGCCGGTGTGCTCGCTGATCGCCGGGCGGCTGCTGGTGAAGGTGGGCTTCCGGCCGCTCATCGTGGGAGGCCTGGGGCTGGCGGGGTTCGCCACGGTGGCCATGGCGCTGCTGCTCAAGCCGGGCGTGCCCCTGGTGCTGCCGGGGTTGGCGATGGGCTTGTTCGGGATGGGCCTGGGGTTCGCGGCCACAGCGCTGCTGATTGCTGTGCAGACGAGCGTGGGCTGGGAGATGCGGGGCGTGGCCACCGCGAGCAACATGTTCTTCCGCACCGTGGGCGGCGCGGTGGGCGTGGGGGCGATGGGTGGGGTGCTGGTGGCGCGGCTGACGGCGAACCCGGAGGTTCCGGTGAGCGCGGCCAATGCGCTGCTCGGGCCCGAGCATGGGCGCGGGCTGAGCGCGGAGGTACTGCAGCAGCTCAGCGGGTTTCTGACCGAGGGGCTCGCGACGAACTTCTGGATCATCGCCGCCGCGGCGGTGTTGGCCTTCGGGTTCAGCTTCTTCTTCCCTCGTGTGAAGCCGAGCGGCGCGCCCGCCCCGAGCGAAGCGGCGATGCACTGAGAACGAACCGGTCTGGCTGTCCGACAGGTTTTGGAAGGCCGCGCCGGGCAGGACTCCTGAACTCAGCGGCTGATGAAGTAGCATCGCGGTGGGGGGACGCATGACGGAACCACAAGCACCCGCGGGCTCTCAGCCGAAGAAGACGACCTCAGTCTGGCAGTCGCTCCTGGTTTTCCCAGCCCTGGGTTCTCTGGGCCTCGGCGTCGTGCTGCCCTTGTGGCTCCTGGCCGTCACCCTGTCCACGTTCGCGTCCCTGGCCTGGCTCGAGAACTCCATCAGGCGGCTCTCCGCCCAGAGCCAGGAGGTGATGGCCATGGCCGGCCTCGTGTCCGCGGTGCTCGTGCTCGGAGGGCTCGGGGCCGCGACGTGGGGGCGCGTCCAGGAGACCTTCCACCCGCCGGGCTCCCCCGAGGCACGCGGCGGCTCCAAGGGATGGCTGCTGCGCCACCCCTGGTGGACGCTGGGCCTCGGGCTGTTCGTCGCGCACGTGCTGCTGTGGAGGAACCCCAGCCAACATCCCCTGGCGGCGGCCTCCGTCCTGCTGTCGGAGAGCTCCTGGTTCTTCCTCACCACCACGTGGCTGGCATGGCGGCTCGCGTGGGGCAGCCTCCGGCTCGGCTGGCGGCTGTCCCGGGCCAGTCCCTTCCTGGCAGGCCTCGTGGTGGCCGCAGGCCTCTTCACCGCGGTGGGATGGACCGTCTTCCTCAACGTCGCCGAGGGGCTGTCCCGGGCTTTGCCCGAGCTGGTTGATGCCCTGAACTTTCCGCGCCGGGGGGGTGGCTGGAGTCCTTCGAGCCTGGGGGGCAGCTTCTCCTCAAGCCTGCCGGAGCCCGTGGCACCCGCCCTCTTCGAGCGGGAACAGCATGGCACGCTCCTGCTCACTCCCACCCGCCTCGGCAACCTGGGAGAGGAGAACGTCAGCTTCTCTGAAGCCATCGAACGGGCGGCGGCCTCCGGAGTCGAGCGCGACTTCTCGAACTGTGTCCAGGGCCTGGGCTCCCAGCTCCGCAAGGAAGCCACGTCGATCGCGGGCAGGTACGTGAACTCCTTCGAGGCCCAGGACGTGGTGCAAGACGTCCTCCTGCGCGTCTGCCTGCGTGGCCGCGCTCCGGCCTCCGCCCCTGGCTACTTCATCCGTTCCGTGCAGAACCGGGCCCTCGAATGGCGGCGGCGCTCCGCGTACCACTGCTCCTTCACGGAGGCCCCGGAGCAGCACTGCGACGTGCAAACGGACGAGGAGTACCTTCAGCAGGAGCAATACCGGGCCCTCACCAAGGCCATGTGCTCCCTCTCTGAGGACGATAAAAAGGTGCTGCGCCTGCGCTACTACGAGGGTGAGGAGTACGCCGACATCGCCCAGCAACTGGGCATGAGCCAGGACAGCGCGCGGCAGCGGGTGTCGCGGGCCGTCAAACGGCTCCGGGACGCCTTCCAGACCACCTGCCTCTGAAAAATCCGGGGAAATTACTCCCGCATTTCCCTTGTGATTCCAGGGACTTGAGGACGACTGTCACAAGAATTCGGCTCCGAAGTGGAGAGGGGACAACCCGGTCCGCCGCTGCGTGGACCTCCACCCTGGAGCACCTCATGAACCTGGAGCCTGGTGACGCCCCTCTCCCACTCTCGCCCACCTCCGAAGCGAGCTCGGACAGGCCTGTCGAGGGAGGGCCGCTGCCCCCCTCGGTGAACTACCACCTGTGGCAGCCGTGCAACATGCGCTGCCGCTTCTGCTTCGCCACCTTCGAAGACGTGCGCGGCCAACTGCCCGCGGGGCACCTGCCGCGTGAGCAGTCCGTGCAACTGGTGCGGCTCCTGGCGCGGAGCTTCCAGAAGATCACCTTCGCGGGAGGCGAGCCGCTGCTGTGCCCCTGGCTCCCCGAGCTGGTGCGGGCGGCGCATGAGGAGGGCGCCGTCACCATGCTCGTCACCAATGGGAGCCGGCTGCGCCCCGAGCAGCTGGAGCAGCTCGCGGGCCACCTGGACTGGGCGGCGCTGAGCGTGGACAGCACCTCGGAGGAGACGCACCTGAAGCTGGGGCGGGCGGTGTTGGGCCGCAAGGCGCTGTCGCTGGCGGATTACGAGGCGGTGGCGGCGCGGCTCCGGGCGGCGGGAGTCCGGGTGAAGTTGAACACCGTCGTCACCTCGCTCAACGCGGGGGAGGACCTGACGCCGCTGGTGCGCCGGCTGAAGCCCGAGCGCTGGAAGGTGCTGAGGGTGCTCCCGGTGGAGGGGCAGAACGACGGGAAGGTGGAGCCGCTGCTGTGCACGGACGCGGACTTCCTGTCCTTCGTGGCGCGCCACCAGCACCTGGAGGCGGAGGGGGTGGCCATCGCGGCCGAGGACAACGAGGACATGCGCGGCAGCTACGCCATGGTGGATCCGGCGGGCCGCTTCTTCGAGAACACCCGAGGCTTCCACCACTACAGCGATCCGCTCCTCGCGGCGGGGCTGCGGGCGGCCTGGGCGCAGGTGCGCTTCTCGATGGAGCGCTTCGAGAACCGCGGGGGCCGCTACGACTTCGGAGGTGGGCGATGAGTCCGGTGCCTGGCTTCATCTGTCTGGCGGGAGCCTCGGGAGCAGGCAAGGACACCCTGGGGGCAATGCTGGCCGAGGCCCACGGCTACCAGCGGGTGGCGCTGGCGGATCCGCTCAAGGTGGCGATGATGGGGCTCTTCGGCCTGGGCCCCGAGCAGCTCTGGGGAGAGGCGCGCAACGTGCCGGATGCCCGGCTGGGACGGGCGCCTCGGGAGCTGTACCAGCGCTTCGGGCAGGCATGCGTGGAGCTGGATCCAGAGGTCTGGCTGCGGCCGTTCCGCGCGCGGGTGGCGTCACTGCGGCGGGAGGGGCTGCGGGTCGTCTGCACGGACCTCCGGACGCCGCGAGAGTTCGAGGCGGCGCGGGAGATGGGAGCGGCCCTCTGGCTCATCACCCGTCCTGGGGCTGGTGCTCCGGGGGCCTTGGGGCAGCACGCCACGGAGCGAGGTGTGGCGGCCTTCGAGGCGTCGCGATTCGATCGGGCCCTGAGCAACACGGGCACACTCGAACAGCTTCGTGAGGAACTCTCGCGAGCGATGGAGGCTCCCAGAGCCGTGGCGCAGCCGTAAGGGGGAGAGCGGCGAGCGCTTCTGGTTCGAAGCGCTCGCCGGGGTTCTCAATTGCACTTCTTGTCGATGTCGTTGTTCACCAGGAAGGGCTCGCCCGCGGAGACCTGCAGGTTCCACGTGCTGGGGTAGCACCAGCCGAAAACCGTCCCATCCGCGGAGCCCACAGCCCAAGTGTCCGGGATGTCATTCAGGTCTTTGTCCAGATTGCCGGCAGCAAAGGCCAGGTAGTCCCAGTTCTCATTCGTGCCGAAGATCCCCGGAAACCCTCCCATGCCATTCGACATGGCGTCCCCGCCCCAGGACCAGGCGGCAATCGGAGCCGGCTGGAAGAGGGGCGGGAGCGTGGGGTGGTCGTACGTGTCCACGCCAATGCAGGTATCGGTGTCGTTCGCGACGGCATACTCGCCGCTGCGGTCCTCAAAGGAGGTGCAGGGATCCGAGAGGTGGTAGCTGTAGTAGTTGCCACGCTCCAGCTCGAAGCCTGGGACATGGATGGACGTGGGCATGAGGGTCTGAGCGCTCAGGCCCGCATGGAGCTGCTTGAGGTGGGTGATCGCTTCGGACCGCTTCGCGTGCTTCTGGGCCTCGAAGAACCTCGGCAGGCCAATGGCTCCGAGGACGGCGGCCATGGACATGGCGAGGAGCACTTCGATGTAGGTGAAGCCGTGGCGGCGGACAGGCAGTGTCATTCGTCTCTCCAGGGTTGGGGATGGTGGCCGCCGCCTAGAGCAGGCGCCGGGCCAAGCACCGGCAGCCCTGCAAGCCCGCGAAATCAGGTGGATGGCAGCCTGTTGCCGCGCAGCCACTGACAATCCACGGACATCGCAGTGCCCATGTTTGTCCCTGTGACGGATGAGCCACTCGCGTCACTCCGAGCGCGTGCTCCAGGTGATACTTTTCCTGGCATGCCCCGCTGGTTCAACACCGCTGGCCCGTGCCGCCCGGAACACCACTACATGCTCCCGGCAACGAGGCGCCTGCCCGAGGTGCGCCGCCTCATCGAGCAGGAGGGCTACTTCGTCGTCCACGCTCCTCGGCAGGTGGGGAAGACCACCGCCTTGCTCTCGTTGGCGCAGGAGCTCACCTCCGAGGGCCGGTATGCCGCCGTGCTCGTCTCCATGGAAGTGGGCGCGGCCTTTCCAGGGGACATTGGAGCAGCCGAAGCGGCCATTCTCGATGATTGGAGAGAGACGGCGGCGCAACTCCCGCCCGAGCTGCGCCTGCCCCCCTTCTCCGAGGCACCTCCTGGACGTCGTGTCGGCGCGGCTCTCGCCGCTTGGTCGCGTGCGTCTCCACGGCCCCTGGTCGTCTTCTTGGATGAGATCGACTCGCTCCGCGATGAAGTGCTCGTCTCCGTGCTGCGTCAGCTCCGCAGTGGGCACAGCAACCGGCCCCAGAACTTCCCTGCATCCCTCGCGCTGATCGGGCTGAGGGATGTGCGCGACTACAAGGTGACCTCCGACGACCGGGAGTCCCTCGGCACAGCCAGTCCCTTCAACATCAAGGTGCGCTCGCTCACCCTGCGCGACTTCACCGCGGAGGAAGTGTCGGAGCTGTACCAGCAACACACCTCGGAGACCGGCCAGCGTTTCGAAGCGGACGCGCTCACACGGGCCTTCGAACTCACCCAGGGCCAGCCCTGGCTCGTCAATGCGCTGGCCAAAGTGGCCGTCGAGGAGCTCGTCACCGATACCACCCAGCCCATCCGCCGTGCGGACATCGAGCGCGCCAAGGTGCTGCTGATCGAGCGCCAGGAAACGCATCTGGACAGCCTGGCCGAGCGCCTGCGCGAGCCGCGCATCCGCGCCATCCTGGAGCCCATGCTCGCAGGCACGATCCCCGGAGCCCTGCCTCCAGACGATGTGCGCTTCGCGGTGGACTTGGGACTCATCCGCATGAACGAAGCGGGCGCCTTCGAGGTCGCCAATCCCATCTACCGCGAGGTGGTGGTGCGCGAGCTGTCGTTCCCCTCGCGAGCGGCCTTACCTCCCCTGCAGCCCACATGGCTGCGGCCGGACGGGCGGCTGGATCCGAAGGGCCTGTGCGATGCGTTCATCGCCTTCTGGCGCCAACACGGCGAGCCGCTGCTGGCTACGGCGCCCTACCATGAGGTGGCACCGCACTTGGTGCTCATGGCCTTCCTCCACCGCGTCGTGAACGGCGGCGGATCCATCGAACGCGAGTATGCGATTGGACGCGGGCGCATGGACCTGTGCGTGCGCTACAAGCAGGACACCCTGGCCCTGGAGATCAAGGTCTGGCGAGACAAGGAAGCGGATCCTCTCGCCGAGGGCCTCTCACAGCTCGACAGGTACCTCGCAGGCTTGAACCTGGACTCGGGCTGGTTGGTGATCTTCGACCGGCGCAGCGGGGTCGGGGCTCTGGCCGAACGTACGAGGTCGGAACAGGCCACGACTCCGTCAGGGCGCGCGGTCACCATCATCCGGGCCTAAGAAAAGCGCTGGCCCTCACGCAGCAGTGGTGTCTTTCATGGACGGGCAGAACCTCAGCGCCTCCTATCAATGATTACCCAAATCTTCTTCTCTCCTGCCCTCGCAGGTAAACGCGGCTTGCATGGGGGAACCCTCCAGCGACTCGGAAAAGTCGTCGTCCTCGCGGGTCCTAACGGCTCGGGAAAGTCCAGGTATCTCCAACTTGTTCACGATATCTGTAGGCTCCCATTCTTAAGCCCTGGTAACCCCAACAATTACCAGCTTCACCAGCTCGCTCGTGAGGCGTTCCTCCGCAGTACATTCTCTCCAGAAATCGGCGATAATCCTCCATTTGCCGAGGCTAACGGCCTCGTTCGCCTGGGCACCACCGGCCTACCACCCGTTTTGGTCGAACTCTCGTATCCCGCGCAGCATTCTCAGGTCCCCGATGCGCGAATGATGGGCCCTCTACAACTTGAGGATGCCGCTCAGACCACGGTCAGTTTGGGCTTTGAGAATGCGTTCCAGGGGATGCACGCCTACTGCACCCTGATCGCGCAGGCGATGTGCCACTCCGAGAACCCCCGGATGACACAACTCGACACTGCCGCCCTCCAGCACGACTCCATGTTGTTCAACAGCATCCTTCGGGCACTTCTGGACAAGGAACTCGGCTTCGCCTTTGAGAAAACCGAGATCCGGCCAACTTTACGAAACCGGCCGCTCGTAGTGAGCGAACTCTCAACGGGAGAGCAAATCCTACTCACGTGGGCAATCAGCCTTCATCGGCAGCGAGAAGCCCTCTCCAAAGCAATCGTCCTGATCGATGAGCCCGAAAGTCATCTCCATCACGACGCATGCATCCGAGCCCTCACCAAGTTGCGAGATGAAGTATTGGGTCCTGAGGGCCAGATATGGCTGGCGACCCACTCTGTGCCTCTACTGGCCTGGGGCGGACTGGATTCGGTCAACTTCGTCAGGGACGGCAATATCGAGTTCGCAGGGAATAAGGTCACCTCGGTTGTCGAATCGCTGCTGGGCGGTAAGGACGGCCGAGACCGGCTCAAGACCTTCATCGCTGACGCCGAGGAGATCGCCTTCATGGAGTTCGCCGCACAATGCGTGCTGCCTGCAGGCGTGGCGGATCCGAAGACGGGTGACAAGCAGGAGACGCAGTTCATTGAGGTGATCCGCCAGCGGATCATGTCCCAGCAACTCATCCGGATCCTAGATTTCTCCGCTGGCAAGGGCCGCTTCGGGAGTGCTCTTCGCGAACACCTAGCCACCTACGCAGACGCGTCCGTCAAGCCACGGATCGAATACCACGCCTACAACGTCCCTGACATCAGGGACTCCACTGTAGAGGAAGCTTGCAAGGAGAGAATCGCGGCGTTGGAGCAGCCAGGATCCGTCGACGACTACTACTGGGGGAACCTGCCGCAGTTGCAAGCCAGGCACGGACCAACCTTCGACTTGGTCATCCTCTGCAACGTCCTTCACGAGATCAAACCGGAAGAGTGGCTGGCTGTCTTCCGGGACATCCATGAAGTGTTGGCGCCTGATGGTGTCCTCTTGGTGATGGAGGATCTGATCCTGCCTGTGGGCGAACTCCCGAATGAACGCGGCTACCTGCTCCTAGATGATTTCGGTCTCGGTCGGCTCTTCGGGGATCCTAAGGGGATCAAGCTCCTTCAAAAGCGGGACGATCGCCTGCTGGCTGTGGAGATCCCCAAGTCTCTGGTGTCGCGTGTCACCCCTGAGACCCGCGCGAGTGCGCTGCGCCACATACGGGACCACGCGAGGGTGGAGGTAAACCGAATCCGGAGCAAGGCGACGGCTGCGCCCTCGCATCGCCTGGGTCGCGAGCATGCGCACTACTCGATGCTCTTCACCAACGCGAGCCTTGCGCTGGAGGCCTTTAACATGACCTCTCGCGTCGCCGATTGAGGACGATGTCTTCCCTCTAGCGGCCAGTCCTTGTGCTAAACCGGTGGGCCCACGCTGGAGGGTTCTAGAGCGTCATGGCCAACCTCGCGATCGGCAACATCGAGAAAGTACGCGCCCTTGCGGCCAACGGCCGCGTACTCCTGGCCGGAGGCGCTCGCGCTGCCTCCGCCAGCAAGCTCACTGCCTACGACTTCAACGCCAACAAGGTCCTCTGGTCCGTGGACCTCCCCTCCGCTGCCTCCGCCCTCGCCATTGCCGGTGAGCGCTGGATCGCTGCAGGCTCGGACGGCACCGTGCGCATCGGCGCCCTAGGTGACGGCAAGGTGGAGCGCGAGCTGGCCCACGCGCACCCCGGTGGCTGCACCGCTGTCGCCCTCAGCCCGGACTCACAGCGCCTCTATACGGTGGGCGTCGATGGGTACCTCCGAGGCTGGGCCCTCGACTCGGGCAAGAAGCTCCACGAGTGGCAGGCCTCGCCTCAGCCCCTCCGCGCCGTCGCCGTCGACCCGAGCCACACCTTCGCCGCCTGCGCCGGCGATGACGCCGTGGTCCGCTCCTTCACCCTCGCCACCGGCGCCCGCCGCGACATGGCCGGCCATGAGGGCCCCGTCCGCGCCCTCGCCTTCACCCCTCGCGATGGGCGCCTCGCCTCCACGGGCGATGATGGCCGCATCCGCATCTGGTACCTCGTCGGCGCCGTCGAGTTCGAGGTGCGCGGTGAGAAGGACTCCGGTCACGCCGGGCCCGTGCTCGCTCTCTTCTTCACCCCCACGCCCACCGCTGAGCCCGGCCAGGAGCCCGGCGACCGGTTCTGGACCGCGGGTGCCGATGGCAAGGTGAAGGTCTGGCGCCTCGATGAGCGCCGCAAGCCTCGTACCCTCGACTGCGGCAGCAAGCCGCTCCACGCGCTCGCCTTCTCGCCGCCGCCCAACTCGCGGCAGGCCAAGACGATGCTCGGCCACGTCTTCACCGGTGGCGACGAGCGCCGCGTGTACCGATTCACCGTGGAGCCGGACGGCAAGCCCTCCGACGAGCAGCTCGACTACGCCCACGGCTTCGACGCCTTCACCGAGTCCCTCAGCGGCGGCCGCCCCAAGCGCGAGGCCGCCGTCCGCGAGGCCGTCGCCCTCGAAGAGCCCGAGGCGCTCGACTTCGTCCTCAAGGTCCTCTCTACCGACCGCGAGGCCGAGGTCCGCAAGCTCGCCGCCTCCGAGCTCGCCTCCAAGGGCCGCACCGCCGCCCGCCCCAAGCTGCGCGAGCGCCTGGATGACGACCACGCCGCCGTCCGCGCCGCAGCCCTCGAAGCCCTGGCCGCGCTGGAGGAGACTCCGCTCGCCGCCCCGCGCGCCGCGCTCGACTCGCGCTTCGCGGACATCCGCATCGCGGGCCTCCGGCGCCTGGCGAAGCTCGCGGGCACGTCCCCGCTGGTGCCCGGCCTCATCGCCGGCAAGCTCACGGACTCCGATACCAACGTGGGCCTGGCCGCGCTCGATGCCCTCACCGAGGCGTCCCCCGCTGGCAGCACCGAGCCGCTGAAGACCGCCTTCGAGCGGGGCCCTGCGCACATCAAGGCGGAGGTGCTCATCCGCGCCGCCAGCGCGGGGCAGCTCGGTGCCGCACAGCTCCAGCCGCTGGTCGCCCGGGCCCTGGATGACTCGGACTCCGACGTGCGCCGCGTGGCCTTCACCGTGCGCGTGCTGGAGCACCGGCCGCTGGCCCAGGTGCTGGAGAAGAAGGACGAGGACTTCCGCCTCGCCCTGCGCGATGTGGCCCGCCGCACGGTGCTCTCGGCCAAGCGCTTGGCCCCCGAGGGACAGGCCGGGAAGTTCTCCACCGAGGGCGAAGTCACCGCTGCCCTCGACAAGCTCCTGGAGAAGCTCATCGGCAAGGGCCAGCCGGGCGAAGCGCTCTCCGAGGCTGATCAGGAGCCGCTGCTCGCCGCCATGGCCTGCCGCACCCCCGACACCGCCGTCCGAGGCGCCCGTGGGTTGGCGCAGCTCGGAGATGCCCGCGCCCTGGGCGCCCTGCTCCAGCTGTCTCGCGAGCCGGACGCCTCCATCCGCCGTCAGGCGGCCACCTCGCTCCAGGCCCTGCAGGACGCTCAGGCCCGTGAGCGGCTCGTGTGGATGCTGGATGACGCGGACGCGGACGTTCGTGTCTCGGCGCTCGAGGCCGTCACCGCGCTCGATGCGGAGACGCCGCTCTCCAGCGCCGAGGCCGCGCTGCGCTCCGGCTTCGAGGACGTGCGCGTCCGGGGACTCGACCGGCTCGTGAAGCTGGGCGCGCAGGGCAAGCGCCCGGAAGGCGCGGAGCCGCTGCTCGGCAATGCGCTCGAGGACGAGTCCTCCAAGGTCCGCGGCGAGGCCTTCCGCACCCTCTGGGCCTGGAACGAGAAGGAGCCGCAGAAGGCCCTGGACCGGGCCCTGTCCGGCCGCTTCCCGGACCTGCGCCTGCGCGCCGTGGAAGAGCTGGCCACGCGCTCCAAGGAAGACTGGGCGATCGAGCGGCTGAAGAAGACCGTGCAGGACCGCGACGCCAACGTGGCCACCGCCGCGTACGAGGCGTGGGTGAAGCTCGCTGGCAAGGAGAAGCCCGAGCCCCACCTCGCCACGCTGGAGACGGCCCACGCCTCGCTGCGCACGCTCGGGGCGAAGAACGCCGTCCACGCTCCGGCCGAGGCGATGCGCTCGCCGCTGCTCAAGCTCATCCAGGACGAGGAGCCCTCCGTCCACCTCCAGGCACTGGAGTCACTCGACAAGCTCGTGCCCCACGAGAACGGGCCGCTGCTCGCGGGCCTGCTCTCCGCCACCCTGCCCCTGAAGGTGCGCGCCGCGGAGCTGCTCGCCGCGCGCGGTGCCGAGGACATCATCGAGCCGATGCGCGTCCTCATCACCGACAAGGAGCTCGAGCGTCGCTACCCGCCCGCGTTCCTTAACCCGCTGCGCGCCCGCGCCGCGAGCGCCCTGGCCACGCTGGGCTCGCGCCGGCTGCTCTCCTTCTATGCCACCACGCTCCTCAAGCACGAGCTGGGCGAGGTGCGCGAGCAGGGCGGCCGAGGCCTCGCCACCGCCAGCCGCCGGGGCGATGAGGGCTTCCTGCTGGATGCGCTCGGCCACGCGGACGTGGCGGTGCGCTCCTGGGCCGCGGACGGTCTCTCGCGTCTGGGTGACGCGCGCGCCCTGCCCGTGCTCACCGGCACGCTGCGGCATGACCACCTGCCCATCCGCCTGGGCGCCATCCTCTCCTTCGCGGCGCTCGGCGCCGAGGGCGAGGGCGGCATGCTCCACGGCCTCGAGGACCGTGCCCGCGAAGTGCAGGAGATGGTGTTCGCCATCATCCTCGCGAGGGACCTCCGTGCCTCCCGCCGGGGTGAGCCGCCGGATCTGCTCACCAGCGCCCTCTCCAGCGCCCGCCCCGAGGTCCGCTACGCCGCCGCCCGCGCTCTGGAGCTGCGCGCCGACCCCGAGGCCTACCAGGCCCACCTCGTGGAGGGCCTGCTGCCGCCCAAGCCGGAGAAGGCCGGCGACATGAAGGAGTGGCCCGCCGAGGAGGATCGCGCCCGCCGCATGGTGGGGCTCGCCGAGGCGCTCGCCAGCGACGTCCCCGAGCAGCGCTACGCCGCTGCCCAGGTGCTGAACCTCCGCCACAAGCCGCTCGACTACTTCCGCGAGGCCCAGAAGGTGGCGCGCCCGCGCTCGCTGGAGCAGCCGTGGAAGCCTGAAACTTCACCCAAGCCCCGGCCCGAGGCGGAGAAGCCTGCCAAGAGCTGGCTGCGGCGCCTCTTCTCTTCTGGCAAGGAGGCCACGCCCTCCTCCGAGGCCCTGGTCTCCGCCGAGCGCCAGCACCTGCGCCGGCTGGCCTTCGGTGCCTACGTCGGTCTGCTGCGGCAGGTCTCCGCTGGAGACGACGAGGGCCACCGCGTGCGCCGCGATGCCGTGGACCGCGTGGTGAAGCTCACCCAGGAGGGCTTCGCCGGACAGCCCGCCGCCGTGGCCGCGCTCCTGCGCGCGCTGGAGGACCCGCACCAGCTCGTGCGCAAGGCGGCGCTCGCGGGACTCAAAGAGCTGTACCCCGCGGGCTCGGATGAGCCGCTGTCGCTGGCCCTGGCCTCGCTGTCCCAGGACGTGGCCCGCGCCGCCCTGGACGAGCTGGCCTCCCGAGGCGATGCCGCCCGGCCTCGCATCACCGCCGCGCTCAACTCGCCGCTGCCGGACGTGCGCAAGTACGCCTTCGAGCTGCTGGAGAAGCTCAGCCCCGCGGGCAGCCTGGAGCCGCTGCTGGCCGCGCTCTCCAGTGAGCACGCGGATCTCCGCATCGGCGTCATCGAGCGTCTCTCCGGTGCCAACGACTCGCGCGTCACCGAGGCGCTCGGCCGCGCCATGGCCAGCGAGCACGAAGACCTGCGGATGCGCGCCTCGGAGCTGCTCGCGTGGCGCAAGGATGACCGGGCCGTGGAGGTGCTGACGGCCTTCCTGCGCTCGGAGAACGCGGCCTACGCCAAGCGCGCCATGGAGGCCCTGGCCCGCCTCGCGACGCCCGCCGCCGTGAGCGCGCTCGCGGGCCGGCTGCGCACCTCGACGAGCCTGGACGAGCGCAACAACCTCGTGAACGCCCTGGGCCGCACCCTGCGCCCGGAGGCCGTGGAGGTGCTGTCACGGCAGGTGCTCGAGGACGAGGCCCCGAGCGTGCGCCTCGCCTGCATCACCGCCGCCATGGCGGTGGCGGACCGGAACGTGAAGCCGCTGCCCGATGGCACCCCCGACATGAAGCTGCGGGACGCCGAGCTGGCGGTCCGCTTCCTGCGCTCGGCCGCGCGCTCTAATGATGTGGCGGTGCGGCTGGCCGTGCCCCTCGAGCTGGAGCACGGCGCCGACGCGGGCCAGGACGCGCTGCTGCTGAGCCTCTTCACGGACCGCGACGTGACGGTGCGCCGCGAGGCCGTGGCCCGCTACTCCCAGCGCGTGGTGAACCAGGGCGCGAAGGTGGCACCCATCGAGGAGGTGCTCCGCGCCGGGGCTCGCGAGCTGATGCTGCCCGCCGCCGAGGCCGCGGCCTTCAAGCGGCTTCCGAGCGCGCTGCGCCCCCTGCTGCTGTACGTGCGGGCCGGTGAGGAGGGAGAGCGCGAGCGGGCCCTCCTGGCGCTGGGCTCGCTCGGAGACGTGCGCGCCCTGGCCGAGCTGGAGGCCGTGGCCGCCGGTGGAACGCTGGAGGCTCCCGCCGAGCCGAGCATGGTGGTCGCCGCCATCGAGGCCCTGGGCCGGCTCGCCTCGAAGCTCCCCGAGGGCGAGGAGCGCAGACGCATCGAAGAGAAGGTGGAGAGCGAGGCGGTCGAATCGGACTCCTTCGAGCAGCAGCAGGCCGGTGTGCGAGGCCTGCGCTACATCGGTGGCGAGCGCGCCCGGGTGAAGATGGAGGCGCTGCTCACCGACGACTCCACAACGGACACCGTCCGCGTCACCGCCGCGACAGAGCTGGGCAAGCTGGGCGACCTGGCGGCCGAGTCCGCGCTGGCCTCGGTGCTCGACTCGCACGACTACGCGCTGCGCAGGGAGTCGCGCAAGGCGCTCGACATCCTCTTCCCGAAGGACCGGGTGCGAGTCGAGTTCCTCGCCGTGGCGAGCCGCTTCTCGGACATCTCCGAGCCTGCCGCCACGTACCTCGCCGAGGAGGCGGATCCCGCGCTGCTCGTCCCCAAGCTGGCGACGCTGAAGGACGAGACGCTGCGGCGGAGGATCCGCCGGGGTCTGGCGCGTCGAGGCGCCCTGCCTATCACGGAGCTGGCCGCGCTGCTTGCCCACGAGCTGCCGCAGGCGCGCGAGGAGGCCGCCCTCGTCATCGGCACGTGGACGGGCGAGCCTCGGGCACCGCTGCCGGCCTCGGACCTGGCCACGCTCTCCGGAGCGCTGGCGAAGGCCGAGCGGCGCACCTCCTCCGAGTGGACCTCGGCGCCCGGCCCCAAGCGGCCCCCGCTGGCCCGCGCGTGGGAGCGGCTGCTGTGGGCCAGCGCGCGGTTTGGCGTCGTGGAAGTGACCACGGGGGCGCGAGCCATCCTCCAGGGTGGCGCTACCGGGGCTCCCGCGGAGGTTCGCCAGGAGGCAGCCCGCGCGCTGAGCACGCTCGGAACGGCGGAGGCAGGCGCGAAGCCTGTCCTCTCCGCTCCCAAGGAGCTCACCGCCGCAACCGAGGCGCTCCGGGCCGCGCTCGCGGATCCGGATGCCCGGGTGCGCGAGGCCGCCGCGGCCTCGCTGGCCCGGCTCGCACCGGACCGCGCCGCGTGGGCGCTGGAGGTGAAGCCCTTCGACCCCGTGGCCGTGGGGCCCATGGGCGTGGGGCTGAAGGACTCGAAGTCGCTCACCTCCTCCGAGGGCCGCCGGGTGGCCCTGCCCACGGTGATTGCCGCGCACCAGCTCGATCCGCTGCGTCCGCTGGCCACCGGTGGCAGCGCTGAGGTGAAGCCGGAAGCCTGGGCCGCGCTGGGGCGCCTGGGTGGAGATGAGGCCGCGGAGCTGCTGCGCGGCCAGGCCTTCGACAAGGGCCAATCGGTGGAGCTGCGCAAGGCGGCCTACCGCGCCCACAAACGTGCACGCCGGGCCGCTGAGCGCGCCCGCAAGGGAGGAAATCCGTCGTGACGACCGCCACCCGACACCCCGTCGAGCTGCGCTACGCCACCGCGAGCGACGTGGAAGCACGCACGGAGAACTCGCGCGTGCTGCTGGCCTTGGAGGGCTCTCGCGGCACCGTGGGCCTCCGCGGCCGGGTGCGTGAGCCCGCCCTCTTCCGCGACGCGCTGGCTGCCACGCTCGGAGTGCTCGCCAGTGACTTGCGCTACCGCGGCCGGGACCGCACCGCGTACCTCGCCTACCTCATGAAGCAGGGCAAGCGCGCCACCGCGCAGATCTGGGAGGCGCAGAAGGCGTTCCTGGACGCCTCGCTCCAGAGCGAGGAGCAGAAGGACACCGTGCTGGATCCCGTCCTCACGGTGGATCCGGATCAGGTGTCCCTGGAGGTGTTCTCCCGCGACGAGAGCGCCTACGCCCGGCTGGCCTTCGACAACACCCTCTTCGACGGGCGCGAGGCGGCGCACGGCTCCACCTTCCTGGACGTGCCGCCCGAGCTGGTCAACAAGGTGGACCGGCTGCGCACCTACGTGCCGCTCTCGCTGGAGGCCCACGTGGCGCTGCCCGCCCGAGAGGCCCGAGCCCCGCGCAACGTGGAGGTGCCGCACGCCTGGCTGCGCGGCTTCCTCCAGGTGCAGTCCGCCGCCACGCTCCCGGCGAACACGTGCACGCTGGCGCCCATCGATCTCTACAACCTGCTGTTCGCGCTGCGCACCCGGAAGGCGAAGAAGGCCCCGCGCGCGCTGCGCTTCGAGCTGGTCCCCGGCGCGCCGCCGCGCATGGTGCTGGAGCCGTGGGAGCTGGTGCTGGAGTGCCACGCCTCCGTGTACACGGGCACGGCGCCGGCGGTGGTGCGCACCTTCGGCCGTCAGCGGCTCGCGGCCCTGGCGCGCCTGCTGCCCCACGCCCAGAGCGTCCGGGTGCAGCTGCTCGGCCCGGGCCTGCCGGTGTTCTGGGTGATGGACATGGGCCCGGCCACGCTGACGCTGGCGCTCACGGGCTGGACGGAGAGCGGCTGGTCCAGCGCTGCGGCCTTCGACGTGCTGATGCCGCGCGCGGTGCCAGAGGGACTCTCGGAGAAGCTGCGCCAGCGGCTGCGCTCGGAGGGCCCGCTCTCCTTCGAGACACTGGTCGCGGGCGCGGGAGCCCCGAAGGACGCGGTGCGCGCGGCACTGCAGCTCGAGTGCCTGCGCGGACGCATCCTCTATGACATCGCACGAGGCGCGTACCGCCCGCGCGAGCTGATGCCCACGCCGGTGGACGAGGCCGTCATCCGCTTCGGCAGCGAGCGCGAGGCCCGGGCGCACCGGCTGCTGGGCGACGGCGGTCCGGGCGCGGGCGAGGTGAAGGTGACGAAGGTGCACGAGGTGGTGGGCGAGGGCACTCGCATCCACGGCGAAGTCGTGGACCGCGAGGCCGTGCGCAGCTTCTTCCCTGTCTTCACCTTGGACCTGGAGGGCCGCGTGAAGGAGGCCAGCTGCGGCTGCCCGCACTTCCGCCGCTCCGGCCTGCGCGAGGGCCCCTGCGAGCACATGATCGCCCTGCGGCTGGCATACGCCCGGCAGCGTGCGGCCGAGGAAGCCCTGCGCCAGACGCCCGAGGGCCGCAAGCACATCCGCGCGGAGACGCGCTCGTACGTGCGCCGCGAGGCCAGCGGACAAGAGCAGGTGTACCGCGTCTCCCTGGACGGCAAGCTGGTGGCCGTGGAGTGGGGCCCTCGCCTGGGCGACGCCCGCCACCAGAAGCTCTGGTTCGACACGGACGCCGAGGCCCGCACCGCCTACTTCGCGCGCCTGGAAGAACTGGCCTCCGAGGGCTTTATCGATGCCGCCTCGGCGATGGTGTGATCTACAATCAGCCCGGCCGCCTCACGGGTGGCCACCACGAAAGGAGTGACGCCACCCAGACTCTTCAGCGCGAGCAACCGAGAGAGGTCCCAAAGCCATCAGCCTCAGCGCCTCGAGCGCGGGAGCGGCGCTGCGCCGCTCTGGATGCAATGCTGGACACTCTCCGCAAGGTAGCCTGTTCTTGGCTCTCATCCCACCGTCAGTACTCCGGCCGGGTGTAGAGCTGAGCCAACGACGCAACCGCCGTTTCTTCACCCGGCCGGAGTACTGACGGTGGGGAGAGCCGGTGAGGCTACCGTGCCCCAGGTAAGCAGGTGGTGCCTTGGGGGCCTCTCTCAGTTGCTTGCTCGACGAGCCGCCAACAGCTTTTTGACAGCGCTGTCAAGCCTCTGCTAAGAGCTTCGGCTTATGGCTGGTGAAGTCCGCAGTAGTCCCGCCCCTGTGACGTTGGAGGAAGTGGCTCGCCGCGCAGGAGTGTCCCCGAGCACGGTCTCCCGCATCCTCAATGGCACCGCCCGAGTCCGCGAGGGCAAGCGCAAGGCCGTCGAGCGCGCCATCGCCGACCTCGACTACCACCCCAACGTCATGGCGCGCGGTCTGGCCGGTGGGCGCTCCATGTCCGTGGGCGTCATCACGCAGGACATCGCCAGCCCCTTCTTCAACGAGGCCCTCAAGGGCATCGAGGACAGCCTGGCCCGCGCGGGCTACGCGCCCCTCTTCGTCAGCGGCCACTGGAACGCGTCGAAGGAGACCGAGCGCATGGCGCTGCTCGTGGCCCGCCGCGTGGACGGCATCATCGTGCTCACGGGCATGATCGACGACGCCACGCTCCTGACTCATGCCCAGCGCATGCCCATCGTCGTCACCGGGCGCTCGCTGCAGGGGCCCGGCCTCTTCAGCATCAGCCTGGCCAACGAGCAGGCCGGCTACGACGCCACCCGCCACCTCATCGAGCTGGGCCACACGCGCATCGCCCACATCGCTGGGCCTGAAATCACCGCCGATGCCCGCGACCGTCTGGCCGGCTACCGCCGCGCGCTGACCGAGGCCGGCCTGCCCGTGGACGAGCGCCTCATCGCCTTCGGCGACTTCCATGAGACCGGCGGCCTGCTGGCGATCAACCACCTGCTGGAGTCGCGCCTCAACTTCACCGGCCTGTTCGCCGCCAATGATCAGATGGCCTACGGCGCCCGGCTCGCCTTGTATCGCAAAGGCATCCGCGTGCCCGAGGACGTCTCTTTGATTGGCTTCGACGACTTGCCCTCGTCTCTCTATACGACGCCGCCGCTCACCTCCGTGCGCCAGCCGGCGTATGACCTGGGGAAGATCGCGGGCGAGGCGATGCTCCGGTTGATCCAGGGCCAGCCCATCCCCGTCACGGACCTCCCCCTGCAGATCATCGTCCGCGAGTCCACCCTGCGCCGCCGCGGCTAGTGTCTCTGAGAGTGGTTGTCTGACGCACACCCCCAGGGACGGAAAACCCCACCCGCACTGCAAGCGCTTTCACTCCCGAGCGCCGCTGTGGCACAGTCCGGGGAATGACGACTTCCAAGGCTTCCGGTTCTTTCCCGAGTGACTTCCAGTGGGGAGTCGCCACCAGCGCCTACCAGATTGAAGGCGCGGCCTCGGAGGACGGGCGGGGCCCGTCAATTTGGGACACCTTCAGCCACACGCCCGGCAAGGTCGTCGAGGGACACACGGGAGACGTGGCCTGCGACCACTACCACCGGCTGGAAGAGGACCTGGATTTGATCGCCTCGCTGGGCGTCAATTCCTACCGCTTCTCCGTGGCCTGGCCCCGCGTGCTGCCCACGGGGCGTCTTCCCCTCAACCCCCAGGGGCTCGACTTCTATGACCGGATGGTGGACGGCCTGTGCGCTCGCGGCATCCGGCCGCACGTGACGCTCTACCACTGGGATTTGCCGCAGGCGCTCCATGACGAGGGCGGCTGGGCGCGCACGGACACCGTTCACCGCTTCGCCGACTACGCGGAGCTCGTCGCGCGGCGCCTGGGAGACCGGGTGGAGAGCATCGCCACGTTCAACGAGCCCTGGGTCGTGGCCACGCTGGGCTACGAGAAGGGCATCTTCGCCCCCGGCCTGACGAACCGGCGGCTGGCGATGCAGGTGTCTCACCACCTGCTGATGGCGCATGGCCTCGCGGTGCGAGCGCTGCGCGCGGTGGCTCCCCGGGTGCAGCTCGGCATCGTGCTGAACCTGTCGCCCAGCTACCCGGCTCGGCCCACGGCCGCCGACCGGGCCAAGGCCCACCTGGAGGATGGCCTGGGTGTGCGCTGGTACATGGATCCGCTGTTCCGCGGCAGCTACCCGCAGGACGTGCTCGAGCACCTGGGCGCGGACGCCCCCATCGTGCGGCCCGAGGAGCTGAGGCTGATCCAGGAGCCCATCGACTTCCTGGGTATCAACTACTACATGCGCAACTTCATCCACGCCGAGGACCCGCAGGCCAAGCCCCCGGGTGAGCAGGGCTTCACGGACATGGGCTGGGAAGTCTTCCCCCAGGGGCTGACCGCGCTGCTGACCCGGCTGGCGCGCGACTACCGCCTGCCGCCCCTCTCCATCACCGAGAACGGCGCCGCCTTCGCGGACCGTCTGGAAGATGACGCGGTGCATGACACGAAGCGCGTGCGTTATCTGGAGCAACACATCGCGGCATTGGCCGCGGCCCGGGAGCAGGGCGTGGACGTGCGCGGCTACTTCGCGTGGAGCTTCATGGACAACTTCGAGTGGGCCTCGGGCTACCTCAAGCGCTTCGGGCTCGTGTACGTCGACTTCGACACGCAGCGTCGTGTGCTGAAGGACAGCGCGCTCTGGTATCGCGACTTCATCGCCGCCCAGCGGCCCTGGCAGTCCTCCGCCGTCGCGCCCTGACGGCGCTCTCAATCCATACACATTCACGTGAAGGCGTCCGCTGGGCGACAGTGTGACGCTTTCGTGAATGCGCTTTCACTAAAAGCTTTACTCGCTGGGAAAACAGGCCTATAGGCAGTTCCGCGAACGTCTGGGGGCCCCGAGCTGAGTCTTTGCCGCTGACGCACCGCACCACACCTCGACACGCTCTGAACTCACCATCCCGGATGCGGCAGGGGCCCATCCCTACCAACCAGACGCCATCCCTCCACCCCCCAAGGAGCTCGAGATGCGTGGCAACCCGGCAGTAGGCGTTGGTCTTCGAGGAGTGCTCGCGGCGCAGTGTCTGGCAGTCGCGCTGGCGGTGCTGTTCACCCCGGATGCGGAGGCGGCCACCACGTATGGCCACACCATCACCTCCGCGAACAGCGTCCGCTTCTACGTCAATGAGGCGAGCTGGGCGGACGTGCACTACACCATCAACTCGGGCGCGCAGCAGAACTTCCGCATGACGCCCAGCGGCACGAACCACACGTACAACGTCACGGGCATCCCCAACGGCGCCACGGTCCGCTACTTCCTCACCGTGGGCGCCAGCACGGGGGCGTTTGACACCGCGTGGACCCAGTTCACCATGACTGGAGGCACCACGCCCCCGCCGACTGGCTCGTGGGCGGTGGTGTGGGAAGACACCTTCAGCGTGAATGGCCAGCCCAACTCCGCCAACTGGAGCTACCACGTGGGCAACGGCTTCAACCCGGGCGCGGGCGCCTTCTCCGGCTGGGGCAACGGTGAGTGGGAGTGGTACCGCCCCGAGAACGCCTCCGTGCAGAACGGCAACCTCGTCATCCGCGCGGACTTCAAGACGACGCCGACGAACATCGCCGGCCGCAACTGGTACCAGTTCTCCTCGCGCATCACGACCAAGGGCAAGAAGTCGTGGAAGTACGGCCGCGTCGAGGCCCGCATCGCCATGCCCAACGCCATCGGCACCTGGCCGGCCTTCTGGATGATGGGCACGGCGTGCGACGACTCGGTGACCAGCAGCTACACCCCGGCCATGAGCGCCTATGACGTGATGGCGAGCAACTGGTCGAGCTGCGGCGAGATCGACATCATGGAGCACAAGAACCTGGAGGCGAACACCTACCAGAACCTGTTCTGGGACTCGCGCACCGGACTCTTCCCGTGGGGCAACGGCCTCAACAACGAGCAGCCCAGCAACATCAACGTGGGCGACGTGCGCCAGTTCCACCTGTACACCATCGAGTGGGAGCCCACGCAGATCCGCTGGTACGTGGACCGCGATACGCACCCGACGCCCGTGCACACCGTGGACATCACCGCCAGCAACAAGGAAGAGTTCCAGAAGCCCTTCCACATCATCCTGAACCTGGCCCTGAGCGGCCTGTTCACGGGCTACGCCGAGCCGAACCCCGCCGACTTCCCGATGTACATGTACGTCGACTACGTCCGCGTGTGGCAGCGCCAGTAATCCCCTCCCCTTTCTGTTGAGCCAGCTCCATCGGGTGGCTTGCCGCCGCCCGGTGGGGCTCTCCGGAGAACCTCACATGAAGAACTCGAGCTTTTGGAGCGGCGTTGGCGCCGCGGGATGTCTCTTTGCGTTGAATCTGGGCTGTGGTGGCACCACCGAGGCGCCGGAGGGCATCTCCCTGGAGAGCACCTCGCAGTCCGTCATCGTCGGCAGCCGCCGCCAGGCGGAGACCTGGTCCTCCTCCGGCACCACGGCCGGCGCCGTCTTCAACGAGGGCGGCGGCGAGGGCCAGTCCGTCGGCGGCTTCCAGGTCAACGAGGTGATCCACTACCCCTCGGTGCTCTTCACCGACGCGGACCAGATCAAGTTCCAGCTCGCGGCGCCCTATGGCGGCGGACGCGCGGAGATCTGGGCGGACGCGGTGGGCTCCGGCACGAAGGTCGGCACGGTGGACCTGACCGCCGCCACTGGCGCCGACTGGAACACCTTCACCACCCGCACCGTCACCATCACCAAGCTCAGCGGCACCCGCTCGCTGTACCTCAAGGGCGTGGCCACGGGCGGCGACTGGCTCTTCAAGCTCGACTGGTTCGAGCTGCACAACAGCGGCGGCACCACCACGCCGCCGCCTTCCGGGACGGTGCCCGTGAAGGTGACCAACAAGTGCCCGTTCAACCTCAACGTGCTGCTCACGGGTGTGAACAGCATCAGCCTCGAGCGGGACTCGTCGGGCAACCCCATCTACCGCAACCTGGCCAGCGGCCAGACGTACACCTACAACACGCCGGGCAACTACCCCGCCGGCCGCGTGAGCGCGTACCGGACGCTGCCGTCGCCCACCTCGCCCCGCGAGCTGGAGAAGGCCGAGTTCACCCTGGAGAACAACGGCTCGCAGCTCATCCACTACAACCTCACCTACGTGGACCACGTGGGCCTGCCCATGGCCATCAGCACCGCGGGCGCCAACAACTGCGTCCAGGTGCAGTGCAACAAGACGGCGAGCGCCATGCAGAGCGCCATCGACACCGGCTGCCCGGACGGCCTGCGCTACTCCATGGGCGGCGGCACCATCTGCCTCGCGCCCCGCTCCTTCTGTCTGGATGGCGAGTACGCCAGCGACTCGCGCCGGGGCACCATCTGCACGCGGCTGGACTCGGAGATTGCCCGCTGCGCCAGCAAATACCCGGGCCAGTGCAACCCGGGCACGGCGAAGACGCCCCAGGTCTACGCGTGCTCCCCGCCGTTCTTCGACCAGAGCGCCAAGTGGTGCGCCGCGCTGAACCGCGGCATGGTGGACGCGCCGGACAGCACCACCGTTTCCCAGTACTACAATACGGGCAAGCCGTATAACCAGTACGCCAAGTGGGTTCATCAGCAGTGCGGCGCCGTGTATGCGTTCGCCTACGACGACTACCCCATGGCCGCCAACCAGGCCGGCTTCTTCACGTGCTCCGGCGGCACGCAGCTCAACGTGACGTTCTGCCCCGCGGGCTAGACCTCCCCGGCAGTCGGTTCAGGGGGCTTGTAGGCAGTACAGAGGAGAGGACATGAAACAGTCATTCACCTGGCGGGCGCTCCTGCGTGGAGCCGCCCTTCTGACGCTCACCCTCACCGCCTGCAAGGAGGACAAGCCGAACCCGCCTCCCATCGAGGAGCCTCCTCCCGAGCCTCCTCCTCCCCCGGACGGCTGGCCCCGCATCGACAGCGCCATCCCCCGGGATGAAGCGCTCGAGGCCAAGGTGGATGCGCTGCTGAAGGCCATGTCGCTCGAGGAGAAGGTCGGGCAGATGACCCAGGTGGAGATCCCCAACGTCACCGCCGCCGAGGTGAAGCAGTACCACCTCGGCTCGGTGCTGAACGGCGGCGGCTCCTGGCCCGGCGGCAACAAGGCCGCGGCCATCCAGGACTGGGTCGCCCGCGCCGACGAGCTGTGGGAGGCCTCGATGGATCCGGCCAACCCGCACCGCATCCCCATCATGTGGGGCACCGACGCCGTGCACGGCCACAACAACGTGCGCGGCGCCACGATGTTCCCCCACAACATCGGCCTGGGCGCGGCGCATGATCCGGACCTCATCCGCCGCATCGGCGAGGTGACGGCCCGCGAGGTGTCCCGCACCGGCATCGACTGGGCCTTCGCTCCGACGCTCGCGGTGGTGCGGGATGACCGCTGGGGCCGCACCTACGAGGGCTTCTCGGAGGACCCCGAGCTCGTCGAGGCCTATGGCGGCAAGGCCATCGAGGGCCTGCAGGGCCTGCTCGGCAAGGACGCGAAGACGAACGAGCGGGTGGTGGCCACGGCCAAGCACTTCATCGGCGACGGCGGCACCACCCGTGGCAAGGACCAGGGCGTCACCACCGTCACGGAGAAGGAGCTGCGCGAGATTCACGGCCGCGGCTACTTCACCGCGCTCAAGGCGGGCGCGCAGACGGTGATGGCCTCGTACAACAGCTGGCAGAACAAGGAGCAGGGCGAGACCGCCAAGGCCTACAAGCTGCACGGCAGCAAGTACCTGCTCACGGACGTGCTGAAGACCCAGATGGGCTTCGATGGCTTCGTCATCTCCGACTGGAACGGCATCGGCCAGATCGCCAAGGCCAACAGCGACTCTGCCGTCGACTGCTCCAACAGCAACTGCCCCCAGGCCATCAACGCCGGCATCGACATGATCATGGTGCCCTACCGGGATGACTGGAAGGCGTTCATCACCAACACCCTGGCCTCGGTGCGCAGCGGCGAGATTCCCGAGGAGCGCATCAACGATGCGGTGCGCCGCATCCTCCGCGTGAAGTACCGTGCGGGCCTCTTCGACAAGCCCAAGCCCTCGCTGCGCAACGCCTCGCACGAGCTGGGCACCGCCGAGAACCGCGCCGTGGCCCGCGAGGCCGTGCGCAAGTCGCTGGTGCTGCTGAAGAACAACGGCCACACGCTGCCGCTGGCGCGCAATGCCAAGGTGCTCGTCACCGGCAAGAGCGCCGACAGCCTGTCGAACCAGACCGGCGGCTGGTCGCTGACGTGGCAGGGCACCAACAACACCAACGCCGACTTCGGCGGCGGCACCACCGCGTGGCAGGCCATTCAGAAGATCGTCCCCACGGCCACGCTCGACACCAGCGCCAACGGTGCGCTGGCGGACGCCACCTATGACGCCGCCATCGTGTTCATCGGCGAGACGCCGTACGCCGAGGGCCAGGGCGACATCGGCAACACCAAGACGATGGAGCTCGCCAAGCTGCGCCCGGAGGACCTGACGCTCATCGACAGCCTGAAGGCCAAGGGCGTGAAGAAGATCGTCACGGTGCTGTTCTCCGGCCGCCCGCTCTACGTGAACAAGGAGCTCAACCGCTCGGATGCGTTCGTCGCGGCCTGGCTCCCGGGCACCGAGGGCGATGGCCTCGCGGACGTGCTGTTCAAGAAGGAGGACGGCTCGGTCAACTTCGACTTCACCGGCAAGCTCTCGTACTCGTGGCCCAAGGCGGCCTGCCAGACGTCGCTCAACCGCGGCGACGCCAGCTATGCCCCGCTCTACGCCTACGGCTACGGGATGACCTCCTCCGACACCTCGGAGCAGGGCGCGTATGACGAGGCCAGCCCCGAGGTGGGCTGCGGCGTGGAGGGCGGCGGTGGCACGGCGACGCTGCCGCTGCCGGTGTTCGAGCGCGGCAACCAGGAGAACTGGGTGATGCGCCTGGGCGCTCCGTCCAACTGGGGCGGTGTCGACATCGTCCAGTCCACCAGCAACAGCACGAAGACGCCCGCTGGCGAAGTCACCGCCACCCCGGTGGATGACCGCAACGGCCTCCAGTGGGCGGCGGTGAAGGCCACCTGGACCACCACCGGCCAGCTCTACATGCAGAGCGCGACCAACGGCGACGTCCGCAACCTGCAGTCCTACCTGAATGCGAACGGCGCGCTCGTCTTCGATGCCCGGTTGGGTGCCGCGCCGAGCGCCTCGGTGAAGGCCCGCATCGACTGCGTGTACCCGTGCGGTGGCGAGATCGACGTGACCGCGGCGCTCAAGGCCCTGCCGGTCAACACCTGGACCGAGCTGGCCATCCCGCTGCAGTGCTTCTCGCAGAAGGGCACGGACTTCACCACCATCAACACCCCCATGCTGTTCTACACCGAGGGCACGATGGAGCTGTCCGTCGCCAACATCCGCTGGGAGCCCAACAAGGTGGGCAACGTCCCCTGCGAGAGCGGCGGCACCGGCGGCAACATCCTCCAGATCACCAACGACAAGGACGTCTACGTGAATGGCGTGGCGGACAGCGCGGTGTTCAGCACCCCCGGGGGCTGGTCCTACGGCTCGGGCAGCGTCACGGTGACGCCGGACCTCGAGGTCTCGGACGACAAGCTGATCGACGTGGTGCTCAACGGCGTCACGGACGGCGGTGGCAACGGCGGCTTCTTCCTCACGATCAAGGACCCGACGCTCCTGGATGTGTCGCCCATCGCCGCCACGGGCGGCGTGCAGTTCCAGCTGAAGGTGCTCGACTACGGCAACACCACGCAGGACTTCTGGGTGAAGCTGGTCTGCAACCGCAAGACGGACGGCAGCTGCACGACCGGCGACCTGAAGACCCTCATCGGCCATCCGGAGGTCGGCATCTGGACGACGGTGAAGCTGCCGTTCTCCAGCCCCGACTACTCAGCCAACTGGGACCCGGCGAAGCTCTCCTCCATCCTCGAGCTCCTGCCTGCCTGGGATGACCAGCGCGGCAACATCCACTTCCAGATCCGCGGCATCCGCATCCTGAAGCAGCTCAACTGACGGCTTGGAAAAAGCTGGCGCGGGTCACTCCGCGCCAGTGCTGCGCTTCGCCACCCTCTCTGCCCCGACGGGTGGCGAAGCCTTTTCTAGGGTCTGCGTCTCAGGTCAGGTTCTTCATGTGGACCACGAGGTGGCTGTCCTTCGAGCCCAGCGTGCTCGCGTCGTCCGTGGGGATGACGTAGCCCTGGTCCGCCCCGACGTGCTTCCGGTAGTAGTCCACCACCGAGCCGTCCTGCACGTTGGACGTCGTGGTCTTCTTGATGCCGTAGACGTCCCCGTTGGCGTCCTTGGCCTTGATGGAGTCCGGGGCGCCCGACAGCAGGTTGTCCATCGTGCCGGACAGCCGGCCGCCGCTCTCCGGCTTGATGGTCATCGCGGCGTTGGCGCCCTCGATGTAGCTCACGTCGTAGTAGGTGTTGTTGCCGCCGCCGTTGAACTTCACCTCGCCGAGCGTCGCGTTCTTCCCGTCACCCGCCGTGCTGCGGAAGTTGCCGGACCAGCCGTCCGGGAACGCCACCGTCTTCGTCTCGCCCGGCTTCAGGGTCACGCCGTCGATCGCCTTGTCCCCGGCGTTCGGCGTGAACTGGATGTTCATGGGCGAGTTGCCATCGTTGACGAAGGTCATCGTCCGCTCGCCCACCTGCGAGCCCTTCTGAGCGGAGACGGCCTCAGGGCCGGCGACCTGCGAGGCCCCCTGAGCGGCCGGAGCAGCCGGAGCGGCGGCGGCGGCGCTCGGGGCGGCCGGAGCGGCGGCGGCGGCGGCCGGAGCAGCGGCGGCGGCGCTCGGAGCACCCATCCCGCTCATCGCGCTCGGGGCGCCCGCGGCCGACATGCCGCCCATCTGGGGAGCCGACGCGCCCTGCATGCCGGGGATGCCCCGGCCCAGCTCGCTGGCCAGCATCTGCGTGGCCTTGGCGAGCAGGTCGGTCATCTGGGTGAGCATCTTCATCGTCGAGTCGATGCCACCCTTCTCGAGGCCGCCCATCTTGCCCGCGCCCATCTTGCCCATACCCACCGGCGCGTCGAAGCCGTCGCTCATGAGCATCCGGCGCAGCGCGCTGCCCTGCTGCGGACCCTGCTGCAGGCCCTGCATGCCCCGCGGCTGAGAGGAGATCGGCGAGGGGGTCGAGGTGGAGAGAGCGGAGGACCGGGCAAACGCGGGCTTCGAGAGAGGGGAGATCGCCATGACGGGGTTCCTCCAAAGAGGGGGGTTCGGGAGGGGCCACCGGGTGTGGCCTCTGCTCACGACATGAAGCAGGAGGTGTGCCAACGTGCCCTGCCCAGCCTCTCCGAGGGCCGGGAGCGGCCCGAGTAGCGGATCAGCCCCTGCGAGGGATGACGGCTGTCACCACCTCAAGGTGGGACTCCTGTCACCGAGTGATGACGGCAGTCACCGCCCGCCGTCACCCCAGGAGGCACGTCACCGCGGTCCAGCGCGCCTCGGGCGGACCGAACACCGAGCCGGGCACCGCCAGCCAGCCCTGCTCGAGCAACTCCTCGAAACTCTTGGAGCTGGTGGTGAAATAGCCGGTCCGAGGAACATCGAAGGGCAGCGTCCCCAGCCGCTCGCGGACCTGGCCCCACTGCTCCTCGAAGCGGGCTTGGACGCGCTGGGGCAGCTCCGGGTGGCGCTCCAGCAGGAAGCAGGCTTGACGCAGCGCGGTGGACTCGAGCTGGAGGGGTTCGACGGCCTCCACGCCTCGGGCGACGGCGCCGGGGACCAGTGCGAAGCCCGCCAGCTCCGGGGTGAGGTGGCCCTTGGCGAGCGAGTGCACCAGCAGCGCCTGCCCCGTCTGGAGCAGCCGCTCCGTCACCCCGGTGAAGCGGGAGGCGAAGGTGTACACGGCGTCGATCACCACGAGCCGCCGTGGATCCGCCGCGAGCCAGGCCTCCAGCTTCCGGCCCTCCTCCTCCGAGAGCCACCGGCCCAGGGGCACGAGCGGATCCGGCAGGAGCAGCACCTCCGGCGCGGCTCCGGGCGCCTGCTCCGGGAGCTGCGGCAAGGGAACCGTGGGGAACGCGTGCACGGCCAGCCCGGCGCTCGCCGCCAGCGAGTGGTACACGGGATAGACGTCCGACGGCGCGTGCAGCACCCGGCCCTCGCGAGCGAAGGCGTGGAACAGGGCTCGCAGCAGGTCGCGCACTCCGCGCCCCAGCAGCATGCGCGCCTCGGGCCCAGGCCCCGTGCGAGGCAGGTGGAAGCACTCGCGCCACGCGCGCTCCAGCTCCTGGGCATCCCGCACCGGGAGCTCTGCCGGGAGCGCCGGGGCGAGCGCCGACAGGGCCTTGGGGGGATTCATGCAGTCGAGCCGGACCAGCTTCGCGCCTCGCTCGCTGGCCAGCAGCTCGCGGCAGCGGCGCTTGTATTCCTCCCAGTTCATGTCAGCTCCAGGCGGCTGCGGCGATCCTCGAGCGAGGCGTAGCACGCGCCATCCGCGAGCACGTTCCAGCTCCGGGCCAGGCCGTTCGAGCGCTCCCAGAAGAGGCTCGGCTCGGTATAGGTGGCCACCCGCATCCGCCGCCCGTCCACCACTCCTTCATATATAGGTGAACCCCAGGGCAGCTCGGCCACCCGGCGCCACCCCTGTGCCTGGAGCCACTCCGTAGCCAGCGCGAGCGACACCTGGTGCTCGCGGCTCCAGAGGTTGGACGGGCGGGAGTGGTACACGGACTCCTCCGAGGTGGAGACGTAGAGCTCCTTCCACGTCACCTCGTCGACGCCCTGCGCGGCGGCCCACTGCAGGTACTCCGCGAAGGTCTGCTCGGAGTCGAGCCCACCTCGCTGCAGTACGGCCACCAGGCGCGGGCGCAGGCTGTGGAAGCCTCCGGAGCGGAAGCTCCCGAGGACGCGCTCGGTGCCGGTGTCCAGCCGCATGAGGGCCGCGTTCCGCGAGGGCTCCGCGTGGTGCCGGGACAAGGAGAGGACCGTCAGCCCCGCCTCCTCGAGCTGCAGCAGCGCCCGGCCGCGTGCTTCATCGTCCAGACGCGCGAGGAAGACTCCATTGGAGATGAGCACCACCTTTTGGGGAAAGCGCGCGGCACAGGCTCGCACGAGCTCCAGCAAGCGCGGCAGGGGCAAAAGCCCGGGTTCACCGCCTCCGGTGATGACGGCACGCTCCGCGCCGCGCGCGAGCGCTTCATCCAGGTGGGCCTCCACCACCTCCTTCGACAGGGCCGCCTGGGCCTGATCCGCCGAGATGGAGGCCTCGGAGAAGCAGAACGCACAGTCCGCCTGGCAGCCGCGGGCGATGGGGAGGAAGGAGATGGAGCGCGGGCTCAGCGCCTCGTAGGGCTTCAAGGTGGGATGGAGGACCTGGAGCGAGCGCGCGAAGGCCGTCTCTACGTCCCAGCGCGTGAGCGTGCCCTCGGGCCCCACCGCGTGCACCGCGCTCAGGCGGATCTCCGGCCCGAGGATGAAGCGGCCGAGCCCCGTGCGCTCATTGGGCTGGAGCTGCTCGGACGGCACGTGTGTCTCGAGCGCGATGAGCCGATCCCCTTCGAGCCCCAGCCGCTCCAGCAGGCCGCTGGCCTTGCGGATGCCGATGCCGAGCTCCTCCTGGCGCAGGAGGAAGAAGCGATCGGGGAAGGTGCTCTCGGGGATGCGGGCCTTCGAGTAGCTCAAAGCGTACTTGTCGAAGGCCCGCGCGAAGTTGGAGAGGACGGTGATGTGAAAGAGGGTCTCCCCCATCCCCCGAGCATGAACCGTGAGGCGCATGCCTGCCAATCCCCCTTCGCCGCTCAGCCGCCCGCTCTCACGCCGTGCTCAGTTGCAGGCCGCGTCGTCGTACACCATGAACGGCTCGCCCGCGGGTGCCGACACGGGGCTCGTGGTGGCCGGGCACACCCGGTGGAGCTGGCCGTCCGCCGAGGAGATGAGCCACGTGTCCGCCGAGTCCCACAGATGCTCGTAGTCCTCGGTGCCCTCGAAGTCCGTGTCCCCGGCCGCATACGCCAGGTAGTCCCACGAGTCCGGATAGCCGCACGTGCCGAAGATACCCGCGCTGGCGCCCATCCCATTGCCTGCGTCCCGCTGGCTCCACACCGGGTTGACCACGCGCACCGGGGTGAAGGTCCGGGGGAACATCATATAGGCGAAGTTATCCACCCCCACGCAGACGTCCCCGCTGTGCTTCACGGCGTCCTGGTTGCTGCGGTTCTCCGTCGTGTGGCACCCATGATCCAGGTGGTAGCTGTACCGGTTCCCGCGCGGCGGATCGAAGTTGTAGACGTGGATGTTCGAGGGCTTGTTCTGCTGCGTCATCATCGCCGTGTGCAGGCTCTTGAGGTGGGTGATGGCCTCGGACTGGCGCGCGTGCGTCTGCGCCCGGAGGAAGCGCGGCAGCGCGATGACCATCAACACGCCCGCCATGGCCAGCGCCACCAGACATTCGATGTAGGTGAAACCGCGGCTTCGATTGCTCTTCATGACGCCCGCCTCTCTTGATTTGTGGGAATGTGAGAAAAAAGGCGGGTTCACATAGCAAAACCGGGAATAACCGCCAAGCCTAAAACCTCCTGATGGATTGGGATGGATCGGCGGGGGAGCCGAGGCTTCCGTTCATCGACGGCCCCTCTGGGCTGGTGTAGAAAACCGGACTGTCTGGCTGCCTACCCCTCAGCCAGCAGGGCGGGTACGAGCGAGCGAACTCTCACTTCCCACGCGAACGACCGAGAGAGGTCCCAAAGCCATCAGCCTCAGCGCCTCGAGCGCGGGAGCGGCGCTGCGCCGCTCTGGATGCAATGCTGGACACTCTCCGCAAGGTAGCCTGTTCTTGGCTCTCATCCTGGCGCCGACCTTCTAGAGCGCCAGGGAGCGGAACCAACGACGCAACCGCCGTTTCCCTAGCGCTCTAGAAGGTCGGCGCCAGGGAGAGCCGGTGAGGCTACCGTGCCCCAGGTAAGCAGGTGGTGCCTTAGGGGCCTCTCTCGATCGCTCGCGGCTCGCCGCCCCCGCCCGTAGCCGCCTCGACATCAGGAGCTGCCATGACCTCCAAGCTGGAGACACACGTCCCCGCAGCGCCGCCGCAGCCCGGCACCGCCCCCCAACCCACCCCGCCCTCGGCGGCGGCGCTCGCCCAGCGCGAGGCGCGCCGTCAGCGGCACGAGGTGCTCCTGGCGCAGTGGAAGGCCGTGGAGGAGGCGGGCGGCAAGGACGAGTGGGTCCGCCAGCAGCTCGTGGCCCGGGGCGTGGCCGCCGAGGAGGTGGACTTCGAGGAGCTCTCCGAGAAGCAGAAGGCGGCCTGGAAGGAGAAGAAGAAGGCCGAGGCCGGGGAGCGCCGCAAGCTGGAGCGCGAGGTCTGGGAGGCGTGGAAGGCCACGCACATCAACCACCTGGGCGTGGGGGTGCACTGGGACGAGCAGGGCGGCCCGGACAAGTTCGACGTGCCCCACCGCGAGGAGCGGGCGAAGGCGAACGGGATGCCGGCGCTGGACTCGGCGGAGGCGCTGGCCAAGGCGCTGGGCGTGCCGGTGGCGCGGCTGCGCTGGTTCGCCTTCCACCGCGAGGTGGACACGGGCACGCACTACCAGAGCTGGCAGATTCCGAAGCGGGACGGCGGCCAGCGGACGATTACGGCGCCGAAGAAGGAGCTGAAGGCGGCGCAGCGCTGGGTGCTGTCGAACGTGGTGGAGCGGCTGCCGGTGCACGGAGCGGCGCACGGCTTCGTGGCGGGGCGCTCCATCCTCACCAACGCGCTGGCGCACCGGGGCGCGGACGTGCTGGTGAAGGTGGACGTGAAGGACTTCTTCCCCTCGGTGACGTGGCGCCGGGTGAAGGGGCTCTTGCGCAAGGGCGGGCTGGAGGAGCACGCGGCGACGCTGCTCTCGCTGCTGTCCACGGAGGCCCCGCGCGAGGTGATGCAGTTCCGGGGCAAGACGCTCTACGTGGCGAAGGGCCCCCGGGCGCTGCCGCAGGGGGCGCCTACCTCTCCGGCGATCACGAACGCGCTGTGCCTGAAGCTGGACAAGCGGGTGTCGGCGATGGCGAAGCGGCTGGGCTTCACGTACACGCGCTACGCGGATGACCTGACGTTCTCGTGGAAGCGGGCGAAGGGGGCGAAGGGGAAGGCGCAGGCGGACGCACCGGTGGCGCTGCTGCTGGCGCGGGTGAAGAGCATCCTGGAGGCCGAGGGCTTCACGCTGCACCCGGACAAGACGCGGGTGCTGCGCAAGGGCACGCGGCAGCGGGTGACGGGGCTGGTGGTGAACGAGGCGCCCAACGGAGTGCCGGCCGCCCGCGTGCCGAGGGACGTCATCCGGCGGCTGCGCGCGGCGATCCACAACCGGGAGAAGGGCAAGCCGGGCCGTGAGGGCGAGTCGCTGGATCAGCTCAAGGGGATGGCGGCGTTCATCCACATGACGGATCCGGCGAAGGGCCGCGCCTTCCTGCAGCAGCTCGAGGCGCTGGAGAAGCGCGGGCAGCCGTGACGCCGGACCTCCGGGCGCTCTTCGAGACCACGTTCCCCATCGCGTCGCACTACTTTGCCCTTCATTGGGTGCCGGACGATCCGTGGCGGCCCGAGGACGCCCATCCAGACGACGTCTACGCCGTGCTTCGGCTGGTGACGTTCTACCTGGACGAGAGCGGCGAGGTCTCGATCCGCGATGTGAAGGAGCAGGGCATGCTGGTGGTGCCCGCGCAGCACCGGCAGGATCCGCGCCTCGAAGCCTGGCTCCGGGGCTCGCGCGAAGCGCTCTTGGAGGTCATGCAGAGCCAGGACTGGACCATCGATCGCGATGACGACGAGGCCCAGTCCGCCGACAACTCCCTGGTGTGCATGATGCCGTCGGATTTGGTGTGCCACGACGTGCTGAAGCTGGCGCGGCCCCGCGAGTCCGAGGACTTCAAGCAGGCGCTGCTCGGCTCCAAGAAGCGCCTGGGGCACATGCTCTTTCCTCCCCGTGTGGGTTGAGGCCACCCCTGCCCGTTGTTGGTTGAGCGCCTATACTGAAGCAACCTTGGCGCTGACATTCATCCAGGCGGCACAGCAGGTCCTCGAGTCACACGGCAAACCTCTGCGCGTCGAGGAGATCTGGCAGCAGATCCAGGAACAGAGGCTGTGCAACACTGAAGGCAAGACGCCGGAAGCGACGTTGTCTACCGAGCTGCTCCGCGCCTCGCTGGGCGTCGCTGTCTCGAAGCCCCGGGCCATCAGGCCCTTCCACCGCAGGGAAGATGGGACCTTTGGGCTGGTGGCTTGGCTGCCCGAAGCGCAGCAGATAGCCCTCAATACAGCCTTGAATACCCCTGAGGGTGGGCGCTACGGCCTTCCCCTCCTTTCTGAAGACGAGAAGCGCAACCTCTCACGCGAGAGGCCAGAGCCGGACCTCATGGTCATCGATGAGCCCGTCCGTGCGGAGGTGATGCGTCCTCGGTCCAGCCACCCTCGCTATACCCGCGAGGAGCTGCTCGCGGACACGGGCCTCCCGCCCGAGCAGTTGGATGGGTGGCTGCGCATTCTGGAGCGCAAGCGGCAGGTCATCCTCCAGGGACCTCCTGGGACAGGGAAGACGTTCCTGGCGGCCCGCCTGGCCAAGCTCCTGCTCTCGGAGACGCATGGACAGGTGGAGACGCTCCAGTTCCACCCCGCCTATGCGTACGAGGACTTCATCCAAGGCATCCGCCCCAAAGTGGTGAAGGGCGCGCTGAGCTACAAGCTCCTTCCGGGCCGCTTCGTCCGCTTCTGCCGCAAAGCAGAGGAGCTGGATCCTGCCCCGTGTGTGCTCATCCTGGATGAGCTCAACCGGGCCAACCTGCCGCGCGTCTTCGGCGAGCTGATGTACCTGCTGGAATACCGGGACCAGAGCGTCCCCCTCGCGGCGGGCGGCAGGCCTCTGCGCATCCCTCGCAACGTGACGGTGATCGGGACGATGAACACCGCGGACCGCTCCATCGCGCGGATGGATCATGCGCTCCGGCGGCGCTTCGCCTTTCTCCGGCTACGGCCCGACTACGACGTCCTCCAGCAGCACCTCGACCGGGCAGGACTCCCCGCCGCCTCCCTCCTCGAGGTGCTGCGCGACGTGAACCGCCTCATCGAAGACCCGAACTATGAGCTGGGCATCTCCTTTTTCATGGGAAGCGAGCTGCGCGAGCACTTGCCGGACATCTGGGAGTGCGAGATCGAGCCCTACTTGGAGGAGTTCTTCTATGACCAGCCGAAGAAGATGGAGCCCTTCCGCTGGAGGGACCTCGCCCGGACCCGCCTGAAGGACTGGAGCTGAGCCGCGTGTCCCTCTCCCTGCGCACCCTGGAGTGGGAAGAGAACCAGCTTCACGAGCTCGCCGCCTCCGAGCTCCCCGAGGAGCTGGCGCTGGCCATCCATGCCCGCCATGGCCACCGCATCGACGTCGAGTTCCCCAGCCCCCGGACCCGGGGCCACTACCGCTTCAAGTCCCGAGGCTGCGTCGGGAACCTCCCGGTTACCCCTTCGCTCGTGGTGCGGGTGCGTCCGAAGGTGCCGGTGCGAAGCCTCTTCCGGATGCTGGAGTACGCCTATGATCTCGACTCGTTCCAGATCCACGAAGGCCACGCGGGCGTGGGCGCGATCGACGAGGTCTACGAGACGCTCGTCTCCCTGCTGGCGCGGCGCATCCTGGAGCGGGTCCGCAAGGGGCTCTACCGCGACTACGTGGAGCAGCAAGAGGCCCTGCCCTATGTCCGCGGGAGAATCCTGCCCCGCGAATCGCTGAGGTCGGGAGGCGTGGCATCGCCGCAGCTCTTCTGCGAGTACCAGGAGCTGACGGAGAGTGTCCTCGACAACCAGATCCTCGCGTGGACTCTGTCATTGCTCCACCGCTTCCCTCTGGGCCGGGAGGATGTCCGGGAACAGCTCCGCCGGGCGAGCCGGGCGTTGGTGCCCATGATTGAGCCGCGCCAGGTGCTCCCGCGCGACTGCGTGCACCGCTTCTATGACCGGCTGAACGAGGACTACCGGCCCATGCACGCGCTGTGCAGGTTCTTCCTCGAGCAGAGCGGTCCGGCGCTGGAGGGCGGGGACCACGGCCTGCTACCGTTCACCCTGCACATGCCCACGCTCTTCGAGGCGTTCGTCGCTCGCTGGCTCCAGCGCCACCTCCCGGAGGGAATGAGCCTGAGCGTCCAGCACCATGCGGACCTCGAGCCCACCGGGAGCCTGCACTTCAAGATCGATTTGGTGCTCACCGACGAGAGGACCGGAGGTGTCCTGGCCGTGCTGGACACGAAGTACAAGGACACGCGAGAGCCCGCCGTGGCCGACATCCAGCAGATGGTCGCCTACGCCACGCGCATGCGGACGCACCGCGCATTCCTCATCTACCCGTCCCGGAGCGCCCAGCCCGTACGGCTCCACGTGGGGGACGTGCGGGTGAGTTCGCTCGTGTTCGATCTCGAGAGACGGCCAGAGGAAGCAGGCGAGCGCCTCCTCCAGGAGCTGCGCGGGCTCCTCTGAATCATCGAGGCTGCGGCGATCACGGCCTGGAGTTAAGGTGCCCGGCCATGGCTTACGAGCACCGCACCGTCGAACCGAAGTGGCAGAAGCGCTGGCAGGAGGCCCAGCTGCACAAGACCTCCTTCGACCCGAAGAAGCCGAAGTTCTACGCGCTCGACATGTTCCCCTACCCCTCGGGTGCGGGGCTCCACGTGGGCCACTGCGAGGGCTACACCGCCACGGACATCCTCACGCGGTGGAAGCGGATGCAGGGCTGGAACGTGCTCCACCCCATGGGCTGGGACGCCTTCGGCCTGCCGGCGGAGAACTACGCCATCAAGACGGGCATCCACCCGCGCATCACCACCGAGCGGGCCGTCTCCAACTTCCGGCGGCAGATCGACTCGGTGGGCTTCGCGTACGACTGGGACCGCGAGGTCAACACCACCGACCCGAAGTACTTCAAGTGGACGCAGTGGATCTTCCTGCAGCTCTACCGCAAGGGCCTCGCCTACGAGTCGGTGATGCCCATCAACTGGTGCCCCTCGTGCAAGACGGGCCTGGCCAACGAGGAGGTATCCGGCGGCAAGTGTGAGCGCTGCGGCACGCAGGTGGAGCGCAAGGATCTGCGCCAGTGGGTGCTGCGCATCACCGCGTACGCGGATCGGCTGCTGGAGGACCTCGCCGAGGTGGACTGGCCCGAGTCCACGCTGGCCATGCAGCGCAACTGGATTGGCCGCTCGGAGGGCGCGGAAGTGATTTTCCGCGTCGCCGAGGGCCCTGCCGCCAACGCCGAGCTCCGGGTGTTCACCACGCGCCCGGACACGCTCTCCGGGGCCACCTATATGGTGCTCGCGCCCGAGCACGCGCTGGTGGAGAAGCTCACCACTCCGGAGCAGCGGCAGGCGGTGGCAGACTACCAGGCGGCGGCGCGGCGCAAGAGCGACCTGGAGCGCACCGAGCTCTCCAAGGAGAAGACGGGCGCCTTCACGGGCGGCTACGCGCTGAACCCCGTGAACGGACAGCGGATCCCCATCTGGATCGCGGACTACGTGCTGGCCACCTACGGCACGGGCGCCATCATGGCGGTGCCCGCGCACGATGAGCGGGACCATGCATTCGCGGTGAAGTTCGGGCTGCCCATCCAGCAGGTGGTCCGCCCGGTGTCCGGCGATGCCGAGCCCGGCAAGCCGTTCACCGAGGACGGCGTGGCGGTGAACTCGGGCGAGCTGGACGGACTGCCGACGGCCGAGGCCAAGCGGAAGATCACCGCGCAGCTGGAGGCGAAGGGGCTCGGGAAGAAGACGGTGAGCTACCGGCTGCGCGACTGGGTGTTCTCGCGGCAGCGCTACTGGGGCGAGCCCATCCCCATCGTCCACTGCGCGCAATGCGGCCCGGTGCCGGTGCCGGAGAGCGAGCTGCCGGTGCTGCTGCCGGAAGTGGAGCGCTACGAGCCCTCGGGCACGGGCGAGTCCCCGCTGGCGACGATTCCCTCGTGGCTGGAGACGCGCTGCCCGAAGTGCGGTGGAGCGGGGCGGCGCGAGACGAACACGATGCCGCAGTGGGCGGGCTCGTGCTGGTACTACCTGCGCTACCTGGATCCGGCGAACGCGCAGGAGCCGTGGTCGCGCGAGGCGGAGAAGCAGTGGATGAACGTGGACCTGTACGTGGGAGGGGCGGAGCACGCGGTGCTGCACCTGCTCTACGCGCGGTTCTGGCACAAGGTGCTGTTCGACTTGGGCTGGGTGACGACGAAGGAGCCGTTCAAGAAGCTGCGCCACCAGGGGACAGTGCTGGCGTACACGTACCAGGACGCGATGGGCCGCTACCACGAGCTGTCCGCGGTGGAGCTGCGCGGGGACGACGCCTACCTGAAGTCGACCGGCGAGAAGCTGTCGGTGCAGGTCGAGAAGATGGCGAAGTCGAAGATGAACGGCGTGAACCCGGACGACGTGGTGGCGGAGTACGGGGCGGACGTGCTGCGGCTGTACGAGATGTTCATGGGCGAGTTCGAGCTGCCCAAGCCGTGGGATCCTCGGGCCATCGAGGGCTGCAGCCGGTTCCTGCGGCGGGTGTGGCGGCTGGCGGAGGAGTTCGACGCCGGGAAGCAGCCGGAGAACGATCCGCACCAGCGCCTGCGCCACAAGACGATCAAGCGCGTGACGAACGATTTGGAGCGCATGCAGTTCAACACGGCCATTGCCGCGATGATGGAGTACGTGAACGCGCTCACGAGCCAGGGAGCCACGCGCGAGGACCTGCTGACGCTGATCAAGCTGGTGGGGCCGTTCGCGCCGCACCTCGGAGACGAGGCGTGGGAGAAGCTGGGGAGCAGTGGGTTCCTCGTGCAGCAGGCCTGGCCGGCGCATGACGAGGCGCTGACGATCGACGCGGTCATCACCTACGCGGTGCAGGTCAACGGCAAGCTGCGCGGCAGCCTGGAGGTGGAGCGCAACGCGGCGGAGGCCACCGTCCGGGAGCAGGCGCTCGCGCTGCCGAACGTCGCGCGGCAGGTGGAAGGCAAGACGGTGAAGAAGGTCATCGTGGTGCCGGGGAAGATCGTCAACATCGTGGTGGCCTGAGTCGGGCTTCCCGGGCGCACGTTGGGCGAACCGGTCTACTTGTCCGACAGGTTTGCCCAGCGTGGTCCCAGCCAAGACGGCAGGACCCACGAGGGAGGAGCACCCGAGCAGAATGTCAGAGGTAGGGTGCATGCTCCATTCATGAGCGAACACATGGATGGGGTATGGGGCGAGCCGGTTGCGATGGCAAGGACAGGGCTGCATTCTGAGGACATGAGCGATAGGCCAGCGCGACGCGCCTCCTATGAGGACTTGGAGAGTGTCCCGCCGCACCAAGTGGGGGAGATCGTCGGCGGCGAGCTGTATGTGAGTCCACGGCCAGCGTTGCCCCATGCGCGTGTGACGGCTCGGCTGCTTCAAGACGTCGGCCCCTTCGACGACGCACCTGGAGGCGAAAAGCCTGGCGGATGGGTGCTCCTCATTGAACCCGAGCTGCATTTGAGCGGTGACGCGCTCGTCCCTGACCTTGCAGGGTGGAGACGCGAACGCCTCCCCGAGATTCCCGACACGGCTGCGATGGAGCTCGCGCCGGATTGGGTGTGCGAGGTCATCTCCCCTTCCACAGAGGCCTTGGACCGTGCACGGAAGATGGGCGCGTATGCACGCGAAGGCGTGAAGCACCTGTGGTTCGTGGATCCGCGTCCCCGGCTGCTGGAGATCTACCGGCTGGAGCAGGGGCGCTGGTTACGCCTGAGCGCACACGAGGGAGATGCCCGGGTGCGGGCCGAACCCTTCGAGGCACTTGAGCTGAAGCTCAGCCGCCTCTGGGAGCGCTGACGTCGATGCGTGTGAAGTCCTCGCCTATGTCTCGCTTGTTGCGGGGCTCCGTCTACACTGCTCGGCCGTGACCCTTCCGCGCGGTGCCCGCTCGCTCGCTCAGTGGCTGCTCCTCGGGGGCCTCGTGGGGTGCGTGTGTGGAGGAGCCTCCGCGCTCTTCCTCTTCCTGCTGGAAGAGGCCACCACCTTCCGCGAGCACCACTCCGTCATCGTCTACACGCTTCCCCTGGCGGGGCTCGTCATCGGCGCGCTGTACGCGAAGTGGGGAACACCCATCCGTGGAGGCAACAACCTCATCATCGACACGGTGCACGAGGGCGACCGGCAAATTCCCCTGCGCATGGCTCCCATGGTGTTGCTGGGCACGGTGCTCACGCACCTCTTCGGAGGGAGCGCCGGCCGCGAGGGCACCGCCGTGCAGATGGGAGGCAGCCTGGCGGACGCCATCGCCTCCCGCCTCCGGGTGTCTCCGGACATCCGCCGCGAGCTGCTGGCTGCGGGCATCGCGGGGGGCTTCGGCTCCGTGTTCGGCACGCCCATTGCGGGCGCGGTGTTCGGCCTGGAGGTCGTCGTCGTGGGGCGGCTGGGCTACGAGGCGCTGCTGCCCGCGCTGGTGGCCTCAGTGGTGGGGGATCTCGTCACGCGCTCGCTGGGCATCGTGCACACGGTGTACCCAGTCCCGGCCGCTCTGCCACTGTCGGCGGGGGTGCTGGCGAAGTGGCTGGCCTTCGCGGTGGCGGTGGCGGGGGTGGCCATCGTCTTCGTGGAGGGGACGCACCGGCTGAAGAAGCTGCTGGAGGGCCGAGTGCCCTGGCTGCCGGTGCGCATGGCGGTGGGAGGGCTGGCGGTGGTGGGGCTCTGGAGGTTGGCGGGCACGGACGCCTACTTGGGGCTGGGGGTGCCCACCATCGTGCGCGCATTCGGGGATCCGTCGCTGCCGGAGAGCGCATTCGCGTGGAAGCTGCTCTTCACGGCTGTCACCTTGGGCTCGGGCTTCCTGGGCGGCGAGGTGACGCCGCTGTTCTTCATCGGTGCGGCGCTTGGCAATGTGCTGGCGCGGCTGCTCGGGCTGCCGGTGGACCTCGGAGCGGCGGTGGGGATGGCGGCGCTGTTCGCGGCGGCGGCGAATACCCCGCTGGCGCTCTCCATCATGGCCGTGGAGTTGGTGGGCGCGAGCGTTCTGCCGCACGTGGTCATCGTCTCCACAGTGGCGTATCTGCTCACAGGACACCGGGGCATCTACCCGGCGCAGCGCATTGCCCGGCTCAAGCACGGGGGCCCGCTGTTGGCCCGTCTCATCCCGCTGCGAGATCTGCCCACCGAACCCTCGGAGCCGCCGAAGGCTCCGGAACCTCGAGAGCCCACTCCGCGCTGAGCTGAAACCAGCCGTTCTCAGTGAGCCGTGCGGAGGGAGAACACGACGGGGATGACAAACCCGGCGTCCGGGCGCGAGGCGCTGTCGGGAAAAGGCGCGAAGGGAGCAGCAGCCTCGACCATGCGGAGCGCCTCGGCATCGAGGATGTCGTGGCCCGAAGAGGTGACGAGCCGCGGCGCCTCCACGAGCGAGCCATCTTGGCGAAGGCGAAGCTGGACATGGGCTGTGCCCTGCATGCCGAGCCGCACCGCCGTCTCCGGGTATCGGCGCTGCCGAGCCACCACCGCCGTTAGGCTCCGCGCATAGGCCCTGAGGTCTCCCAGTGCGGCTCCACCTGCCCCACCAGGGCCAGGAACCGCGGCGCTCCGAGCCCCCACTCCACCACCGGAGGCAGGGGCCCCCGCTTCACTGCTCGGGAGTCCGGACTCCCCGCCCGAAACTCCTTCCGAGGAGGCACGGGCCGCAACATCCGCGGCAGCCGCGCCCAACGAAGGCTCTGCAGGTAGCTCACGCTTCTGCTCAGAAGCCACAGCAGGAGCGGCATCCGCCGCCGGAGCGACAGGCTCAGCGGGAACAGCCCTGGGCCGCGCTTTCGGAGCAGAAGCTGCCGGTGGTGGCTTCTCGTATGCCACGTCGCGGGCCACAGGGACTGACTTCGGCTCACCAATGGCGGCCGATGCAACAAGCCTCCTGGAGGGTGGGACTCCGGCCGCACCATCGAACCAGATCATCTCCGCGGCCATGGGAGCAGCCACGGGTACGCCAGGACTCTCCACTGTATCCGCCCGCGTTCCACGCAGCAGGACCAGCGCCACCAGCCCGTGCAGAACAAACGAGGCCCCCACAAACCAGAGCAGGCGTCCGCCCGAACCGGGTACCCCAGCCCCGGTATGCTCAGCCTCATCCTTGGCAGCGGCCTCTAGCGTCATCCGGCGTGATCGCAGCGCTTCGAGGGGCATTTCAGTGCGCGATGAGTGGAGCGCCCCCAGTCCTCCCGTGTAGTGCAAAGCCCCATCGCCATCAACCCAGGCTGCCCGGCCAGCATGCGACCCAACATCTTGGGAGCATGGATGGCGAAGGATGCTCACGGTCAGGTAGGCCCGTCGTACCGGCTTGAGGTTGAGGCATGGCTCGAAGTTCCCAGGCGGGGAACACCCAGAGCTTGCCGATTCGCAAGAGCCGCATGAATCTCAGCTCCACGTCGAGCCATGAGGACTTCGAGGTAAGGCTTCAGAACCCGCGTCACATGGCAGATGTCGCCGAAGTGCAGGATTTCTTCGGGTGTGCAGACCCCTGCCAGGAGCGCATCCCGAAGCGCACGAACCGCTCCTGGAAAGCCGAGCTTGCCTCGGTACTTGAAGAGGTCCGCCACGGTCTTCGCCACGCCATAGACGCGCACGGGCACGCCGAAGTCGGAGTGGTGCTCGACGCCTTCGGAGAGCGCGGCCCCGGAGAAACGGACGATGTGGAGCGGTGGTTGCTGCCGGCGCGGGCGCCGTGCCTTCTCCCCGATGGCCAGAAACACCTCAGGAGGTTCCTCACGAAGCAGGCCATGGAAGTAGAGCGCCGACGAGAGGCACACCACAGCCTGCGGCACACACTTGGCGGCCACGGTCGTCCTGCTGAAGGACCCATTTGTTCGACCCCAGATGCCAGGAGCCACTTCTCGGAGTTCGACCCGGAGGCGTGGACGCGGAATGCCATGCGCTTCCACGTCCCGAAGCCGTAGCAGTCCCAGCTTGCTCGCCAGCTCCGAGGCGGACGGACGCGTGAATCGATCTGGTCTCGCCCTCAACCTGTTGCTCGCCACCCTGCACCCCCTTCCCCACAAAAGCCGCCCGTACTTTCCCCAGCCGGTCTGACATGCCTCCGGTTCATCCCTGCGCGGAGACGAAGGAACCTCCTGCTCACCTGTTCGGAAATGTCGGGGGTTTTGTGCCTTAAAAGTCCCGACATTTCCGAACAGGTGCTGCGAGGCTCTCCCATGCCCCGTGATGGCTTTGGCCAGAGACTGCGCCACTCCGCTCGACAGTTCCTGGGGCCTCAGGCCGTCCGCACGGACTCCGCGCGCTCATCAGGATCCGGGAACTGGCGGCTGGCGAGTCGGCTTCAGCCCAAGAGGCCCCGTCAATTCTTTGGGAAACTTGATCTCGTTAATCATGTGCTGATCGGAAGCACCCGCACCGATCCGCACTCAGGGCTCGGACTGGACCGCCGCGCTCGCGGTGGAGTCCTCGCGGCGACGTAGCTCCGGAGAGGCCACCTCGAAGCCTTCCGGCAGCATCTTCAAAATGCCCGCGCGCCGGAACTTGTGCGTCGTCAGCCGATGCTCCAACACCGCCCGCTCCTTCTTCAGCTCTGCCTTCTCCTTGCGATCGGTGGGCTCGGGCCGGCCGTCCAGCAGCGACACCCGCTCCTGAATGGCCCCCAGCTCACGGTCGATCAGCACCGGCTGGATGTTGCGCAGCTCCTTCTTCTTGCGCGTGCGCGCATTGTTCTCGATCCACACCGGCAGCACCGAGACTCCATCCAGCTCCACCGGCCCGCCCGCCTCCCTCCGAGTGAATGACACCCGCAGCAGCATCGAGTCCCGCGTGTCCCCCTGCTTGTCCGACTTGCCCGGCTGGTACGCATAGAACCGCGACTGGTTTGCCACCAGGTTCCCCAGCGAGTACGCGATCAGCGCCTTGCGCCCCTCGGCCGTCGTGTACGACTCCAGGGGCTGCAGCACATGTGGGTGGTGCCCAATCACCGCGCCCGCGCCCGCGTCGATCAGCGCCCGGGCCACCTGCTTCTCCTCGGGCCTCGGCTGCCCCGCGTACTCCGTGCCCCAGTGCACCATGACGATCAACACGTCACACCGCGCCGCCGCCATGCGCACCCGCTCCACCGCATGCTCCACGCTCACGCCCCGGTTCTTCACGTGCACCGGGTACGGCACATAGGCCACATGGGCCTCGGCCGGATCCTTCGGGTTGCTGTAGCCGTTCAGCCACCGGGTGAAGGACAGGAAGCCCAACCGCACCCCCTTCACCTCCATCACCACCGGCTCCCACGCCGTCTCGAGCGAGACCCCCGTCCCCGTGTGTTGAATGCCCGCCGCATCCAGGTGCCGCAGCGTCTCCAGCACTCCCGTCAGGTGCTGATCCCTCGCGTGGTTGTTACCCGTGGAGACGACCTTCACCCCCGCCGCCGCCAGCGCGCGCACCATCGCCGAGGGCGCATTGAACAAGAGCTCCCGCGTCACCGCCTTCTTGTTGTCCGTGACGGGCGTCTCCAGGTTCACCACCGCCACGTCCGACGTGCGCAGCACATCCGCGATGGGCCCGAAGACATGATCCCAACCTTCATTGTTCAGCGAGAGCGCCGGCGCGCCCTTCTCCTCGGCGGGGGCGGTGCGCGCGTGCTCCTCGGCCACCTGCTTCACCGCGCCGTGCGGAATCACATCCCCGCCGAAGACGAGCTCCACGCGGGACGGAGCCGCCGGAGTCTGGGCGCACAGCAGGGGAGCCAGCAGGAGGACGGGAACGAGCACGTCCCCCAGCTTAATCGACTCTCCGACATGCACGGGAGGGTGGCCCCTCCCGGATCAGTCCACTGCTACAGCTCAGCTCATCCACGAGCCATCGGTGCGCGCCGTCCACTTGCGCGTCACCTTCTTCAGGTAGCTCCAGAAGTCCACGCCGCCCTGGCCGGTGATGTCCCCGTGGCCGAAGCGCGAGTCATTGATGCCACCGAAGGAGAACGGCTCGCGCGGCACCGGCACGCCCACGTTCACACCCACCATGCCCGCCCGGGAGTTGTCCACCACGTGCTGCGCCACCGCGCCGTTCGTCGTGAACACCGAGGCCGCGTTGCCGTACGGCGAGGCGTGCTGCAGCTCCATCGCCGCCGTCAGCGTGGGCACGCGCACAATCGAGATGACCGGCCCAAACAGCTCCTTCTGCGCCGACTCCATCTCCGGACGCACGTGGTCCAGGATGGTGGGGCCCATCCAGTTGCCGCCCGCCCACGCCGCCCCCGAGGGCTTCTTGCCGCGCCCGTCCAGCAGCACCTTGGCGCCCTCGGACTGGGCCTTGGCGATGGCCGCCTCCAGCCGCTCCTGCGCCGCCTTGTCGATGAGCGCGCCCATGCCCGGGCCCACCTCCATCGAGGCTGCGCGCCGCACCATCTCGTCGATGATGGGCTGCACATCGCCCACCGCCACCATCAGGCTGGCCGCCATGCAGCGCTGGCCCGCGCACCCGGTGAACGAGTCCACCACCGCCTGCGGCGTGAACACCGGATCCGCATCCGGCACGACAATCAGGGCGTTCTTCGCGCCGCCCAGCGCCAGCACCCGCTTCCCGCGCGCCGTGCCCTCCGTGTACACGCGCTTGGCGATCGCCGTGGAGCCCACGAAGCCCACCGCCTGGATGTCCGGGTGCGCCAGGATGCCCTCCACCGCCTCCTTGCCACCGTGGATGATGGAGAAGACGCCCGGAGGCACGCCCGCCTCCAGCAGCAGCTCGCCCAGCAGCAGCGAGGTGAGCGGCACCTTCTCGGAAGGCTTGAGGATGAACGCGTTGCCCACCGTGAGCGCGTTGGGAATCATCCACAGCGGCACCATCGCCGGGAAGTTGAACGGGGTGATGCCCGCCACCACGCCCAGCGGCTCGCGCTTGAACTCGCAGGTGACGCCGCGGCTCACCTCCAGGGCCCCGCCCGTGTCCAGGTTCTGCACGGAGAGCGCGAAGTCACACACCTCGATGCCCTTGAGCACCCCGGCGCGCGCCTCGCCAATCGTCTTGCCCGCCTCGCGCGCCGCCGAGTTGGCCAGCTTCTCCAGGTTCTGCTCCAGCAGCATGCGGAACTTCATCATGCGCGCCGTCCTGTCCCGCAGGCCCATGGCGCGCCAGCCCTCGGCGGCCTTCTTTGCCGCCTCCACCACCGGCGCCACTCCCGCCGCCGAAGTCATGGGGACGCGGCCGATGACGCCCCCCGTATAGGGACTGCGCACATCGAGCATCTCGGCGCCCGTGGGCGTCACCCACTCCCCACCTACGAGGTTGCGGCCAATGATCGGACTGTCAGGAAGCTGGACGTAGGACACGCGGACCCTCCCCAGGGTGCGTCACATGGAATGAAGGAATCCTGGGATCCTACTCCGGCTCGGCCGCTGATCCGCAACAGCCCGCGCCGCCCATCCCCCGCTCGCGTGTCCTCCCTTCAACCCACCTCTCTCTGGGGGCTGACCTCGACGCACCGCGTCACCCTCCTTCGTCCCCTTGGCGAGCCCAGCGTCCGGGCTAACGTACGCCTCCTCGATTCCTTCCAGACAGGGCCCAAGGAGAGCCAGATGAGTACAGAAGGTGCGCGGGTGCGTTGGTGGGTTGCGGGGGCCTTCACGCCCTCGCCCTCGGGCCGGAAGTTCCTGCTGACGAGTGACTCGTTCGCCTCGGAGCTGGCCAAGGCCGCCTCTGGGCTGCGCGTCACCGTGCCGGATCGGCTGGGTGGCGCCGAGCACCGCACCTTCGAGCTGTCCTTCGACAAGCTGCGCGCCTTCGGGGTGATGGAGCTCATCTCCTCGGTGCCCGAGTTCAAGAAGCTCCAGGGGCTCACCGAGGGCTTCATGAAGTCGGACCCCTCGCGCCCCGTCACCCCCGAGGAGGGCGCCGCGCGCATCGCCGACGTGGTGGGCGCCGGCCGCCTGTCCTCCACCGTCTCCGCCGCGCTGGGAGGCAAGCCCCCCGAGCCGGCCGCGCCCGCTGCCCCGAGCACTCCGGCGGCCTCCAGCGGTGGGGCGGACCTCGTCGGCGAGCTGCTTGCCAATGCCGAGGCCTCCTCTCCGGTGGCCACCGCCAAGGCGGGCGTGGATGCCTTCATCAAGGCCACGGCTCCCAAGGCGGCGGGCCCCGGCCGCATGAACCCGGATGCCCGGCGAGCGGTGCGCGATGCCATCGAGCTGTCCGTCATCCACACCGCGAAGGACATCCTCGCCGCCGAGCCCGTGGCGCGCCTGGAGGCCGCGTGGCGAGGCCTGAAACTCCTGCTGGAGCAGTGCCCCAGCTCGGCCGGCTTCGCGCTTGAAGTCGTGGACGTGGAGCCCTCGAAGGTAGCGGAGGCGATGGAGCAGGCGGTGAACGCCGAGCCCTTCGAGCGCCCGGACGTGTGCTTCGTCATCGACGCCACGGACGACGTGGCACAGCTGCGCCGGCTCTCCTCCATCGGCGAGGAGGCCCAAGTGCCGGTGGTGGTGGCGGTGACGCCCGCGCTGCTGGGCACCTCGCTGGCGGAGCTGCCCACCGCGCTGGAAGACGCGAAGCTCGGCACCCAGGGCGACTGGGCGGAGCTGCGCAAGGATGACGCCACGCGCTGGCTGTGCCCGGTGCTCAACCGCGTGGTGGCCGCGGCCGAGAAGCGCGGCGCCCTCAACCGCGCCAGCTTCACCAGCCCTGTGTTCGCAGTGGCGGCGATGCTCTCGGCGAGCTTCCAGGCCACGAGCGGCTTCGCGCGCATCACCGGCCAGCCCGGCGCCCTCCGCGCCCCCGGTGCCTGGGAGCCCCCGGGCGGCAGGGACGCGGGCTCGGCCTACCCCACCGAGGCGTTCCTCTCCATCCGCGCGCAGACGCGCCTGTCCGAGCTGGGAATCCTCGGGGTGGGCAGCGGCCGCAACACGGACATGGTGCTGCTCTCCACGGCGCCCATGGCGTGCAGCAATGCCCACGTCATGCCGCTGCCGGCGCAAATCCTGACGGGCCGCATCGTCCGCTTCGCGCTGTGGGTGAGAGATCAGCTCCCGGCCGGCTCCAGCGCCCAGGACATGTCCACGCTCTTCTCGCAGGCGGCCGAGGTGTTCCTCTTCGGCGGCTCGCCGGAGCTGGGCAAGCTGGAGGCGCAGCTGGTGCCCGGCGAGGGCGGCAAGCAGCTCATCAAGGTGGCCGCCGCGGTGAAGCCAGAGCAGGCGGGTACCCGCTTCCAGCTCGAGTTCTCCCTGCCGCTGCGCCACTGAGCCCTGGCGCTCCAGCGATACTCCTGAGGCACCTCGCCGGTGCCTCACGCTTCTTGCGTCATTCCCGCGAGCAAGCCCTGAGCGCGCTCGGAGAGCAGCGCGGGTGCCACCTTCTGCCGCAGCCCAGCAAACACGCGAGCGTCCTCTCCCTCGAGGGAGGCACCCAGGGCCCGTGCCTCCAGGAAGAGCTCCAGCGCCAATCCCCACCGCAGCGAGGCCCGGGCCGCCTCGCCCTGCTCCTGGAACAGCTCCGCTTCCTCGGCCACGAGCCGCGCCAGCCCCACCACGCGCAGCGGCTGTCCCAGCAGCCGGGCGGTGGAGGCCGCATCCGCCATCGTGAGGGTGGAGTACTCCATGCCGAGCAGCGACAGCGCCGTGTCTCGGAGGAGCTGCTGGGCCTCCCCTGTCTTCCGCTCGCGGCGCAGCTTGAGCAGGGCAGAGAACGCGGCGGCAAACTGTTCGATGAGACTTTCGATGTAGTCCTTGCGGATCATGGTTCCTCGGGAGCCAGCCTCAGTCCGGGGGCGTGGCGGGTCAAGGGGTGAGAGGCCTGCTGTCGTGGGGAAGAAGTTCCTTGGCGCGGAGCCTCGTCCTGGGCTCTGCTGGCGCCCGCTTCGGCGAGGAGGCGCTGCGTGTTGACGATCATCGGTCCTATCTTCCTGGTGGTGGGCTTGGGGCTCCTGGCGGGCTGCTTCGGCGCGTACGCCCGGACGAAGCGCTTCCTGGCCGCCGCGCGCGAGGCCCGGGCCGAAGTCGTGGGCATGGACGAGCGCCACGGTGGCAGCAGCCAGAGCCGCTCGTACCACCCCATCCTGCGCTACCGGACGCAGGAGGGCGTGACGAAGGAGATCGTCTCGTCGGTGGGCTCCAACCCGCCGCGCTACAAGAAGGGCGACAGCGTCGCCGTCCTCTACGATCCCGCGAAGCCGGATGACATGCGCATCCACAGCTTCGCCAACGTCTGGCTCGTGCCGCTCATTCTGGGCTTCGTGGGCGTCATCTTCATCGTCGTGGGCTCGGTGCTGACGTTCGTCATGGAGCGCTGACAGCTCAATGAGCCCCTCCGCCTTCAACTGCCGCAGCACCAGCGGCACGTGTCGCGTGAGACTCCGGCACAAGCCGTCTCGAGCTCCGAGCTCGAAAAGGGCTCTCGCCGGCTCATCACCGCTTCACGCACCTGCTCGCTCGTGGCGCCGCGGCCGCTGCGGATCTGCCCCATTCCTGCCCTTGGCCCCTACCTGCCACCTGTAGGAGCGGGCGCCGCGCGAGGCTCGGTGTCCGCCGCCCGCCAGGGCCAGCCGCCGCCCGGCAGCCCGAGCGCCGCGTAGAGGTCCCTCAGCCCCGAGCAGAACACGCCCACCGCCATCAGACCGAGCACGAGGCGCAGGGCCTCGGGCACGGGCACAGGCTCCACGGCCAGCTCCGTGGGCAGCTGCCACGCCGCGAGCAGCACGGGAGCAACGTGGCCCAGCACCGCGCCATAGAGGATGCCCATCACCGCGTGCGTGCAGCGCTCGCCGGGGAACACGCCGCCCAGGGGCTTGCGCACGCGGTCCTCCACCACGAAGTCCGCGAGGGTGATTCCAATCTCCGTCACGATGATGACCGCGAGCACCGCGGCCCACGCGCCCCTCCACGCCACCCACGGCAGGCTCCCGAAGAGGAGCGCGTAGAAGAAGTCGCGCACGGCATGGAGCATCAGCTCGGGCCGGGTGCCTGGAACACCTCCGGGCAGGCGCGCGCGCCACTCGTGGTAGTAGAGCGTGTCGAACGCGCCCAGCGCTCCTTGGATGGCGAGCAGCCACAGCGCGGTGCTCATGGCGCCTCCTCCTCCGGCCTCACGAGCCCCTCATAAGTGAGCAGCCACCCCGCCATCGAGGAGCCAACCGTCACTCGTACCTGCATTCCTTCTGGGACTCCCAGGGCCGTGGCCTCGATGCGTGGGGCGAGCACCCGAGGCAGCGGCAGCCGCAGCGGCCCCAGGCAGAGCCAGGCACCGACCTGCTCATAGGCGATGCCTCCCTCCACTGGGCGCACCTGAAACACACACTCCACCGGGCCGAGCTGTTCACCGATCAGCCCCCCCTCCCGGGCGCGCTGCACCGTGGTGAGCACATGTCCACCGAAGCTGCGCTCCCAGCGCTGCAGGGCCCCGTCCTGCTGGACCACGAGCCGGGTGGGCACCTGCTCACCGGCCACTGGAAAGCGGCAGAGCCATCCCAGCACCGCGGACATCACCCCCGCGCCCCGGCGAATCGTAAAAGGGCCTCGGGCACATCCCGGCTCGTGCAGGCGGCGCACGGTGGCAGGCAGCCCGGACCAGCGAGGCCCCAGCACCTCCTTATAGAGCGAGGAGCCCTGCAGCTGTCTGAGCATGGGGGCGGCAGCCGCCACGAACGTGGACCTCCCAAAGAGACTGAAGGCCCGCAGCATACGCCGCGCGTGCCCCCGGCCGCGACCCGCCTCCCGGCCACTCCCGGGTCAGAGGTAGCGGCCGATGAGCCGGGGGAACTGCTCGGCCAGCCGCTGGAGCAGCCCTCGCCGCAGCCAGCCGCTCGCGTGGATCTCCCGCGCATGCCCCAGGTCGTGCTCGAAGTCCTGGGCCAGCTCGCCCGCCAGCGCCAAGTCCTCCACCACCAGCGAGCCCTCCTCCACCACATCCAGCGAGAGCGGATCCATGTTCGTCGACCCGATGACGCTCAGCCGGTCGTCCACGACGATCGTCTTGGAGTGCATCATCGACAGCTCGTACTCCCAGATGCGCACCCCGGCCGCGAGCAGCCGCGCATACGAGCCCCGCTGCCCCTCATGCACCACCTTCACATCGTGGTGGCGCCCCGGCACCAGCACCCGCACGTCCACGCCCTCCTTTGCCTTCAGGATGAGCAGGTCGCTGATGTCCTGGGGCGGGATGAAGTAGGCGTTGGCGATCCACAGCCGGTGGCGGGCCGCGGCGATCGCCACCATCGTCATCCGCTTTCCATCCGAGAGGTAGAGCTCTCCCGTGCTGGCCACGAAGCCCGCGCGGGCCTCGCCGGCCGGTGAGAGCGCCGGGAAGCACGCCTCGGGAAGAAAGCTTCCGCCTGCCTCTTGCCAGTTCTCCGCAAAGGCCTGCTGGAGCTGCCGCACGGCGGGGCCCCACACCCGGACATTGCTATCGCGCCACTCGTCGGCGTTGCGTGCGTCTCCCTCCCAGCTCTTCCAGATGCCCCACCCTCCGGTGATGCCGACTTCGCCATCGCGCACCACCAGCTTGCGGTGCATCCGCGACAGCATGCGCGTCAACTGAAGCGAGGCGATGGCCCCCTGGACGGACCGGAAGACGCGCGTCTCGCAGCCCACCGCCGCCAGCCGAGGGGCCACGGCCTCGAAGTTGATGCTCCCCATCGCATCCACGAGCACCCGGCACTCCACCCCCGGCTGCCGCTCGCTCAGCGCGCGGATCAACCGGTCCGAGGGCTCTCCCGGCCGCCAGATGTAGCTGAGGATGTGGATGCTGGAGCGTGCCGCGCGCACCTCCTCCTCGATGGCATCGAAGATGCGCCCATTGTTCACCCGCTCCACTCGATGGCCCGGCTCCAGCGCCACGCCCGTGGATTGGAAGAAGGCCTGAGACAGTCCCTCGGGCCCATCGGGCACGCTCCGGAGGCGGAGATCATGCGGATGGTTGGGGTAAGCGCAGCCCAGGAAGGTCGCGAAGAGGATGAGGACGGGCCAGCAACGAATCACCTGTGGAAGCTATGTCCCCCGGCCTGCCCGGGCGCGAGGACACACCGCTTCTGAAGGCCGTATGGACAACAAGTGACACTTCGCGGAGTGAGGCAGGAGACGGCTCCCGCGGGAAGTCTGTCGGCTGCCGGGCGCCCGCGCGCATCTGCTGCCGGCCGCCAGTAGCACTCTCTGCGCATCGTGGGCACACGTTGGCCGCCACGGACACCCGACTCCTATGGGTGTGCGCGGACAGCCCATGATGAAGATCTCCCTGGTCACTCTGGCACGAGGCGCAGTCTTTCTCTGGCTCCTGTTCTGGGCCACCACCTCCTTCGCGCAAGCGGATGCCTCCGGTGTGGACTGGAGGCCCGGCGCGCTCTCCGCTCCCACGGCTCCACCGGCCACCGACGCCCCGCTCTCCACCGGAGCCTGGGTGGCCCATGGCACGCTGACGCTGGTGCCGCTCGGAGGCCTCTACGCCGCCAGCCGCTTGGGAAACGAGCGCGCCTGGGCCGCCGGAGCCCAGACGGGTGCGGGCATGGCGGCGGCGTGGGTGCCCTCGGGACTGCTCTTCTTCCGGGCCCAATCCGCGGGCCCGCGCTGGGCGGAGTGGGAGGTGTCCCTGTTCGGCCTGGGAATGGTGGCGACGCCAACGCTGGCGGGGCTGGGCACCTGGACAATGGGCGAGTGGGCCTTCCATGGCAGCCAACACCGGGAGCGAGCGCTCCTGGGAGCCCTGGGCGGAGCCACGGTGGGCACCCTGCTCGGCGTGGCGACTTATGAGGTGCTGGAGCGACTCGCTGCGCCGGGCTCTCGAATGAACGCGTGGCGCCGAGGCATCGCGCTGGGCTTCGTGGGCTCGGGGGCCACGGCGGGCTACCAGTGGGCCGGGGGCGGCCCCAGGGATCGCATCCGCCGGTAGCGCGGGAGTCTCACCGCAACAGCTTCAGCGTGGACAGCGAGCGCTCCACACGGCCCGAGCGAGGCCCGAAGTCCCGCTCCGGCGCGGTGAAGGTGAGGAGCACGAAGCGATCCGGCCTCGGCAGGAAGTACACGAGCGTGCGGGCTCCGCCCTGCAGGAACTCGTAGCGCGCCACGGGTCCCGCGTCGATGGAGCCCCGCGAGGTGTTCATCACCTTGCCCGGCAGCGGCACGCCCGCGGCGCCCAGCACCACCTCCGGAGCGGCGTCCAACGGAGGCGGAGTGCCCGGCACCGAGCGCAGCTCCAGCCCACCCTCGAAGTGCGCCACCGCTGGCGGGCCGGCCTCCTCCGAGGTGAACTTCACTCCCGAGGGCGGCTCGTACTCGAGCCCCAGGGCCTGTGAGGAGAGAGGTCTCGAACACCCCAGGGCCAGGGGCAGGAGCAACAGCGGTAGGGCGATGGCTCTCACAGTCTCAGCACTCTGCCACTTCTCGTGCCCGCAGAAATAAATCCCACGAAATTCGGCTCCAGCGACCAAACAGGTGAGAGGGCCGCGGCGTTTCGCCGAGCCCATCGGGCGGAACGTGCCCCGTGCGCGCCGCCCGTGTCTCGACGTCCAACCACCGCACTCGCTGTACTGGCCTCAGGAGGGAATGACCCGTGCTGCCCTTGTCATGTCTGGTTGCCACCACGCAACGTCAGCTGGATGACGCGCTCCGCGTTCGATGGAGCGTTTTCGGGGAGGAGCTGCGGCTGCTCGGAGGGGTGCTGCCGCCGGTGCCTCGCGAAGTGGACTGCTTCGACACCCTGTCCACCACGGTGCACCTGGTGGTGTACGCGGGCTCCAAGCCCGTGGCCACCTCCCGCCTGCTGCTGCCCAACGCGGAGGTGTCGCTCCTCACGGGCCGAAGGCTCGGCATTGCCCTGGAGCAGAAGCTCGACGTGTCGAGCGTGGAGGGCCCGGGCCTCTCGCTGGCGGAGAGCACGCGCTTCTGCATCCTCAAGGAGTGGCGCCACTCCGAGGTGCTCGTGCGGCTGCAGGCCGGGCTGTACCAGGAGAGCCGGCGGCGCGGCGTGAGCCACTGGATTGCCTCGGCCAACACGGAGACGGACTGCGCCGAGGACGCGGAGCTCGTCTTCCAGGTCGCTGCGGCCCACGGGCTGGTGAGCCCGCACTGGAGGGTGCGAACATTGGCATGCCATGCCTCACCCGAGCCCCCGGAGGCGCCCCTCTACACGCCGTTGCAGCGGGCCCGCGCGCATCAGGGGCAGCTCGAGGGCCTGCGCTTGCCTCGGACGCTGGCGCTCTTCTCGCGCAAGATGGGCGCACGCTTCATCGGCACGCCCCTCTATGAGACCGGCTTCCGCCGCTTCTCCATGCCGCTGATCGCCGCGCTGGATGACATCCCGGCCACCACCCTGGCCCTGTTCGACGCCCTGGTCTCGGACGCCCCTCGCGCGGCCTGAGCCGGGCACCTTCTTCCCCTTTCACCCTCAACCCAACCCGGGACCGGAAGCGGCCCCACAGGAGACGTGTATGCAGACGCAGACGCAGAGCTGGACGCAGGTGGACTGGACGAGCGCGCTGGAGGACGAAGCGCGCCTGTTGGTGGAGGAGCTGGACATGCACCCGGCGGCCCAGCGCCTCTTCCGAGGGAGCATCGACGCGAACGGCTATATCGCGTGGCTGTTGCAGACGTACCACTACGTGCAGTGGACGACGCCGCTGCTGGAGCAGGCGGGCCACCGGATGAAGCGGCAGGGCCGGCACGTCATGCTGGCCGAGCTGCTGCTCCAGAAGGCCTCGGAGGAGCGCGGCCACGAGCGGTGGCTGCTGGCGGACCTGAAGAACCTGGGGTGGACGCGCAAGCAGGTGGAGGCCTCTCACCCCTGCCGAGCGGTGGAGGCGTATATCGCCTGGAACCGGTTCCAGTCGGAGGCGGGCTCGCCGACGGCGTTCCTCGGCACGGCCTTCGTGCTGGAGTACCTCAGCGTGCACCGGGCGGGACAGGCCGTGGAGGGAATGCTGGCCCACGGCGCCATCCCTCACGTCCACAAGGCCGTCACCTTCCTGCGGGGACACGCGGGCGCGGACAGCGGACACGTGGCCGAGCTGATGGCGGTGCTGCGCACCCTGACGGATTCAGCGGAGCAGGCGGCCATCCTGTTGTCGGCCCGCAACACCCGGGCCCTCTACACCGGCCTCTTCCCCGAGCCCGAGTGGGCAGGCTGAGGGGCTTCACGTCCGGGCCGCCCGGTTCATCAGGGCGCCCCGGCTGTCCACGCCCAGCTTGTCGAAGACGCGCTGCAGGTGCTTCTTCACCGTGCCAATGGAGCAGTTGAGGTGCTCGGCGATGAGCTTGTTGTCCCAGCCTCGCAGCACGCCCTCCACCACTTCCACCTCGCGGCGGGTGAGCACCTCGCGCCAAGCTGGCGGCACGACGACGGCGGCCACCTCCTGAAGCAGCAGCCCCCACAGCCGTCCGCTGCCTCGCTCCGGCAGCGGGACAAAGTTCACCCGAAGGGACATCCGCTCCTGATGGAACGTGAAGAAGTTGGACTCTTCCCCAGGGTGTTTCCGGCCCGCGGTCAGCAGCCTCAGCCGCTCCATCAAGACAGCGGGCAGCCCGTGCTCATCGAGCACCTCGTCCGGGAACCAGCGCTTCAGCAGCGCCGTGGCTCCCGGCGTGCGCATCCGCTCCTCGAAGGCGGAGACCCTCACGATGCTCTCCACGCCCTGGAGCTGGATGAGACGCTCCAGCGTGCTGCCATGTGCCCGGGACTCGCCCATCTGCCGGCAGTTGTGCACCGACTTGGCCAGCAGCGGCGTGATTCGTTGCATCAACGCGCGCTCGCGCTCCGAGAAGGGCTGGCGCGGATCCCGGTACAGCATGAAGCCGCCATGCCAGTCGTGCCCTACATCCAGCATCACCGCCATCACATGCTCCAGCGGTGTGCCCAGCTCCCGGTGGCGCTGCGAGGGCCGGGGCGGCTCTTGCGCTGGGCCCATACCGGGCACCACGTTGTCCAGGACCACGTGAGGCTGTTGCACCACGTCCCGCATCACCTCCGCCGGCTCCCTCTCATAGCGGGTGAAGTCCTGGGGAGGGATGGCCGCCACCATCCAGTCATACTCGGGCAGCCGGCCGGGCTTGGAGATGCAGATGGCCGCATAGTCCGCTGCCAGCAATTGGGAGAGGACCTCATAGGCGCGCGCGAGCACCTTTGAGAGGTCCAACGAACTGATGAGCGCATCCATCAATTCGAATGTCAGCCTTTGCTCCGAGTCGAAGTTCAACGGGTGCTCCATGGTGTGCTACTCCCTCCCCAGCCGGGCCGCCAACACCGGCCCGGACACACGCCCCGGCAGAAGAAGGAAGAAAGAGCTGCCAGTTACACTTTTGGGTACTGGCAGGTTGGGTACCCGGGGTGAACCTCATGGGTAACCTCAACCTGCTCCGCAATGTAAGGGCTTTGTGGTACCACTAAAGTGGTATGGGCCCGTGGCAGGCTTCAGCGCGAGAGTGTGGACAGGTTGTCGTTACGAACAACCGCTCGGAGCACGAGCTCGTACCTATGCGGAAGAGCCACTTCGGGTCTGTCTATTCGGACCCCGACCCCGAAAGACAGAACAAAGGCACGAGGGGCGGGCCGGGCCCTGGGGGATCCGGCCTGCCCCCGTAGCACACATGCCCGCTCTCAGCGCGCCAGGACGGAGGCCCTGATCTATTGCCGGGCGAGTAACTCCTGGGCCGCCAGGATGAGCTTGGCCCGGTTGGGCACCAGCAGCTTGGCGTAGATGTTCTTCTGGTGAGTCTTCACCGTGTTGATCGACAGGTGAAGCTGCTCGGCGATGGAGAGGTTGTCCACGCCGCGCAGCATCCACTCCACCACCTCCAGCTCCTTGGGGGTGAACAGTTCGCGCCACTGCAAGGGGACCGGGATGCTCTTCATGTGAAGCATCTCCTCCATCAACAGCGCCCAGGGCCGCCGGAGGCTCTCGCGGTACAGCGTGAAGCCCCCGTGCCAGTCGCCGCCCGCGACAGCATCTCCGAGTCACGTAAGATCGTGTTGGGGTTCTTCATCACGGCGAGCCGGAGATGGCCGCGTAGTCCGCCACCAGGACACACTTCCGAGAGACCTTTATCACTGACACGAGGCTCCCCCCCTCACCCATCCGGGTGAAGCCTTCCCAAGGCAGGTGACTGTACCCTCCCCCATTGCCTCGCTGTCTGGGGGCGCGCCGGAGCTGTCCCACCAGGGGAGCGGGCCGGGTCCGGGGGGGAGCCCGACCCGCTTCCCTGAGTGGGCAGTCTGGGTAAACCAAGACCCAGCGAGACGGGCTCAGCGGCCGCTGCCACCCGCCGCCACCCGCCACGCGCGGGCCAGGGCCGAGGCCGCCACGTCCACCTCCTGCGCCGTGGAGCCATGACCCAGCGTGAGGCGCACCGCGCCCAAGGCCTCCTCGGGCGGCAGCCCCATGGCCAACAGCACGGAAGAGGCCGTCTCCCCTCCCTCGTGGCACGCCGAGCCCGTGGAGGCTGCCACCTCGGGGGCGCCCGCCAGCACTGCGCTGCCGCGGACGCCAGGGAAGCGGACATTGAGCGTGTTGGGCAGCCGCTCCGTGGGGTGCCCGGTGAGCCGCATGCCCGGCACCTCCGCCTGGAGCCGCCACCAGAGCCGCTCGCGCAGCTCCACCAGCGCCGCCATGCCCCGCTCGAGCCGCCCGCGCGCCAGCTCGCACGCGGCGCCCAGGCCAACGATGGAGGGCACGTTCTCGGTGCCCGGCCGCCTGCCGTGCTCCTGCCCACCTCCGAGCACGAGCGGCTTCAGCGGTGTGCCACGGCGCACGTAGAGCGCTCCCACACCCTTGGGCGCGTACAGCTTGTGGCCCACCACCGTGAGCAGATCCACCCCGAGCTCATTCACAGACACGGGCACCTTGCCCACGCTCTGCGCCGCATCCGTGTGCACCACCGCGCCCACCCTCCGCGCGGCCGACGCCAGCTCCCTCACGGGCTGCAGCACCCCCGTCTCGTTGTTGGCGTGAATCAAGGTAACCAGCGCGGTGCCGCTTCGGAGCAGCTCCGTGGCCTGCTCCAGGCGCAGCCGCCCTTCCGCGTCCACCCCCACCCAGGACACCGCGTGTTCCCGCTCCAGGTGGCGGCACGGCAGCGCCGTGGCGGGGTGCTCGATGGTGGAGGTGAGCAGGTGCCGCCGCTCGGGCTGGGCAGCCATGACACCCCGGATGGCCAGGTTGTTGGCCTCGGTGCCTCCGGAGGTGAAGAGGATCTCCTCCGCATGGGCGTCCAACAACCTCGCGACCTGCTCGCGGGACCGCTCCACCGCGGCTCTCGCGCGGCGGCCGTAGGGATGGGTGCTCGAGGGGTTGCCGAACTCCTCCCGGAGGTACGGCAGCATCGCCTCGAGCACCTCAGGCGCCACGGGCGTGGTGGCGTTGAAGTCCAGATAGATGGGGTGCTCGGCGTCTGGCATGGCGGGCTGGAGGCGCGGCTACGGCTCGCGCTTCACGCTGTCTCCCTGGAGGCGCAGCTTCACGTCCGCGTGGTTGGGCAGTACGTCGTCCTCATCCACGATGTTTCGCGTGTCCACCGCCACGCGCAGCGAGTACACGCCATCCGGCACGTTGGTGATGTCCAACCACTGGCACGGCAGATCCGACGTGTAGATGTCCGCCCAGCCCGGCGAAATGCCCAGATCCAGCCCGAAGTCCGCGGGCGGCGCCGCGTCCATGCAGTAGGGGTTGAAGTCGATCAGATAGAAGCCCTGCTTGCGCCCGGTGGCCGTCACCACGTTCTTCTCATCCTTCAGCTCATAGTGAGCGAACTCGATGAGATGGTCATGCGCGTGGCACGAGTCGTACTGGTAGAGCGACGGATCCGTCGTGGGCCCGGGGATGACCATGGGCCCCTTGCCGAAGTTGGGAATGGAGACGCTGAAGCGCAGCAGGCGCCGCTCGCCCGTGCCGCTCACGCAGCCCTCGAGCACCTCGCACGAGGTGTCCGAGAACGCCTTGCGCTCCACGTAGAGCGATCGGCCCAGCACATCTCCGTCCACGGTAAGGTCTGGCTTGCCACCCGTGCCCGTGACGCAGTTGCGCTTCTCCGGCAGGAAGGGCGCTGGGTTCTGGTCCGGCACCTTGCCCCCGCTGAGCACGATGACCTTGCCCGGGTTCGAAGACTCCCAGACAGGAGGGATGCCCACGATCAGGTCGTCCCGGCCGTCGCCATTGAGGTCACCCGCAGGCAGGAGCTTGAGGCCGGTCATCTCCCCCTGCGGGCCCTCGAAGGAGTCCGACGCCGGCCACGCCCAGCTCGGGCGCAGCTCCGCGGAGAGTCCCTGCTCCGGGGTGTAGAGGTACAAGCGCCCCGCCGCGGTCACCACGAACTCGGTCCGCTGGCCATCGCCGTCGAGGTCCCCCGCCGGCTCGATGTCGCGCCCGAAGCCTGTAAAGAGCGGGTCGCCCATGACGGACCAGGCTGGCACTGTGGAGAGGCCTCCCGTGGCGGCATCGGAGAGGTGCAGCCACGTGCGCCCGCTGGTGTATTCACCCACGAAGAACTCCGCGCGGCCATCCCCGTTCTGATCAGGGAAGACAGCCTGAACGGTGCGCGCGATCGTCCAAACGGGCTGGGCCGTCACGGGCCCCTCGCACACCAAGGAGCTGCCCGGCTTGCAGCCCAGGTAGAGGGACGACTCTTCGTTGAGCCCGATGAGCAGGTCCGCCGCGCCGTCTCCGTTGGTGTCTCCCACCTGGCGGGTCGAGGTGGCCGGGAGAGTGCGAACCAGGGTGAACGGCCCTCCCTCGCCCTGGGGCGTGGCGAGGTAGAGCGAGGCCATGCCGGCCTTGAGGCTGACGAGGTCATCCAGCCCATCGCCATTCAAGTCGCTGAAGTGGGCGCCGCCAAAGATGCCGTTGCCCGGCACGCGGAAGACAGGCGCGGCGAGCACCGTGCTCAGGTCCGCCTTACCGGTGAAGACCTGCACTCCATAGGTGCCGCGCACGAGCAAGTCCGCGTAGGCGTCTCCATTCACATTGCCGGCAGCCACCGTCATGCCGCGGCCGGAGGTGCGACTATGGGTGTTCTGCCAGGTCATGTCCGCGAGCACGGAGTTTGGCGAGAAGAATGAGTCCATTCCCGCGTAGAGGGCCACCCGGCCCATGCTCTGCGTGGTGGACCAGCCACAGGTGGGCAGCGCAGCCACGAGGTCCTTGCGCCCATCCCCGTTGACGTCTTCGAAGGCGAAGGAGTTGCCGAAGCAGAACGCACCGTTCTGGGTGCTCTGCTCCAGGGACCAGATGGGCTCCTGGGAGAGCGTGGGCTCGGGGGCCGGTGAGACGGGCTCGTCATCACAGCCGGAGATGGCGGCCACGAGGGCGGCGAGGAGCAGGGGGCGTCTGGGGATCATCATGACAGGGGCTCGAAGGTGATCTTCGTTCCTTGGGGGCGGACGAAGTAGGTGTGGACGGTGAGGCCGGGGTGGGTCTTGCGCAGTTCTTCAGCGGCGGCTTGGAGATCCTTGAGCTGCTGCTCGGCGACAAACTCCGCGCCCAAGGCGCCGTGGCGGGTCTGGTAGTAGCCGCAGCCCGCGTGGGCCAGCAAGAACACCTCCTGGATGTGGTGGCCGCGGATAAGGAAGTTCGCTGCTCGTGTGATCATGTCGCTCTCGAGATAGTCCGCAGACCAGCGGTTGAGCAGGCCTGGGCCTCCCGGGATCGTGAGCGTGTCGATGCGCTCGTGACCGAGGTGCCTGGCCAACTCCTCCACGGCGTTCGTGAAGCGCCCATCCGAGCAGTACACGGCAAGGCCAGTGGGGTGGCTGGCCTCGTAGGGGACCTTGGCAATGAAAGGCTTGGACATAGGGAGGCCGAGCGTAGGCGCGCGCGCTGCTCCGCCCAAGAGGCAGGCAGTCAACCGTGACGGTTTGCGGGCTTGCACATCCAGGTAGGTGCACTGATCACCTCATCGTCGCCACCTTCCCTGCATTCTTCTATGGACTCCGCCTCCCCCATGGCTCCGCCAAACGACGCGCCCTTCACCTTCAGCCGCTCGGAGAAAGTCTTCACGCTGCTGGGCGCGCTGCTGGGGATGCTGCTGGCCGCGCTGGACCAGACCATCGTCGCCACGGCGGGACCCGCCATCCAGGATGACCTGAGCATTCCGGCCTCGCTCTATTCGTGGATCACCACTTCGTACCTGGTGGCCTCCACGGTGATGGTGCCGCTGTGGGGCAAGATGTCGGATCAATTCGGGCGCCGGAAGATCCTCGTCACCGGCATCCTCGTGTTCCTGGCGGGGAGCTTCCTATGTGGCGCGGCGTGGGGGACGGTTCCGCTCATCCTCTTCCGGGCGGTGCAGGGGCTGGGGAGCGCGGCGCTCTTCACCAGCGCGTTCGCCGTGGTGGCGGACCTGTTTCCTCCCGCTGAGCGTGGCAAGTACCAGGGGCTCTTCGGCGGAGTGTTCGGCTTGTCGAGCGTGGTGGGCCCGCTGGTGGGCGGCTTCATCACAGACACGTTCGGCTGGCATTGGGTCTTCTTCATCAACCTGCCGGTGGGCGTGGTGGCGCTGGCCGTCATCTTCCTGCGCATGCCCGCGCTGCGGCGGCCTCGGACGGCTCCGCCCAAGTGGGATCTGGCGGGTGTGGCCTGTTTGGTGGTGGCGGTGGTTCCCCTGCTGCTGGCGCTGAGCCTCGGCCGGAGCCACACGGCGCCAGGAGAGGCGGGCTTCTCGTGGGGCTCGTGGCAGGTGCTGGGGCTGTTCGCCGTGAGCCTGGTGGGCGCGGTGCTCTTCGTGCTGGTGGAGGCACAGGCGGATGAGCCGCTCTTGGACTTGAGGCTGTTCCAGGAGAAGACGTTCGCGCTGGGCAATGCGACGGTGTTCGTCATCGGCGCGGTCTTCCTGTCGGCCTTCACCTTCCTGCCGCTCTTCATGGTGAACGTGGTGGGGCTGTCAGCGACGCGCTCGGGGTTGACCATCATGCCGCTGACGCTGGGCGTGGTGGCGGGCAACGTGCTCTCTGGGCAGCTGGCCTCGCGGCTCGGGCGCTACAAGGTGCTGATGCTCGGAGCGCTGGTGCTGCTGTGCGTGGGCTTCGCGGTGATGGGCTTCACGCTGTCACCGGACTCCACCCAGGCCACCGTGACGGCGAAGATGGTGCTCATGGGGCTGGGGATGGGCCCCACCATCCCGCTCTACACGCTGGCCATCCAGAATGCGGTGCCGCCCCGGCAGATTGGCGTGGCCACATCGACGACGACGTTCTTCCGGCAGCTCGGATCCACGGTGGGCGTGGCGCTGGCGGGCGTGGTCTTCGCCTCGGCGCTCTCCCACCCGATGCAAACGCGGACGGAGCAGGAGGCGAGCGGGACGCCGGCGGAGGTGCGATCGCACCTCGGCGTGGGAATGCCTGGGGTGTCGGGCGAAGGCGGTGAGGCGCCTGTTGCGAGCCAGGGTCTCCGGATGGATCGCGCCACGAAGGAGGCGTTCACCCAAGCCACGTCCTCGGTGTACCGGGTGGCCATCTGGGTGACGCTGGTGGCGCTGGTGCTGACAGCGCTGCTGCCCGAGCGACCCCTGCGGCGAGGGCCCATGCCCCCGCCGCCCATGGAGTAGGTACGCTCAGCAGTTGTTGCCGGAGGGGCACTTGCAGGCGCCCGACTTCACCTTCTGCGAGCGCGTCTTCTCGGCGTCCGTGCGGTAGTCGTGGTGACCGAGACAGTCGTCCGTGCCGCGCTGGTTCTTCATCGCCGCGTGGTCGCGCGTGTCGATCTCACACTCGTTCCTCGAGGTCTTGTAGACGTGGTACTTGTCGTTCGCCAGGGCGGGGGCCGCCAGCAGCACCACTGCGCTCGCCAGGGCCATCGTCATCTTCCGCAGCATGGGTTCTCCTCGCGTTTCGTCATGTGCCCGGGGGCTGAATGCCGCCCGCAGCACCGAGAGTAGAGCCCGTGGGTCTGTCATGGGCCCGGAGTCTTCGGAGCGCCCACGACCGGAGCGGCAGGCGCGGTCGGATGGACCTGGCTGGGCGGCGCAACCAGGGAAGGAGCCTTGGACGGCGCGGCCGGGCGAACCAGCAGGCTCGGCATCTCCGCCATCGCATAGGTCATCCACGCCACGGCCGCCGTGCTTTGGGCGAGCGCCTCGGGCTCTACCTTGTCGAGCGTGTCCGCGTGGGTATGGTGGTAGTCGAAGTAGCGGCTGGCGTCGGTCCTCACACTGAACATGGGCACCTGGGCCGGGACGAGCGGTGACAGGTCCGCGCCCCCCGCCTCGCTCGACAGGAGCGTGGCCGCGCCCAGCGCCGTCAGGGGGGCCAGCCACGGCCGCACCAGCTCGGAGCCCCCTTCACCGGCTCGGAGCTGGACGCCGAGAGGCCGCCCACCGCCCGAGTCCATCTCCAGTGCGGCCACGTGGCGGGGCAGCTCGGCGGCATGGGCATCGGCATAGGCCTTGGCGCCGCGCAGGCCGTTCTCCTCGTTCATGAAGAGCACCACGCGCACGGTGCGCCGAGGCGCGGGCTTCTGCCGGGCAATGAGACGCGCAGCCTCCATCACCATCACCACGCCAGCGCCATCATCGTGCGCGCCCGAGCCCACGTCCCACGAGTCCAGGTGGGCGCCGATCAGGACGATCTCCTCAGGCTTCTCGCGGCCCTTCACCTCGGCCACCACGTTGAAGGAGTCGGCCTCCGGGAGTTCCTTGCACCCGAGCACCAGGCGTACCCGGACTGGGCCGCCGCTGGCCAGCAGACGATGGAGCAGCAGCGCGTCCTCCACCGTGACAGAGGCCGAGGGGATGGGCTTGATGCCTTCCGCGAAGCCAGTGGCTCCCGTGTGGGGCGTGCTCAGGGACGCAGTGGCCAGCGAGCGCACCAGCACGCCCACGGCTCCGGCCTTGGCTGCCGCGGAGGGCCCACGGCCGCGCAGCCCAGCGAACTTGCCGTAGTCCTCGGGCACCTTCATGTCGTGGCTGAAGAGAACCACGCGGCCTTTCACGCGATCGCCGAGTGCGGCCAGCTCCTCGAGCGAGGACACCTCGACCACCTCGGCCGTGATGCCCTCGGGGGGCGTGGGGGCGCTGCCGCCCAGCGCCATGATCTGGAGGGACTTGCCCCGGAAGCGCTCGGAGGCGAGCAGCTCGCCGTGCTCCTCGCCTCGGATCCAGTGCGGCACCTTGACGGGCTCGGTCCAGGCCTTCACGCCATCGGCCTTGAAGGAGCGCAGGGCCCACTGCACGGCGGCCTCGGCGCTCTCGGAGCCGGAAAGGCGCGGGCCGATGGTATCGGTGAGCTCGGTGAGACGGGCCCAGGCATGGCCCTCGGTGAGCGCGGGCCCGACGAGCCGCTCGGCCATCTGGAGCTGAGCGGCCTGAGGCGATGCGCTGCTCGAAGCACCGGCCTTGGGAGCCGAGGGCGCGGCGAGCAGGCTGATCATCAACGCGGGGGAGAAGATAAGAGAAGTCGCGGACACAAGACACTCCGGGAGAAGGAGCGCACTCTCCGGCGGCAAGCGATCCACGGCAAGCGTTTCCCGCGTGCGGCACCGCCAGAGATCCGAAATGGTACAGCGTCTTCTTATCTTCCCACGTATCCCGGTCCCACCGGCCTCCCGATCGAGCAGGTGCCAGCACGCTCAAGAGGCCTTCCGGGAGGCACCCGTGGCGCGTGTGCAACTGTGGAGTGTCTTCATCCTCGGGCTCGTGGCAACAGGAGGGCTTGCTTGTACGAAGTCAGAAGCGCCCACCCTCCGGGCCCAAGAGCCGCTCGCGCTAGACGCGTCGGGCGAGACCCTGAGCCTAGATGGAACCAAGGTCCCCATCGTAGCGAGCTGTGCCAATGGGCAGCTCGTCCAGAAGACGGGTTCGGGCTGGAGCTGCGTCACCCCGGGACCTGGAGGAGTTCCAGTGACGTGGAACTCCGTGACGGACAAGCCCACCACGTTCCCTCCCACGGATCACACCCATGCCTTCTCGGCGCTCACAGGAGTCACCGCCAGCACCGAGTGGCCGGGGACCCAGTCATGGGCCCGAGTGACAGGAGCGCCGGACTTCGCGCTCTCGAGCAGCGTGGGGTCGATAACGAGCCGCGTCTCTTCGGTCGAGGGGGGACTCACGACGGTCCAGGACCGACTCACTCAGGTGGAGGGACGCGTCGGCTCGTTGGAAACGGGGGGTGGAACGTCCAGTTCCCTGGTGATGTCCATCCGCTCAGAGGACTCCGCGCTGACAGGCGCGGGCTACTCCTTGGTCGGACTGGGCAGACCCGAGAGTTTCTCTGCGCGTGCGCAGATCCCCTCGGCAACCAGTCACGTCATGGGAGCTGCCGTTCTGGGAACCAAGGTCTACGTAGCTGGCGGCTATCTCAGCTCCTCCTCTTGTACCGCCAATCTATGGGAGTACGATCTCGCCACCGATAAATGGAGGTCACGGCAGCAAATGTCCGTGGCCCGCTATGGACAGGTTATCGTCGGCGCCCGCGGCAAGGTCTACGCCATTGGCGGTTACGTATGTAACAGCACCAGTGGCACCCAACTCACCGAGATCTATGACCCCCAACTCAATACCTGGACTTTGGGGGCACCCTTGCCGGATCACAACCATCACGCTGCCGCGTACGGGATCCTGTCAGATGGGAAGCTGCACGTGGTAGGGGGAGTCGACACCATATCCGGCGGGATTAGCAGCCGTTCACACGTCGTCTACGACTTCGACACGAACAGATGGAGCACGGCTCGCGACCTGCCGGTTGCTCGCCACTGGTCGGCCTCGGGAGTTCTGCCCGACGGCCGCCTCATCTTGGCAGGAGGACATGACGGCTCCAGCTATCGAGCCGAAACCTATCTTTATGATCCCGCCACGAACTCCTGGGCTCAAGTGGCGTCCATGCCTGGGATCTTGGCCTACCACACTGGAGCTGTCATCGCCGGGCAGCTACACACCTTCACAGGTTGGGACACTGCAGGCAGAAACTACCATTATATCTATGATCCGCTTTCTGGCACATGGTCGAGTGGAGCTGCCGTACCCTTCACAGGCTATGCGCCTTCAGTTGCCCAGCTCCGCGGGGGCGCACTCATCATTGGCGGGTGGACCAACAGCGCGATCACCAGCGTCTACGAGTACCTGGCACCGCTCTACCTCTACTCCAAGTAGCGCCTTGGCTGAGGGACCCAAGGCAGTCGCGAGGGGTTCCCTGAATGAAGCCCGTCACCAGCGTTTCAAGCGCACCGGCTCTCTCACCTAGAGTTTGAGCGCATGAGCCTGCGCCCCAAGCCGTACTTGCTGCTCTGCGTGCTTCTGGCCTCATGCGCCTCGGCGCCACCCGCCCCGCGGGCTGATGACGCGAACGCTTAGGCTTGTGGAGGCTCGGCTGCCGCCTCGGTCCCTTCTGCAAAGGAACAGGCTGCTGTCGTCGAGGGCTTCCAGCCGTGCGAGTCCTCTAGCGAGGACGCGTGCTTCTCGCTCCAATGCAATCAGCCAGCCTGTACCCTCTTCCGCCAAGAGGACACCGAGGCGGGCCGCGTCGTCCCCACGCGTGGAGTGGGCCCCCTCCGCCCGCCCACTGCCACGGCCCAGCGCTACTGGGCGGGCCTTCTCATCCCCTTCCCGCGGGACAGACCCGTCTTCATCATCCCGTGGAATCACCACACGCCACTGCTGCCGAGCCAGCGGAAGATGCTCGAAGAGGCACTCAGGATTGCCCAGGAGCCTCACGAGAGGCACCACATCTTTCCCCAAGAGACTGGGCTCAAGGAGTGGTTTGAGGCCCAGCGCGTCAACATCCACCAAGAAACAATGCTGCTGGACATCCCTACGCACCGCCGCATCCACTCAGGGGCCAAGGGCGGCCCTTGGAATCAGGCATGGCGCGACTTCCAAAGGACCCTTGCCGCAGCAACGAACAAGGAGATGCACGAGCATGCCTGGGAGTTGATCAAACGTTTCAAGCTGGTCGGCTTCATCCTTCCCTACTACGACAAGCCTCCCTACTTGCTGCCGCCGCCCATTGAGTACTGACCCCATGCCCCGCTTCTATGAGCTCGACCACGATGAGTCCTCTCCGTGGAAGGGCTGGTTCACTGCGGCACACAAATGGAAGCTGCCAGGAGTTCACTGCCCGCAGTGTGATGCAATCTGGGCAGGCTCCGGACTTGCTTATCCAGCTGTCGATCTCTCTGATCATCCCGAGCGTGGGAAATTTGAGAAAGCCCGGCTGGAGGAGAACTTCATGGAGTTTGAGCGTCTTCGCTCAATCCTCCGTCCTTGGGTGCCTGACGGATTCATTCTGGAACCCGGGACCGCTTTCGGACCGCTGGTCGGACGTGTCACAGGGCAGCTCGCCCCCCTTGTCCTTTTGAAGTCGGAATTCAACATGCTGGCGAGCCGCGAGATCTTGGAGGCGCTCCAAGGTGAAGGCCTCGGCGGAATCCTGGGCTGCCGGACAGAGCTGCGCTTCCGTCACAAGAACCCGCCCGAGTGGCTTGAGCTGCAGATCGAGCCTCACGGCCTGCTTCACCCCGATTGTCTTCCACAGGGCAGGCCGCCCCCTTGTCCGAAGTGCGGCCGCGATGGCTTCAGCCTCCCTGCGGAACCCATCCTCGACGCCGCCTCACTCTCCCAGCAGCTGGACCTGTTCCGGTTGGCCAACTTCCCCACCGTCCTTATCGGCACCGAGCGCTTCAAGGAGGCAGTGGAGCGCCATGCACCCCGCTGCCTCTCCTTCCGCGAGCTGCCCCTGCGATGAGCGGCGGCCCGCGGCTCTCTCTCAGTCCTGCTCCGTCGTGAGCGTCAGCCCCAGCGCCCACGTCTCGCCACCCTCGCGCTCGAAGAAGATTGAAAGAAACCCGCAGCCAGCGTTTCAAGCTCGCCGGCCTCCTCACCTAGAGTTTGAGCGCATGAGCCTGCGCTCCAAACCGTAGTTGCTGCTCTGCGTGCTTCTGGCCTCATGCGCCTCGGCGCCACCCGCCCCGCGGGCTGATGACGCGAACGCTTGGGCTTGTGGAGACTCGGCTGCCGCCTCAGTCCCTTCTGCAAAAGAACAGGCTGCTGTCGTCGAGGGCTTCCAGCCATGCGAGTCCTCTAGCGAGGACGCGTGCTTCTCGCTCCAATGCAATCAGCCAGCCTGTACCCTCTTCCTCCAAGAGGACACCGAAGCGGGCCGCGTCGTCCCCACGCGCGGAGTGGGCCCCCTCCGCCCGCCCACTGCCACGGCCCAGCGCTACTGGGCGGGCCTTCTCATCCCCTTCCCGTGGGACAGGCCTGTCTTCATCATCCCGTGGAATCACCACACGCCACTGCTGCCGAGCCAGCGGAAGATGCTCGAAGAGGCGCTCAGGATTGCCCAGGAACCCCACGAGAAGCACCACATCTTCCCTCAGGAACCTCGCCTCAAAACCTGGTTCGAGCGCCAAGGCATCAACACCCATCAGGAAACGATATCGCTGGACCTACCGACACACCGCCGCATTCACCTTGGCGCGCGCGGTGGTGCTTGGAATCAGGCGTGGCGTGATTTCCAGGACGCAAAACCCGGTGCTACCAAACAGCAGATGTACGAGCATTCCTGGGAACTGATGAAACGCTTCAAGCTCGTAGGCTTTGTCATCCCCTACCACGACAAGCCTCCTTACTTGCTGCCACCGCCGATCGAGTACTGACCTCATGTCCCGCTTCTATGAGCTTGGCCACGATGAGTCATCACCTTGGAGGGGCTGGTTCGCCGCAGCCCACAAGTGGGGGTTGCCTGGAATTCACTGTCCCCAATGCGATGCCATCTGGAACACTCCTGCCATCGCCTTTCCCTGCGTGGATCTCTCCAACCACCCCGAGCGTCCGAAGCTCGAGAAGGCTCGGCTTGAAGAAGACTTCTCGGAGTTCGAGCGTCTGCGCTCGACGCTGCGTCCCCTCATCCCCAAGGGGATGCCCCTGGATCCTGGAACCACCTTTGGACCCTCGATAGGCACCATCACGGGAGAGCTTGGGCCCATCGTCCTGCTGCGATCCGAGTTTCACATGCTGGTGCGTCGTGAGGCTCTGGAACTTCTCCAATCCGAGAACCTGCGGGGCTTGCTGGGTTGCGCCACCCGGCTGCGCTTCCGCAGACGCGTCGGACCCGAGTTCCTCGAACTCCAGATCGAGCCCCACGGTTTGCTCCACCCCGACTGCATCCCACTGGGCAAGGCTGACCCCTGCTCCAAGTGCCGACGGTACGACTTCAGCCGGCCCGAGCACCCTATTTTGGACGGCGCCTCACTCCCCCAACACCTGGACCTGTTCCGGTTGGCCAACTTCCCCACCGTCCTCATCGGCACCGAGCGCTTCAAGGAGGCAGTGGAGCGCCATGCCCCCCACTGCCTCTCCTTCCGCGAGCTGCCCCTGCGGTGAGCGGCAGCCCGCAGCTCCCGCTCAGTCCTGCTCCGTCGTCAGCGTCAGACCCGGCGCCCAGGTCTCGCCGCCCTCTCGCTCGAAGAAGAACTTCGCGCGCGGCCGAGGCGAGTTGCCCACCTCGTTCATCGTCGCCGCGTCGAACAGCCGCCCGTTCACCATCGTGTAACGCACCGACGCCGAGTTCCGCAGGTCCTCCAACGGGTTCTTGTCCAGGACGATCAGGTCCGCCAGCTTCCCCTGCTCCAGCGAGCCAATGCTCCGGTCCAGTCCCAGGTACTGCGCCCCCGCCAGCGTCCCCGCCCGCAGCGCCTGCAGCGGCTTCATCCCGCCCTGGCCGAACATCCACAGCTCCCAGTGCACGCCCAGGCCCTCGCGCTGCCCGTGCGCCCCGAGCTGCACGCTCACCCCCGCGTCGTTCAGCTCCCGCGCCGCCCGCGCCGCGTTGAAGTGGTTGAACTCGTCCGCCGGCGCCATCGTCCGCCGGCGGCTCCGCGAGTCAATCACCCGCCGAGGCACGAACGCGTTCAGCCGCGCGTCCTCCCACACGTTCGTCTTCTGGTACCAGTACTCCTCGCCCCACAGTCCGCCGTAGGCGACGATCAGCGTCGGCGTGTAGCCCGTCTTGCTCTTGCTCCAGAGCTGCTTCACGTCCTCGTAGATGCGCGCCACCGGCAGCGCGTGCTCCACGCCCGTGTGCCCATCCACCATCATCGCCAGGTTGTGGTGAATGAGCGAGCCACCCTCCGGCACCACCATCATCTGCAGCTCGCGCGCCGCCTGGAGCACCTTCTGCCGCTGATCCCGCCGCGGCTGGTTGTAGCTCTTCACGCTGAACGCCCCCACCGCCTTCATCCGCCGCAGGTGCGAGCGCGCATCGTCCAGCGTCTCGATGGGCGTCTTGTACCCCACCCCCTGCGCTCCATAGAGGATGGTCCCCGTGGAGAAGATGCGCGGCGCCACGACACGCCCCGCCTTCGCCAGCTCGCTCGCCGCGAAGATCTCCCCCGTCGCGTTCGAAGGGTCGTGCAGCGTCGTCACCCCGAACCCCAGCGACGCGTAGTTCACCCAGCTCTGCTCCGGGAGGATGCCGTCCGCCCCCATCGCCCCGTGCCAGTGCACATCCACCAGCCCCGGCATCAGCGTCTTCCCGCGCACGTCGATGACCTTCGCGCCCTCGGGCACCTTCACCTCGCCCAGCTTGCCCACCGCCACGATGTGGTTGCCGCGCACCACCACCACGCCGTCTTCGATCACTTCGTCCCCACGCATGGTGATGACGCGCCCGCCCACCAGCGCCACCGCTCCCGCCGGCACGTCTGTCTTCATGTCGAAGCCGATGTTCAGGCCCTTCTCCTGCACCTCGGGCAGCTTCTCCGGCGCACCCTCCACGAAGCGGAAGGACTCGCGCAGCGCGCGCGTGAACAGCTCGGGCCCCAGCGACCAGTGCAGCTGCTTCGAGTCGCCGGACCAATGCAGGTACTCGCCCGCGTCCTTGGACACCCTCGCCACGGGCAGCGCCTTGCTGTCCTTGCTGACCGCCACCGACTTCCCACCCCGAGGCAGCGGCATCACGTAGGCGTTGAAGCTCTCCCGGAACGCCACCCACTTCTCGTCCGGAGACACCTGGAAGCCCGCCACCTCCGAGCTCGTGAGGTGCGTGCGCGACGAGCCCCCATCCAGGCTGATGCTGCGCAGCTCGCGCTTGTCCTCCTTCTCGCCGCCCTCGACCGACAGGTAGAACACCCGGTCCGAGACCGCTCCGAAGTGGGGCTGCTCGCCGTCCTTCACCAGCCGCCGCGCCTTGCCCCCGCTGCGGGCCATGACATACAGCCCCTGCTCGCGGCTCCACTCACCCGGCAGCAGCAGCCCGCTTCCGCCCGAGCGGTAGACGATGAAGCGCCCATCCGGCGAGAACACTGGCTCTCGATAGAAGCCCGGCTGCGCGAGCACCACCTGGCCCTCGCCTCCCACGGCGGGCACCACGCGGATGCTCCCGAGCTTCTCGTCGTCCCACGTCGTGTAGACGATGGAGCGCCCGTCTCGCGAGAACGCCGGATACATCTCGAAGTGGTCCGTCTGCTTCGTCAACCGGCGCGACTGGCCGTTGGGGAGCTCTCGCACGTAGAGCTGCCCGAGCGCTTGGTACACCACGCGATCACCCTGGGGCGACACCTGCACCCAGCGCAGCATCTTCACTGGGAACTGATCCGGGGCCACGCTCTGAGGGAACCGCAGGGCTTCGGCGAGGGTGCGCGTGTCCTTCACGTGGAAGGGAATGGGCGTCACGCGCTTGGTGGCCACCTCGATGCGGTTGAGCTTGCCGCCAGCCCAGAAGACCAGGGACTTGTTGTCCGGCGTCCAGGCCATCGTCGGGTACACGCCGTGGATGGCCCACGTCTCCTGCATGTCGCGATCGAGCCCGTCGAACAGCGGCCGCTCGACGCCCGAGGCCACATCCGCCACGTAGAGCGCCGTCTTGCCTCGCACGCGCCGGATGAACGCCAGCTGCTTCCCGTCCGGAGACGGCGTGGGCCGCACCGAGCCGCCCGGTCCGCTGATGAACGGGTCGATGTCATGCGTCACCAGATCCAGCCGCTGGATGGCGTAGATCTCCCCGTTCGGGTCCTTGTTGTACTCGAACACCCGGCCCGGGGTGACGTCCTGGCTGAAGTAGATGTAGCGGCCATCCGGGGAGAACGCGGGCTCGCCCACGTCCTTCTGTTCGGTGGGGCGCTCGGTGAGCTGGACGCCGTCACCACCCGAGCGGTGGTAGAGCCAGAGCTCTCCCGCGCCCAGCGAGCGCTTCGAGGTGAAGTGCTTGCGCCCCACCAGATACTGACTGTCCGGGGACCAGGCGGGGCTGTTGAGGAGCCGGAACTTCTCCTGCGTCACCGGCTGCGGCTCCGAGCCGTCCCGCTTCATCACCCAGAGGTTGTCGCCGCCGCCGCGGTCGCTCGTGAAGGCGATGGACTTCCCATCCGGGCTGTAGCGCGGCTGCATGTCCCAGGCGACGCCGTGGGTGAGCGCCTTGGCCTCGCCGCCGCTGATGGGCAGCGTGTAGATGTCTCCCAGCAAGTCGAAGACGAGCTCGTCTCCGCGCGGGCTCACGTCCACGCTCATCCACGTGCCCTCGGTGACGTCGATGGGCGCCTCGGTGGAGAGGACGTTCGGCGCGTTGACGTTCCAGTCCGTAGAGCCCGCGTCCGGAGTGCTCGGGGGCGGAGGCGCGCCTGCATCCACCTGGGTGGCCTTGGCCGCCTCGCGGGCCGGATCCTTCTCGGGAGGAGGCTGGGGGTCATGCCGGGTAGCGGGCGGCGTCTGAGCGCCAGCGGAGAGCACCACTCCCGTGAAGAGGAAGACGCAGCACAGCGGCAACAGTCGGGTCACGAGTGTTCCTGAGGGTTCGAGCCGGGCGGATAGTAAGGGAACGAGCCGCGCCACTCACCATTCCCCAGCCGTGCAAGGCGACTCTTTCCACTCTGCGTGAGTCCAGCCTGTCAGCAGGGGCTGTGCTCAATCCGGTAGATTGGGACCATGCCTCCATCGAGCGGGTCCGCGGCTGGCGGACGTGCCGCCTTCCCGGGACTGTCATGAGCGCTCCCCCGAAGCAGCCTCCCTCGGATGCGGACCCGGAGTGGGTCCACCAGGGACTCCAGGCCACCGCGCGCAAGGGGCCCATCGCCACCACGCTCGCCCTGCTCGCATGGTACTGGGGCGACTGGCCCGTGTTCACCGTGGTGGTCTCCGTGACCGGGGTGCTGCTGCTAGTGAACCTCTGGCTCATCGACTTGTACGCACAACGGTACGGGCGGGGAGAGGCGGAGTGGCCCCGCATGCTGGCCAACGCGGCCGGCTTCTGCGTGCTCGGCCACTCCACGGAGTGGTCACCGCTGGTCTGGACCTTCTTGCTCTACAATATGCTGTGGTTCTACGGGTTGGGTCCGCGGTCCCGTCCTCGCTTGGCCGTGTACCTGCTCATCGTGCTCTCCTTCTCGCTGTGGGATGGGGCCTCGCGAGAGGGGGTGCTGGCCTTTGGCCTGCTGGGTGCCTTTGGCTATCTGATCACCGAGAAGCGTGCCTCGCTGATGAACCAGATGGTGCGGCAGGTGGTGGAGCAGCGGGGTCAGCTCGAGAAGGCCCACGAGCAACTGCAGCAGGCCCACCAGCGCGCCATCGCCCAGGAGAAGCTCTCCAGCCTGGGAGTGATGGCGGCGGGCGTGGCGCATGAGATCAACAATCCGATGAGCTTCGTCACCAGCAACATCCACTCCCTCTATAAGGAGCTGGGGCGGCAGCCCTCGTTGCCCGAGCCTCTGCGGGAATACATGGAAGAGGTCTTGCCGGCGACGCTGGAGGGCATCAAGCGGGTGAACGCCATCGTCGCGGACCTGCGCCGCTTCGCGAGGGGCGATCCCGAGGCCTACGCGGAATATGACCTGAACGCCGAGGCCCAAACAGCGCTGCGGCTCGCGCAGGGCGAGCTCAGCCACTGTCAGGTGGAGGTGGAGCTGGGAAATCCAGGCCTGCAGATGGGCCGGCCGCGGCAGATCGTCCAGGTGGTGGTGAACCTGCTGGCCAACGCCGGACACGCCACGGCCGCTGGAGGCAAGGTGCGCCTGTCCACCCATCGTGAGGTGGATGGGGCGCGGGTGGAGATCCGCGACACGGGCACGGGCATGACTCCCGAGACGCTGCGCAACCTGTTCCAGCCCTTCTTCACCACCAAGCCTCCAGGAGAGGGCACGGGGCTGGGGCTGGCGGTGGCCCACGGCATCATCAGCGCACATGGTGGCCGCATCGAGGTGGTGAGCCAGCCGGGCCAGGGAGCGTGCTTCACCGTGTACCTGCCGCGCGTGCCGCCGCTGCCGAACTACCGCAGGCCCAAGGATGAGTCGATCACCGAGGGCTCCCAGCCCCTGGCGTGAGCTCCTGAACGACGATGCGGTACGCCTTGCGCTTCTCCCCACCGTCCACACGAGGAGCTTGGTCTCTCTGGCCTTGAGCTCCAGTTCCTTGGTGCTGCTCGCGCGAATCGAGAGCACCTCTTCCTCGGCCCTGTGACACCACTGGAGACTTCGCGGCCACAAGCAGTTTTGGAGGCGACGTATGTCGCGCCGCATCAGCCGGTTGCTCTTTCCTTGTTACAGCGCGGTTTTGGCTGCTTCTACAGGGGGGAATGCTCCCACCCCTGGAGCCATCACGGTCTTCCACGCGCTGCTTCGCTCACCACTCAACCTTCCCGGCTTGCTGACTCACCGGCACATCGAATGCTTACAGCCGAGAGGCGCGCATCCACGGGGGAGCGCTGGGGGACACGGCTTCATGGGGCTGAGGGAGCTGAAAGAGACGGCGCACCAACAGTTCGTGCGCGGGAAGTTCGCGGAGTGCGCAGCCACGTATCAGCGGATTCTGCGTCTCGCGCCTCGGGATCCCAACCTGCATGTGCGGCACGCGGAGGCCTGCCGGCGCACGGGCGAGCGGCAGCAGGCGATCACTTCGTACCGGACCGCGGCGGGGTTGCTGCTCGAGCTCGGGAGTGCGTCCCGAGCCCGAGGAGCGCTGAAGGCCGCGCTGGAGCTGGATCCGAAGGATCCGCTGCTTCAGTTGGAGATTGCTCAGCTGGAGTCGAACCCTGACGCGCTGATCTCGTCGGTGGTGTCTGGCGAGCTGCCGCTGCTGCCGCCATTGGAGTCTGTTGTGGAGGACCGGTTGAGGACACCGGCGCTGCCGCCGATTCATCGGGCACTGCCGTCCGCGCAGCACATCGGGCCTCCGATGATACTGCCACCACCGGGAGTGCGCCCTGATATGGCCAGTGCTGCTGTGGCGGCACAGCCTCCACCCCCATCCCGAGTGGCTCCTCCTGGCTACCGGCCGCTACCGCCTCGGGCCAAGGCGCCTCCGCCTGCGCCTCGGCAGGCGATGCCCAGTGGTCCGCCTCCGGTCCTCCATCCCGTGGACACGGCCCGCTCGCAGGCTCAGGCTGCCCGCACCGTGACGCCTCCACCGCTCCCTGCTGCAGCGCTGACCGGGGCCGTGCGTGAAGCGTCCCTGGCTCAGCTGGCGTCTCCGGCCGTGGCGTCAGGGCCCTCGCAGGGCGACGTGCCGCGGCTGGAGGTGAGGCGTCTGTCGCCGAGCACCATCGCATTCCGCAGCTCGCCGATGGATGGCTGGGCCGTGATCCGTTCTCACACGCCCCTCGAGCTGCACCTGGTGGAGGAGTTGGAAAAGCTGCCCCCGATGATGCAGGACCTTCCGGCCGAGATGACGGTGGCCCCCGCGGCTGAAGGTGCCGCCTCGGCCGCGGTGCATTGAGGGGACAAGAGCCGTACTGCGCAGTCTGGGCTCCCAATGGAGCCCCTCGCGAATCCATGACTGAGGACATGGAGAGAGCGGGACGGCCGGCGCGGGAGGACCCGTCCGCTGACGGGGGGACCCGCGCCGAGACGAGGGACCCGCGACCCGTGTCACCCGCACCGTGAACCCGTGCCTGAGCGACCTGTGTCACTCGAAGGCGGATCACCGCTTGTTTCCTGTGTTTCTCCGCACGCCTACCCAGTCGCCGGGCAGGGAGCGTCCCAGCGGCTGTCCGATCGGCAGCCCACCGGGACACAACCGCGAGCCTGTCTCCTACAGCGAGATGGGCTCGTTCTCCTTCTTCTCGGGCGCCTCCGCCTTTACCGGCGCCTCACAGTGGTCGCTCTTTCGGTTCGGGTGGCAGTGCCGGATGCCATACACGTGATGGCATCCACACGGATCCACCCGCTTCTTCGCACACACCGAAGGATTGAACGCCTGGCTCGCCGTCGGAACCGAAGGAGGAGCCGCATGCAACGCCATCGTCACCAGCAAACTGCCCAGAGTCACCATCGCCCTACCCCCTGATGCTGTGGGGAGATGAATGGGAATGCTTCGCCACCGCTGCAAGCCCTCATTCCCTCCACGCTGATCCAGATGTGCTCCGGTGGAACTTCGCTCGACGGGCAGCCTGCCCTTCTCCTCGCCCAGGGCCCTCTTTTCTCCTACCGTCAGCTTCATCCGAAGGGTGCCGTCGCTGCCGCGTGTTGAAGCTCCCTAGGGAGGGCTGTGCCATGGGCTGGATTCAACGGTTGGAGAAGGTCGCGGAGGGCCACTACGTCCTTCCCAAGACCAAGACGATGCGGGTCGACGCCGACCTGTTCCTGTCCGACAAGCTCCTCTACGGCGACGGCGGCGAACTCGCTGGCCTGGAGGAGGGCGTCTTCGATCAGGTCGTCAACGCCGCTTCCTTCCCCGGCGTCACCCGTGTCGCCGTGACGCCTGACTGTCACGTGGGCTACGGCGTCCCCATCGGCACCGTCGTGGAGACCGACGGCATCCTCCTGCCCACCGCTGCTGGCTATGACATCGGCTGCGGCATGGTGCAGCTGAAGACCACCCTCACCGCCGAGGACGTCGCCGACAAGGAGAAGCGGCGCCGGTGGATTGACGAGGTGGTTCAGCGCATCGCCGTGGGCGTCGGCGCCAGCCGCGTCCAGAAGCAGCGCTCTGTCTCCGCTCGCACCTTCGCCGAAGTCGTCCGCCACGGCGCCAAGGCCCTGGGCCGCAACGCCTCCACCACCGAGCGCGACTTCATCCCCGTGGAGGATGACCGCGTGGACATCCCCGAGCGTGCCTACGACAAGCGCGACCAGCTCGGCAGCCTCGGCGGCGGCAACCACTTCACCGAGATGCAGGTGGACCAGGACGGCCGCGTCTGGGTGATGCTCCACACCGGCAGCCGCGGCTTCGGCTGGAACATCGCCAAGCATTTCTTCGTGGAGGGCGCTCAGGCCCTCGGCCTCAAGAGCCGCAGCGAGGACTTCATCTGGCTGGACGCCGAGTCCAAGCTGGGCCGCGAGTACTGGAACCTCCACAACATGGCCGCCAACTTCGCCGTGGCCAACCGCCTCATCATCGGCGAGGCCGTGTGCGCCGCGCTCGAGGAGGTGTTCGGCGGCACCGCCGACATCTACTACGAGATCTCCCACAACCTCATCCAGAAGGAGGCCGGCAAGTTCGTGGCCCGCAAGGGCGCCACCCGCGCCTTCCCCAAGGGCCACCCCGCCCTCAAGAAGACGGCCTGGGAGAACACCGGCCACCCCATCCTCATCCCTGGCTCCATGGAGACCGGCAGTGCCATCCTCTTCGCCGAGGAGGGCGCGGCCAAGTCCATCTACTCCGTGAACCATGGCTCGGGCCGGCGGCTGTCTCGTGGCGAGGCCCGGCGCGTGCTCCAGCAGGCGGAGACGGACCAGCGCATGGCCGAGGCAGGCATCCTCCTGAACACCCGCAACACGCCTCTGGACGAGTCGGGGCCCTGCTACAAGAACCTCGACGACGTGCTGGAGACGGTGGAGATGGCCGGGCTGGCCCGGGTGGAGCGCCGCCTCAAGCCCGTGGCCTGCATCAAGGGCACGGATTGACTCCCAGCCCGGCAGCCGGTGGGAGCCTCCTCCCCAGGGAGGGGGTGCCCGCCTGCCTGCCCGGGAGGGGGTGGGTAGGACTTCAGGGGACTCGTGGCCCGGCCTGAGGGGCGGTAGAGTGGCACCTCGTCTGGAGTCCGCCGAGATGCCGTCCAACGCCCACAACCGTCCCGCCATGGCCCGCGAATCCGAGCTCGCACGTGAAGAGTCCGAGCTGAACTCCCTGGAGTCGCGCCTCACGGATCAGATCCACCGCGCCACCCATGAAGCGGACACGCTGGCTTCGCGCCTGACCCAGGTGCGCTCCGAGCTGACGCGGCTCGAGTCCGAGCACTCAGGGGACCTCACCATTCCGGAGATCGGTGCCCGGCTGCAGGCGGCCGCCATCCCGGAGCTGGCCGTGGAGTCCGCACGGGAAAAGGCGCTGACCGCCCGCCAGCAGGCCCTGGAGGCCCGCCGCCAGGCCACGCAGGACATGCAGATCGCCCTGCACGCCTTCCAGCAGCAGACGAGCGCCCTGACGAAGGAGCTGTCCGAGGCGGAGGCCAAGCTCAAGGAAGTGGTGGAGGCCGCCGCTCGCGCCCGCCGCGAGCAGGAAGCCGCTCGGAACCGCGAGGCCCAGCGGACGCGCACCGAGGCCGCGCGGTCTCAGACTGCCACCCGTGGAGCCCTGGCTCCCTCCCCGAGCACCCGGGCCGCGCCTCCTGGCATCACGCCGCGAAGCCACGGCCGCGTGAAGCTGCAGGCGAACATCAGCCTGGGCAGCGACTCGAACTTCTTCACCGGCTTCTCCACGGACATCAGCGAGGGCGGCGTCTTCGTCGCCACGGTGGAGACGGTGCCGCGCGGCACGTCGGTGGACCTGGACTTCACGCTGCCTGGAGGCCGCCCGCTGAAGGCCAGCGGCGTGGTGCGCTGGATGCGCGAGCCGAACGACCACATGCCGGAGCTGATGCCGGGCCTGGGCGTGCAGTTCCAGGAACTGCCGCCCGAGGTGGCCTCGCAGATCTCGGACTTCGTGCGCAAGCGCGAGCCGCTGTTCTTCCCGGACTGAGCGGCCCTTCCGCTCCGCAGTGCCTCAGGCGAACAGCTCCGCGATGTGCAGGACCAGCCCCGGCAATACGGACGGGGCCAACGTCTCGTCCCCACTCAACGTACGCGAGGAGAGATAGCGGCCCTCGCCAGCTCCCGGCGCGGTGTAGACCTCGATCGTCCTGCTGTTCACGTCCACCACCCAGTACTCAGGGATGCCGGCCCGCGCGTACACCCGGCCCTTGATCAGCCGATCCACGCGAAGTGAGTCCCCGGACACCTCCACCACGAGGAGCGCGGTGCGGGGGTGATCCTCGGCATGTTCCTCTTCCTCCCGGGTGACGACCGCCAAGTCCGGCTCCGGCTCGCTGTCCGGGCTCAAGGACAGCGGGAGCTGCGGGCGCACGCTGTACGCCTCCCCGAGCGCCCGGGAGAAGAAGCGGTTGAGCCGTGAAATCACCAACGCGTGCGGCCTGCCCTGCGGTGTCATGTCGACAATGAGCCCCTCCAACAGCTCCACGTGCTCATCCTCCTTGAGCACTCCGACATGGAGCAGCTGGTGGTACTCGTCGAGCGTGAAACGCCGAGGGGCCATCAGGCTGGCCTCGAGCGCATCCAACGGGCGCATGACAGGACTCCTTCCTGGAGAAGGTAGTCCTCAGGCCCGGGCGGGGTCTACCTCGTCTGTCCGCGCGGCAGGGAACACCCGCTCTCAGCTCAGCCCGATCCCCATGATGAGGTCGCCCAGCAGCGACTGGATGTAGCCGATGGGGCCCACGAGGAACCGGCGGCCCAGGACGATGAAGGCGATGAGCAGGAAGGGGCTGAACTGCACCACCTGCTCCCAGAAGCCTCTCATGCGGTAAGGCATGAGCTTCTCCACCACGCGGCTGCCATCCAGCGGAGGGATGGGCAGCATGTTGAAGACGGCCAGGCCCACATTCATCACCATCGCGGTGAAGAGGAACTGCTGCAGGCCCGGGTTGGCCTCCAGCGTCTGCGGCGCCCAGCGCAGCGTGAGCCCGTAGGACACCGCACTCGCAATGGCCAGCAGCAGGTTGGACAAAGGTCCCGCCAGGGCGGTGATCATCATCCCCGTGCTCATGTTCACCTCGCGGCGGAACCGCGCCGGGTTGACGGGCACCGGCTTGGCCCAGCCGAAGGGAATCCCCAGCAGCGGCAGCAGCAACGTCCCAATGGGGTCGATGTGCACCACCGGGTTGAGCGTGAGCCGCCCCTGCATGGCCGCGGTGTCGTCGCCCAACCTCCACGCACTCCACGCGTGGGCGAACTCATGCACTGTGAGCGACAACACGAGCGGGATGAGTAACATCACCCGCTCCATGATCATCTGGGGGTCCATGGGGTCTCTTCTTTAGGGCGGAGGCATGGGTGAGCGCCAGTCCAGAGATGGACGGCCGCCCTCCACCCTTCAGGCAGCCGGGCCCAGGGATGCTCGCCCTCCCACGGATTCCACGTCTGCAGGCCACGGCGCACCTTTGCTCCGGACCGGGCCGCCACAGGCCCTGAGCCCTGGAGCCGAGACATGGCGCTGCGCATTCACCACCTCAACTGCACGACGATGTGTCCGCCCGGCAGGCGGCTGATGGATGGAAGGCCGGGTGTCACAGGCCCCGCGGCGCTGGTGTGCCACTGTCTGCTGCTGGAGATGGACCGCAACCTCGTCCTGGTGGACACGGGCTTCGGGCTGAACGACGTGCGAGACCCGCGGCCCCGCCTCAGCCGGCTCTTCCTCGATGTGCTGTGCCGCCCCCAGCTGCACGAGGAGATGACGGCCATCCGGCAGATTGAGAGGCTGGGCTTCAAGGCCTCGGATGTGAGCGACATCCTCCTGACGCACCTGGACTTCGACCATGCAGGCGGGCTGGATGACTTCCCCGGCGCGCGGGTGCACCTGCTCGACGCGGAGTACCAGGGCGCGGTGGCACAGCAGACGCCGCTGGACCGGCGGCGCTTCCGCCCCCGCCAGTGGATGCACGAGACGAACTGGGTAACGTACCCCACGCCCCGGGGCGGTGAGCGCTGGTTCGGCTTCGAGTGTGTGCGTGAGCTGTCGGGCCTGCCTCCAGAGCTGCTCTTCGTGCCGCTCCTGGGCCACACGCTGGGGCACACAGGCATCGCAATCCAGACGAACGGCCGCTGGCTGCTGCACGCCGGGGACGCGTACTTCTTCCACGGGGAGATGGACCCGACGCGGCGGCGCTGCCCGCCGGGGCTGCGCTTCTACCAGACGCTCATGCAGAAGAACGCGCGCCTGCGGCACTCCAACCAGCAGCGGCTGCGCGAGCTGGCTCGCCAGCACAGCGCCGAGGTCTCCATCTTCTGCGCCCATGACGCCGAGGAGTTCGAGCGGATGGAGGAAATGGAGAAGGTCCCCGCCGACTCGCCTCTGCGCACCCAGCCCCTGCCCGTGGAGCCCACGCTCCACGCCTGAAAGCAGGCGTCCGGGTCAGGGGCTGATAAGGTGGACCTGTGATTGAGTCGGTCCACTTCCAAAACTTCCGCTGCCTACGGGACGTGGAGCTGAAGCTTGAGCCTCTTACCGTGCTGGTAGGCCCTAATTCATCCGGCAAGACATCGGTGCTACAGGGTTTGGCGTGGCCTGTTGCGTCCCTTGAGAATATCTGGCGTCAGGACAGCTTCGCCCACATGCATGTCGACTACCGATATACCGACGGTACCGGCATCAGAACCCCTTATCAGACCTCTCCCAATCGACCCCTGCCACCCAGGCAGCACACGGTCCAGCACCTCCATCTCAACTTGGCGCACCTCCGCACTGAGAACTTGCTGGCTTTTGCAACGCAGTTGAGCCTCACAGGGGACAACCTGACCAACGTCTTCTCGACGTTGTCTCGGCAACAGCAAACCACCATTGCTACTGAGTTGTGCCGGCTGGTCCCGATGTTCAGTGATGTGGACCTCGCCCCTACTGGTAACGGAAGGCACCGTCTGCGCTTCCAGGATCGTTGGAACTCGGACCTCTGGTTCGCCCCCGACCAAGTCTCCGATGGCACGATGCTTGTGTTCGCGTTCCTCGTGCTCCAGTACCAGCGCCCCCCCCTGGATCTCATCACCATTGAAGAGCCCGAGCGCGCCCTACACCCCTACCTGCTGGATGAACTCATCCAGTTCCTCCGCAAACTGACGACAGGCGAGGTTGGCAAGCAGCCCGTTCAGGTCATCCTGGCCACTCACTCCGCCGAGCTGCTTGATTACGTCCATCCCGAGGAGGTCCGCTTCCTTACCCGTTCTGCCGAGAATGGGTCTGTTCAAGTGAACGAGGCCCAGACGAACACCCCTCATTGGAAGCAGGTTTATAAGGAGTACCGAGAGTCGCTCGGCGGCATCTGGCTCTCCGGTGGTCTAGGCGGCGTTCCAGGGCGTTAAGCATGATCCGCGTCGTCGTCTACGCCGAAGGCCAAGGAGAACTCGCGGGCGCCAAGCGCCTTCAGCCCGCCCCCGGTTCGCCCCTCAGCGAAGAAGAGCTGGGCTCTGCGCACCTGCTCGTGCGCCGGTGCATGGAGAAGGCTCGCAATATGGATACGCCAAGCGTGTGCTTCGAGGAGCCTCTCCGCACGCGAGGCCGAATCGCCAAGGGGAGCATGCTTCTCAGTCGCGAGACCTTGCGCCAGCTTCTCCTATGGCCAGATCCCCACAAACAGCCAGACCTTGCCATCGTCCTCGTCGACGCGGACGGAGACGCTGGGCGGCAAAAGCTGCTCGAAGAGACGATTGACGGTGTCCCTGTGCAAGCAGTTATCGCCGTCGCCATCCAGGAGTTCGAGACCTGGCTCATCGCGGACCCCGACGCCCTCAAGTCCGTGCTGCGCAAGCCACTGTCTCTACCTAAGCCTCCGGAGAAGCTCTCCCGGCGCGAGGCCAAGGAACTCCTTGAGAAGTGGTGCAAAGAACACGCGGGAAGCCGTGACCCGGCGGAACTCCGCCGCAACCTCGCCGAGCAGTGCGACCTCGACACCGTCGCGCAGAAGTGCTCGGCCTTTGCTGCATTCCTCCGCAAGCTCGAGCCTCCCCAGTCCTGAGACGCCCTCTCAGAGTTGGATGCGTCAGTGGGGCTCGTGCGAGCTCCGAGGTTCCGGCTCCTCGCCCACATGGCGCGACTTTGGCAGCTCCACCGTGAAGGCGGCCCCCTCCCCCGGCGTGCTCTCCACCCGGATGGTGCCCCCGTGCGCCTCCACCAGCTGCCGGACGATGTAGAGCCCCAACCCAAAGCCCGCTTGCCGCGAGGTGCTCTTCTCCCGCTCGAAGCGCTCGAAGATGCGCCGCTGCGCCTCCAGCGGAATGCCGGGCCCATGGTCCCGCACCGTGAGCCGCACGTGCCCATCCACCTGCTCCAGGCGCACCTCGACGGGCTTGCCCCGTCCGAACTTCAGCGCGTTGGACAGCAAGTTCGTCACCACCCGCTCCAGCCGCAGCCGGTCCCACCAGCCCTCAATCGCCTCGTCCGCCTCGAAGGTGACTTCGCACCCGGCCTCGTGCGCCTGCTCGGCATGGCGCTCCACCACCTCGCGCACCATCCCCGTCAGCTCCACCCGCGACACCTCCAGCGTCAGCTTCCCCGAGGACAGCCGCGATAGATCCAACAGGTTGTGCAAGAGCTGCCCCAGCCGCTGCGAGTGCCGCAGCGCCGCCGCCAGTCCCTCGCGCACCCGCTGAGGCTCCCGCTCCGGCTCCAGGCGCCGCAGCCGCGCCAACAGCAACTGCAGCGCGTTGAGCGGGTTGCCCAAGTCATGCGAGGCAATCCCAATCAGCTCCAGCGCCTGCTGCGCCTCCTGGAAGAGCCGCGCGTTGTCCAGCGCCAGCGCCAGCCGCCCCGCCAGCTCCTCCATGAACACCTGATCCGACATGGTGAAGAGGCGCTCGGGCCGACTCGACAACAGCGTCAGCGCCCCCAGGGTCTGCTCGCCCACCGTGAGCGGTACGGTGAGCACCGACGTCAGCTCCAGCTGCCGCAGGGTCCGCAGGTGCTCGTCATCCCGAGCCACCCGGCCCAGCACCTTGTCCGCCATCTTCTCGATGCGCTCCGAGCGACCCGTACGCACCACCCAGCTGGAGCCGTACGAGGCGTCCGGGGGCGGAGGATGGCGCTCCATGAGCACCCGGAGCAGTTGCTCCTTCTCCGCGGAGGCGTGCACCACCGCCCGCAGCCGCAACCCCTGGCCTGGCTCCACCATGAAGAGCAGGCACCCATCCGCCACCTCCGGGACGATCAGCCGCATCAGCTCGTCTGCCGTCCGGTCCGGATCCAGCAACTGGTTGAAGATACGGCCCGCCTCCGCGAAGAGGTGCTGGGTGCGCATGGCGCGCCGGCGCTCGGTCACGTCCCGGAGCACCTTGGCGTAGCCCTTGAGCGCCCCGCGCTCGTCCCGCAGCGTGTTGTAGATGACCTCGGCCCAGAAGGGCGTGCCATCCTTTCGCACCCGCCAGCCCTCGGTGCGCAGACTCCCGTCCCGCTCGGCGCGCGCCAGCTCCCGGACGGGCTCCCCCGCGGCCACCCCCTCCGGCGTGTAGAAGATGGAGGTGGGACGCCCCAGCACCTCCTCCGCCTTCCAGCCCTTGATGCGCTCGGCACCCGGGTTCCAGCTGGCCACCCGCCCCTGCGCATCCACCAGGTACAGCGCGTAGTCCTGCACCCCCTCCACCAACAGCCGGAAGCGCTGCTCGGAGTCCTGCGCTTCCCGGTGCAGCGGGCGCACCTTGCGCACGAGCACCCAGGCCAACGTCATCATCCCCAGCATTCCCAGCACCGCCGCGGTGAGGATGAACCGCAGCGCGCGCCTGTCATCGAGGAGCTCCTGCTCGAAGTTTTGCACCAGCCTCACGTCGCTGTACCGCGCCAGCTTCTCGAGCGCCGCCTCCACGTCCGCCCGGACTGGCCCCAACTGCTCGCGCAGCAGCGCATCCGCCTCCCGCCGGCCCAAGGAACGAGGCTGTCCCCACAGCCAGCGCTGCATCGCCTCCTCGTGCTCGCGCTCGGCGTGGACGAGCACCTCCAACAGCCTGGCCCCCGGGTTCTCCAGCAACTGCGGCCGCAGCCGCTCGGCCGTGGCCAGGAAGGCCTCGCGATCCGCCGCCATCTGCTCCTCGAAGAGCGTCTCTCGCGTGAGGGCGAAGCTGCGCCCATGGAGCACCTTGGCGTGGAACGACTTGCTCAGCCGATCCACCTCCAGTTCCTGGAGGATGAGCTCGCGCTGGAGGCTCTCGTTGCCCAGATGCACCGACCGCACCGCCAACAAGGAGGCGACGAGGATGGCGAGCGCCGCACCCCACGAGGCCACGAGCGCCGCGCCGATGCGGCGCGTGAACGTCCAGGAACCGCTCATCCCGCCCCCTCGGGCCCTCGGGGGCCTTGCGAAAGGTGAGCGAGAAAGAGCCTGGGTGGAAGCCGTCCTCGTGGTGGAGAAGATGTTGAGAACCCGTCTCGGGGCTCAGCTTCCCTCGCGGCCCAGGCCATCTACCACGGTGCGGGCCTCGGCATCCTCGCGCTGGTGCGCCTCCACCCGAGGCACCTCCTCCCAGCGGATCCACCCGCGGCCGGCCGCGTGCCGCGCCGCCGTCACCGTGTCGTCCACCGCCACCAGCTCGCTCCCCGCCGCGCGCACGTCCGCCTCGATGCGCGACAGCTCCCGCGCCCGCCCTGTGCGCGAGGGCACGTTGCGGATGTACACGCAGCGGATGCGCCCGGGGAACTCGCGGACGATGGTGCGGTAGTGCTCCGCGTCCTCCTGCCCGCTGTCCCCGATGAGGATGAAGGGCAGACGCTCGAACGTCCCGAGCACCCCACGGATCTTGTCCAGCTTGTGGCTGTGCCCGCCCCCCGGCGCGAAGCCGTGGCGCGACAGCCCCCAGTCCCTCAGCAGCAGCGGCCCGGCGGGAATCCGGTGCAGCGCCATGAACTCATCCAGGTGCTCGTACAGGTTCCACGGGCTGCTGGAGACATAGAAGATCGGGTTGTCCGCCCCACCCTCGGGCCCGTCCCTCAGCGCCGTGTAGAACGCATCCACGCCCTCGAAGGGCAGCCGGGTGCGGTGCTCCGTGAGGAACAGCGCCCACGCGCGCTTCAGCGGGTTCGTCACCCCCGTGGCGATCACCGTGTCATCAATGTCGCTGATCACCCCGAACGCAGCCCGCGCCCCCGCCACCAGCACGGGCGCGGTCACGGCGGCCACGCCCTCGGGCTCCGGCGACAGCAGCTCCACCTCCACCGGGTTCCAACCCGGCACCACGCTCTCGGGCGGAGGCACCCACAGCTCCAGGAAGCCCTCCTCGTCCGTGGTGCCCTCCCAGCGCTTGCCGCCCCAGCGCACCGCCACGTGCGCGCCGGCGATCTCCCGCGTCGCGTAGCGCTTGTACGAAGCGATCGCGCTGCCCACCAGCGTCCGCCGCAGGTGCGAGGGCTTCACATGCCGATCCTCCAGCACGCGCCCCCGGATCAGCGCTCGCTCCGGTGTGCCATAGCCCCGGTAAGGAAGAATGCGCAGCGGCTGCGCCACCCCGAGCCGGCGGCGCACCCGGCGGCTCCAGCGATCCCAGGCCGCATCGGCCCGGACCGCGAACTCGAACAATGCTGGCTTGAACGCAGACATCAGCGGCGGTGCCTCTCCGGATCACCTGAACCGATACGAGCCCACTTCACCCACCCATCCTCGCCTCCCAACAGGGGGACCCTTGCTTCCATTTCTATCAAGCTTTCCTTAGATTTTAAGGGCTTGGAAACCGTCATAAAATGGGCCGTGGCTGCTCCGGAATCCCCCCCGCCTGGCCCGTACCTGGAGCCCCCCACCCTCCCTCGGAATGAGAAGGAGCGGCTGGAGGCACTGCGCAGCTACGAGGTGCTCGACACAGCGCCCGAGCCCTCGTTCGACGACATCACCCTGTTGGCCGCGCAGTTGTGCGGCACGCCCATCGCCCTCATCGCGCTGGTGGACGCGGAGCGCGTGTGGCTCAAGTCGCGTACGGGCGTGGAGGACAGGGTGCAGATGCCCCGGGACACGGCGTTCTGCGGCCGCTCCGTGCTCCACCCCGGACTGCACGTCGTCACGGACACGCTCGCGAATCCGCAGCTCGCCCAGCACCCGCTGGTCGCCTCCGAGCCGCACCTCCGCTTCTACGCGGGCGCGCCGCTCATCACCCCCAAGGGCGCGACGCTGGGCACCGTGTGCGTCGCGGATGTGGTGCCTCGCCAGCTCAGCCCCGCCCAGCTCCGCAGCCTGGAGGCCCTGGCCCGCCAGGTGGTCAGCCAGCTCGAGCTGCGGCGCATGAACCTGGTGCAGACGCGGCTCATCGAGGAGCTGCAGACGAGCTCCGAGCGCTTCTCCGTCATCCAGCACGCCACCGACGACATCGTCTGGGATTGGGATCTGGCCACGGGCCGCGTCACCTGGAACGAGCGCGTGAGCGAGCTGCTCGGCTACCCGCCGCAGGACGTGCGTCAGGACTCGGGGTGGTGGCCCTCCCTGGTCCACCCGGATGACCGCGAGCGCGTCACCGAGGGCTTCCGCCGCGCCGTCCACGGCGGCAAGTCCGTCTGGTCCGACGAGTACCGCCTGCGGCGCGCCAACGGCACCTATGCGCGCGTGCTCGACCGCGGCGCCATCCTCCGCGGCTCGACAGGGGCGCCCGTGCGCATCCTCGGCACGGTGATGGACATGAGCGAGCGCGAGGAGATGCGCTCGCGGCTGGCGCTGGCCGACCGCATGGCCTCGGTGGGCACGCTGGCGGCCGGGGTGGCGCATGAGATCAACAACCCCCTGGCCTACGTCATCGCCAACCTGGACTACGCCCGCCAGGAGGTGGAGGCGGCGGCCACGGCCCAGGTGCCTCCCGAAGCGGTGGAGCTGCCCCGGGCGCTGCGCGAGGCCCGTGAGGGCGCAGAGCGGGTGCGGCTCATCGTCAAGGACCTGAAGACGTTCTCCCGGCCGGACGATGCGCGCCTGGAGGCGGTGGATCTGCGCCGGGCCATCGACACGGCGGTGACGCTGGCGTGGAACGAGATCCGCCACCGCGCCCGGCTGGTGAAGCTGTATGAGCCCGTGCCCGAGGTCTGGGCCAACGAGGCTCGGCTGGGGCAGGTGTTCCTCAACCTGATCATCAACGCGGCGCACGCCATCCCCGAGGGCTCGGCGGACCGGAACGAGATCCGCGTCATCACCCGGCTGGACTCGCGGGGCCACGTGGTGGCCGAGGTCCAGGACACGGGCGCAGGCATTCCCGAGGACCTCCGCCCGCGCGTACTGGAGCCCTTCTTCACCACCAAGCCTCCGGGCGAGGGCACGGGCCTGGGGCTGTCCATCTGCCACGGCATCGTCACCCGGCTGGGCGGAGAGTTCCAGTTCGACAGCGAGGTGGGCCGGGGCACCACCTTCCGCGTGGTGCTCCCCCCGCTGGCTCAGGTGCGGACGGCGCAGAGCGAGGAGAAGAAGCCGGTCAAGGCCGCGAGCCGTGCCCGCATCCTCGCGGTGGATGACGAGCAGTTGGTGCTCAACGCGATGAGGCGCACGCTGGGCTCGGAGCACGAGCTGCTGCTCTTCAACCGCCCACAAGCGGCGCTGGCGTGGCTGGAGCAAGGCGAGCCGTGGGACATCATCTTCTGTGATTTGATGATGCCGGAGATGACGGGCATGGAGTTCCACGCCGAGGTGAAGCGGCGGATGCCCGAGCGGGCCGATGAGATCATCTTCGTCACGGGCGGTGCCTTCACGGCCGCGGCCCGCGATTTCCTCGGCCACATCCCCAACACCCGGCTGGAGAAGCCGTTCAACCCGGTCGAGCTCCGCCAGCTCATCCACGCGAGGCTCCAGGCCCGCTGAGGACTGGCGCACCGCTCACTCCCTGCGCCCCAACGTGCGGTCCAGGTTGTACGCGGCGCTGATCAGCGACAGGTGCGTGAGCGCCTGGGGGAAGTTGCCCAGCGCCTCGCCGGACATGCCCGTCTGCTCCGCGTACAGGCCCACGTGGTTGGCGTAGCCCAGCATGCGCTCGAAGGTCAGCCGGGCCTCCTCCAGGAAGCGGGGCTGCGCCACGCTCGCGCGGGTCATCGCCTCCACCAGCCAGAAGCTGCAGAGGTTGAAGGTGCCCTCGCGGCCGGCGATGCCGTCCAGCGTCGCGTCCACGTCGTACCGGAACACCAGCCCATCCGACACCAACCCGCCCTTCTCGGGCGGCCGATGCATGGCATCCAGCGTGGCCAGCATCCGGGGGTCCACCGGCGACAAGAAGAAGACCAGCGGCATGAGCAGGTTGGCCGCGTCCAGCGCCTCGTGGCCGTAGGCCTGAATGAAGGCATGGCGCGACTCGCTCCAGCCCTTCTGCATGATGTCCTCGAAGATGTCGTCGCGCACCGCGAGCCACCGGGCCCGGTCCGCCGGGAAGCTGCGCTTGTCCGCCAGCCGGATGGCCCGGTCCACCGCCACCCAGCACATCAACTTCGAGTACACGAAGTGCCGCCGCCCGCCGCGCACCTCCCAGATGCCCTCGTCCCGCTCCTTCCAGTGGTCGCACACCCAGTCCACCAGCCGCCGCAGGTGCCTCCAGAAGTCGTAGCTGATGGGCGCGCCGTACTTGTTGTAGAGGTACACCGAGTCCATCAGCTCGCCGTAGATGTCCAGCTGGAGCTGATCCGCCGCCGCGTTGCCGATGCGCACCGGCTGGGCACCGCCGTAGCCGCTCAGGTGGTGGAGCTCTTCCTCGGGCGGCACGCGCTTGCCGTCGATGGAGTACATGAGTGACAGCGGCGCGTCCTCGGGCAGCTCCGCGCAACGTGCCTCCAGCCACCGCATGAAGGCGCCCGCCTCCTCCTTGAAGCCCACGCGCAGGAAGGCGTAGACGGTGAAGGCCGCGTCCCGGAGCCACACGTAGCGGTAGTCCCAGTTGCGCACGCCGCCCGGGGACTCGGGCAGGCTGCACGTGGGCGCCGCGACAATGGCTCCCGTGGGCTCGAACGTCATCAGCTTCAGCGCCAGCGCCGAGCGCTGCACCATCTCCCGCCAGCGCCCCGTGTACGTGCACTTGGACAGCCAGTGGCGCCAGTAGTCCACCGTCTCCCGGAAGAGCGCCTCGGCGGACTCGTGGCTGTGCACCGTGTCCGTGCAGGTCTCCGGCGCGCCCTCGCGCAGGGCAAACACCGCGGACTGGCCCGCATGCAGCTCGAAGCGGCTGCGCACGCCCCGCGCATCCCTGCCCAACTCCACCTTCGTGGACAGCGTCAGGCACAGGCTCTTCGAGACAAAGCTCACCCCGCCTGGGATGAGCCTCGTGGTGTGCTCATCCCGGCCGTAGTTGAACGCCGGGAAGCACTCCATGCGGAACGCCATGGTTCCACGCACCACCCGCACCCGCCGCACCACCTCGCGCTCCTGCCTGTGCACTCCTGGGTGGCCCAGCGGCATGAAGTCGACGATCTCCGCCACGCCGTTTGGCGTGTAGAAGCGCGTCACCAGCACGTTCGTGTCCGGCCAGTAGAACTGCTTGCGCACCACCCCGTCCGGCTCCGGGCCGATGCGGAAGTGGCCGCCCTTCTCCGGATCCAGCAGCGCCGCGAAGACGCTCGGGCTGTCGAAGTGCGGGAAGCACAGCCAGTCGATCGTGCCGTCCGTCCCGATGAGTGCCACCGTGCGCAGGTCGCCGATGACGCCATGGTCCTCGATGGGCACCGATCTGCCTGACTGCCAGTCTCGTCCCTCGCTCGGCTTGGGCCGGCTCCCGCTGGCGAAGCTGTCTCCGGGCTCGTGCTGTCCTCCTCCCACGGTACGCTCCTCCTCACCCGAAGGTGATGACGTGCTTGATGCCGCCGACCTTGCCTGAGACCACCTTCTGAAACTCCTCGGGGGGATGGCGCGCGGTGACGAGCCGCTCCACCCGGCCGGGCCAGCGAGCCTGGAAACGCCCCAGGTCCTCCAGCGCCGCCTCGAAGTCCACGTCCGCCGCGTTCACCGTGCCGAGCACCAGCTGGTTCTTCAGCACGAGCTGCTTGAGCAGCGCCGCCCCGTCCAGCTCCAGCGGCTCCTTCCGCCCGGGCACCCCGGTGAAGATGAAGCTGCCGTTGGGCCCCAGCACCCGCAGCACGTCGAACGCCGCCTTGGAGGCCCCCGCTGCCTCGTACACGAGGTCCACCGCGCCCACGCGCTTGGCCAGCTCCTCCACCGGCACCTCCTTCGAGGATATATAAGGAGCACCGAAGGACTCTGCGGCCTCGGCCTTCTCGTTCGGCTTGGGCGAGCGCGAGTACACCGTGGTGGCATACCCAGCCCGCAGCAGCACCATGGCCCCGAGCAGCCCCACGGGGCCCGCTCCCAGCACCACCGCCCGGCCCGGCTTCTCCTCCCAGGGCAGCCGCTCCCGCAGGTGCTCCACCTCGCGCAGCGCCTTCTCCGCGACGGTGAGCGGCTCGGTGAGCACCGCCACGGCGCGCAGCTGCGAGGGCACCCGGTGCAGGTACGCCACGTCCTCCACGAAGAACTGCGCGCAGAAGCCGTGCGCCTTCTGGATGCCGCGCTCCGTGTAGTCCCCGGTGACGCAGAAGTCCGGATACCCGTGACGGCACGCGGGGCAGTGCTCATGCGGGCACGGCCGCCGCACCCGAGGCACCACCAGGTCTCCCGGCTCGAGCCCCTGGACGCCCTTGCCTACCTCCACCACCTCGCCCAGGGCCTCGTGGCCCACGATGAGGAAGTCCTCGCCGTCGGGAGGCGTGCCGTAGCGGAAGGCGGTGATCTCCTTGTCCGTGCCGCACACGCCCACCTCCAGCGTGCGGACACGCACCTCCGTGGGTGAGCGCAGCCGCGGCTCGGGCGCATCCTCGAGGACGCGCACCTCTCGGGACTTTGGGAAGACGGCAACGGCCTTCATGGCGGCGCTCCTCCTCGGGGACTGCCAAGCTGCTCTACATGCGGCGGAGCGGCGCGGGTTTCATCCGCTTCTGAAGGCAAGGGCCCATGGGTGAACAGTCGAGCGGAGGCCGGGCCGTCCGGGTGCTCGGCGGTGCGCACTTGCGGATTCCTGGTGCCGCCGCGCGCCGGTAGGTCTATGACGGTCCCGTGACTGGACCTGCTACCCAGGAGCCCTCCGGGGACACTGCCGCCCCGGCTTCCCGCGGACGGTCGACGGCCCTCGGCGCTGGCGCCGTGCTGCTGCTGGCCGGCCCCTTCCTCGTCTTCAGCTTGATCATGTTCAACCTGAAGGCGCGCGTGGAGCTGACATGCGACCCCGGCGGCCCCTGTCAGTTGTTGCATCGCAGCTGGCTCGGCCAGGAAGAGGTGGGGATGTTCCTCCTGCCAGAGCTTCAGGAAGCCACGGTCGAGCGCAACCGCAGCGACAAGCGGGACGCCGCGGTCCTCTACAAGCCCATGCTGGTGACGGTGCGCGGCACCTTCCCGCTCAGCGCCCAGTGGCTGGAGGACGAGGCCCAGGCGCAGAACACCGTGCGGGTGGTGAACAAGTTCCGGTCCAACCCCTTCGCGAGCCGCAAGGGCTTCAAGCTGTTCCACGACCACCGGCGCGGGTCACTGATCGTCGGCTCTTCGTTCGGAGGGGTGGGTGTGGTGTTGATCGGGCTGAGCCTCTGGCTTGCCTTCAAGGCCCGGCGCCTGCTGCGCGCCGAGCGGGCCGCCCGAACCGCTCCTCCGGCTCCGGCGGCTTGAGTCCGCTCGCCGGGCCGGGCCCTCACCGCGCCCGGCCCCAGCCCATGAGCCCGGCTAGCGCGGCACGGGGAACGTCTCGGTCCTGGGCGCCGGAGCGCTGATGGCGTTCAGCGCGTTGGCCGTGTACCAGCTCAGGTTCTTGAAGGACGTGAACTGGTCGGGATCCCAGTTGTTGCCCGTCGGCTTGGGGCCCGGCTCCGGTGCCGGGTCACCAATGTCCGTGCACGGATCATAGGTCGGATCGCCAGCCTCCTGCGTCTGCTGGGGCACGGCCGTGGGCGCGGGAGACGGTGGCGGCGGCGTGGGCTTCGTGGAGGGCGCGGGCGCCGTGCCCCGCAGCTTCACGCGCTCCGTGTAGACGGTCACCGGGACCCGGCTCGCGTAGAACTGAGTGAAGGCCTGCTGCTGCGTCGCCCGGCCCCCCTTGAGCAGGAAGGTGAAGCTGCGCGTGTCCGTGTTCACGCCCATGGCCGTGTACGAGTTCGTCGCGGGGCACAGGCCCACGACGATGTGCGTGGACGGGGGCAGTGCCGGCAACGTCCCCGTGTCCGGGATGCGCTGCGCCGGCGGCGGCGTGGGCGCGGGCCCTCCGGGCGTGGCGGAATCCTCCGTGGGGGTGGGCTTCGGCTCCAGCACCTTGCAGCCGGTCGCGAGCAGGGCCAAGGCTGCGTACAACCACAGCATTCTCTTCATGGTGTCTCTCCTGTGATGGGAACTGCGGTGAAGCGTGCGTCACTCGAACACGAGCACGGAGCGCGCCCAGCTCTCGGGGTCGCGGCGCAGCCACTCCATGCGCACGTCCCGGAGCGCGGCGGCGGCGGTCTGCCCGGAGCGGATGCGCTCCTGGACGGCCAGGAAGAAGGGCCCTGCCTCCGCGTCTGGGATGTCCACTGTCGCGGCCAGCACCGTGCGCGCTCCCGCCTCGATGAAGGCTGCGGGCAGGCTGAAGGGCTCGTGCACCTGCAGCCCCGTGTGCGCGGCCCGGCACGCGGCCAGCGTCACCAGCGGCGCTCCCTCCAGCCGGTGCGCGCGGACCTCGGCCGCCGTGAGCGCATACCGGCCGCCCTGCTCGGGCGAGAGCACGATGAGGGACGCATCCGAGAGCGTTGGGTTGATCAACCCGTGGGCGTGGATCTCAATCTCGGTCGCCCGCGTCATGGCCTCCAGCACGTGGGCCGGCGTGGCGTCCGCTCCCGAGAGCACGTGGATGCCCGTGCCCACCGGCTCCCAGGCTCCCAGGCGCGGCAGCTCGAGCGCCGCGGGCGCCTCCACATCCTTCACCACCAACCGTTGGGCAGGCAGCGCCGGAGGCGGAGTCCGCGAGGCGGGCAGCACGAGGTAGCGCCAGGCCAGGTCATCCGGCAGCAGCCGCGCGCGGCCGTGGAGGGGAGGGCGGGCCAGCACGCTCACCTGCTCGCAGGCCCGGAGCGGCGCCACGAGGGCCTCGGGCACCACCCCTCGCGCATCCGCGCTGAGCGGCTGACGGCGGCTCTCGTCGTAGTACCCGTGCAGCTGCCCATCCGGGCCGTACGCCACGACGAGCGTCCGCTCCCGGTCCACGGCGGCCGCCAGCAGGCACCGCGCGGGCAGCGTGTCACCGGCCTCCTCGGCGAAGAGCGCCAACGCCTGGGGCCACTGGCCCGCCTTGCCCGCAAGGCTCAGCAGCGAGGCATAGGTGAGCGCCCGGGCCTCCTTCGCCTCGGCGCTCGCCTTGGGCAGCCGGTTGGCCTCCTCGATGGAGCGCCGGAGCAGCTCCTCGCCCCGGGAGGAGTCCTGCTCGATGAGGAAGCGCCCCTCGATGTGCAGGGCTACCGCGTGCCGGCCCGGGCTGAGCTTCCCCGCGCGGTCCAGCGCCTCGAGCCCCTCGAGCAGCTTCCCATCCTGCGAGGGGTCCGGGCTGAGGCGCGCGAGCTCGGCCAGCGTCATCCCTCCCGAGAGCGACTGAACACCGCCACACTCGAGGGCCTCGCGCATGGCGGCGCGGGCCTCGCTGATCCGCATCTCCTCCAGCAGCGCGAGGGCATCATTGGCGCGCACGAAGTGGCGGGTGGCACAGTCTCCCGGCACGCGGGCAAGCGCCTCATCTAGCAGCGCCCGCGCCAGCCCCGCCTGTCCCTGGAGGCGCGCGAGCTGCCCAAGCGACAGCATCCGATCGATCTCCGCGCCCCAGAAGCCCGCGCGCCGCTGCCAGACCAGGGCCTGCCGCGTGCTCCGCGAGGCCTCGGGGAGCCGCCACAGCTGGCGGTACACCTCTCCCAGCGTCCCTTGCAGCGCGCCGCACCGGTACAGCTGCTTCCCGTCCTGGCACAGCCGCATCGCGGAGAGCAGGAGCTGCTCGGCCTCCAACAGCTCCCCGCGCGCGAGGGCCACCTTGGCGCGCTCGTGCTCGGCGGCCAACTGGAACCAGGGGTCCCGGGTCCGCGCCGCCAGCCGGGCATAGTCGTCGAGGTCCTTGTCCACCTCCCGCGCGAACACGAGCGTGCCCAGCAGCAAGTCCAACTCCCCCGCGGCTCGGAGCTGGCCGAGGTACGCCGGCGTGCCTCCGGGCACGGTCTTGGACTGGAAGACATACGAGCGGTAGAGCTCGGCCAACGGTCCCCGGCGTTGGAAGTCCCGGGCCTCAGCCCAGCGGAGCGCGTCGCGCAGGACGCTGCCGCCGAAGTGCGCGTCGAGCGTCTCCGCCACCGGCCACAGCTCCTTGAGCCGCTGCCCATCGGGGGCGGCGCGGATGGCGTCGTAGAGATAGAGGCGGTAGAGGTCCGGCCGCTCCCGGAGTTGCTCGGTGGAGACGGTGCCCTTGTCGAGCACCAGCGCCACGCCCGCTTGGAACGCGTCGTTCCAGTCCTGCTGCTCCCGCCGCAGCCGCTCCCGCATCTCCTGAGCGCGGGTGCGGGCCTCGTCCGCCCAGCCTGGCTCTCCGAGCGTGGCCACGGCCTCGAAGGCCTGGGCGGACAGCGTCCACAGCTCGAGCTCCCGGAGTGCCAGCCCGCGGTTCCACAGCGCCTGCGCCGAGCGCGGTGCGTGCTGCAGCGCCTTGTCCAGCTGGGCAATGGCCTCCGCGGCATCCCCGTCCGTCAGCGCCAGCACGGCGCGATCATTGAAGACCTCGGGTGAGTCCTCCGCCTGCTGGAGGTAGGAGGCCGCGAGCTCCGGCGCGCCTCGCCCCAGATAGGCAGCAGCGAGCCCCCGGAGATCTCCCTTCGCCTCCAGCTGAGCCAAGGCCTGCAGCGACGGGCCCGAGGCCAGGGCTCCACTTCCTCTCGCCGCGGCATGGTAGGGGCGGTAGCGGTCCGCAGCTGGGTGGCTCAACCGGGCCTCGATGAAGCGCACGGGCCCAGGTGACAGCCAGGCGGCTTCCTCCTGCTGGGAGCCCGAGCCTCCACCCTGGCCGCGGAACCCGAAGACCGCCGCCACCACAGCAAGCCCCACCAGCGGCAGGCCCACGGCCACGAGCCGCACGCTTCCCCCCGTCCACTTTCCCTTCAAGCCAGGCTCCCCTAGCGCTGAGCTGCCCCCATGCATGCCCCTTCAACGAAAGGGCGCCGGAATCTTCCCGGGCCGAACCCTACAACTGTCCGTCAGGGCATGCAGGCAGGCGAGCACCCGGTGCCGTCTGGCCGGTCGAGCAGCGCGTGGGGAGACTGCCTACCTTTGCCCCAATGCTTCGAGCCTTGCTGGCACGATGGAAGAGTTCGCTGCGCCTGTTCCGACCGGCGCAGGTGAATGCGCAGCGCGCGAAGATTGCCGTGGCAGAGCTGGGTCACCGCTATGCCAACAAGGTGATCGCGCTCAAGAACGTGAACCTCAACATCCGCTCGGGCGAGTTCGTCTGCCTGCTCGGCCCCTCCGGATGTGGCAAGTCCACGCTGCTCTACGCGCTGGCCGGACACGTGAAGCCCACGGGCGGCACCGTCGCCATCGACGGAAGGAGCATCTCCGGCCCGGCGCCGGATCGGCTGCTCATGTTCCAGGAGGCCGCGCTCTTCCCGTGGATGACGGTGCTCGGCAACCTGAAGTTCGCCCTGGCGGCCCGAGGCGTGCCTCGCAAGGAGCGCGAGCCGCGCGCCCGCGAGTTCATCCGCCGCGTGCACCTCTCGGGCTTCGAGGACACACTGCCCCACCAGCTCTCCGGCGGCATGAAGATGCGTGCCAGCCTGGCGCGGGCGCTCGCGGTGGACTCGGCGGTGCTGTTGATGGACGAGCCCTTCGGCTCACTGGACGCCCAGACGCGCGTGCACATGCAGGAGCTGCTGCAGTCCATCTGGCTGCGCACCTCGAAGACGGTGGTGTTCGTCACGCACGATGTGCACGAGGCGCTGATGCTCGGCACGCGCGTGGTGGTGATGGCGCCCCGGCCGGGCCGCATCGTGAAGGACTTGGAGGTGCACCTGCCCATGCCGCGCTCAGCGGAGGACGCGCGGCTGGACGAGATGGCGCGCTACCTCCGGGTGCTGATGCGGCAGGTGGAGACGCCCGAGAGCACGCTGGTTCCTTCGCGCCAGCGCGTGGAAAAAGAGACGGGGCTGCAGCAGTGAGCAGGAGGTGGGGCACATGAAGCGGTGGGCGCAGAAGCTGGGCGTGATGGTGCTGCTCCTGGCGGTGTGGGAGGGGCTGGCGCGGCTGGGCATCTGGTCCCCGCACCTGTTCCCGGGGCCCTCCACGGTGGCGAAGAGCCTGGGGGCACTGGTGGCGGACGGGCGGCTGGGCGCCGCGGTGCTGCGCTCCATGGGACGGCTGGGACGCGCGTACCTCATGTCGGTGGCCATCGGCGTGCCGCTCGGGCTGGCCAACGCGCGGCTCGCCTTCTTCCGCAACGCGGTGAAGCCCGTGGTGATGGGCCTGCAGGCACTGCCCTCCATTTGCTGGCTGCCGCTGGCGCTGCTGTGGTTCGGCCTGAATGACGCGGCCATCCTCTTCGTGGTGGTGATGGGCAGCGTGCTCTCCATCGCCATCGCCACCGAGGACGGCGTCAACGCGATTGATCCGCAGCTCATCCGCGTGGCCCATACGCTCGGGGTGCGCGGCCCACGCTTCTCCTTCGGGGTGCTGATTCCCGCGGCGCTGCCCGGCATCGTCACCGGCCTGAAGCTGGGCTGGAGCTTCGCGTGGCGCGCGCTGCTGGCCGGCGAGCTGCTCTTCGTCTCTGGCGGCCTGGGCCAGCTGCTCACGCTGGGCCGCGAGCTGATGGATGTGCCGCTGGTGATGGCGGTGATGGTGGCCATCATCGCCATTGGCATCCTCGTGGACCGTGTCCTCTTCCAGACGGTGGAGCTGCGCGTGCGGCGGCGCTGGGGCCTGCTGCCCTCCGTGTGAAGTGGCGGACGGCCCACCCTCGAACCTGTTGCTCCGAGTGAAGAGCGGCCCCATGTACCGGGGCCTATGACTCCGGTCCGCTCCCAGCTCTCCCTGGCGCTGCTCGTCCTGCTCACCACCACCGGCCTCGGCTGCAAGAAGTCCGGCGAGGCGAGCAGCGACCCCAACACACCGCTCCGCTTGGGCTTCTTCCCCAACATCACCCATGCCCAGGCGCTCGTGGGCAATGCCGAGGGTGCGTTCTCCGCGGAGCCGGGCCTCGGCCGGCTGGACATCAAGCAGTTCAACGCGGGCCCCGCGGCCATGGAGGCGCTGGTGGGGGGCTCGCTCGACGTCTCCTACGTTGGGCCGGGGCCCGCCATCAACACGTACCTCAAGGCAGGCCGCGAGCTGCGCATCATCGCGGGCGCGGTGAACGGAGGCGCGGTGCTGGTGACGCGCACGGCGAAGTCTCCCGCCGAGCTGAAGGGGAAGAAGCTGGCCAGTCCCCAGATTGGCAACACGCAGGACATCGCGCTGCGGCACTGGCTGCAGGCGCAGGGCCTCAAGGCGGCCAGCGAGCCCGGAGCCGATGTGCAGGTGGTGCCGCTGAGCAACCCAGACATCCTCGGGCAGTACATTCACGGCTCCATCGAGGGCGCCTGGGTGCCGGAGCCCTGGGGCGCCCGCATGGTGGCCGAGGGCGGCGGACAGATATTGGTGGACGAGCGGGACCTCTGGCCGAACCGCCGCTTTCCCACCACCGTGCTGGTGACGACGAAGAAGGTGCTGGAGGCGCGCCGTCCTCAAATCCTCGCGCTGCTGCGCGTGCACCGGCGGCTCACCGAGCGCTGGAAGGCGGACCCCGAGGGCTTCGCCACCGCCGTGAACACTGCCTTCGGCAAGCTCACCAGCAAGCCCCTGCCGCCCGCCGTGCTGAAGGAGGCCTTCTCGCGGCTGGAGCCCAGCCTGGATCCGGAGCCCTCCGCGCTGGCCGAGTCGGCGAAGCACGCCAAGGAGCTGGGCTACCTCACCAGCGACGACATCCAGGGGCTGGTGGACCTCAGCCTGATGGAAGAGGTCCGCGCCCCGCCTCAGTGAGGGCTACTCGGTGCGCGGCGTGGAGGACTCGCAGAGGTGCTCGAGGAACTCGGGCAGCAGCGTGTGGGAGATGATCCACAGCTTGCCCTCGCCCAGGTCCGCCAGGGCGGCCCGCTCGGCGTACTCCACAACCTGGGCCTCCACGTAGTGCACGAAGACCGAGCGGCCGCGCTCCTTGTACCAATCCGCGGCCCGCGTCAGCAGCGCCAGCATGGCGTCCTGCACCTCGGGCAGCCCCTCGTCCAGCAGGGGGATGATGCGGATGCCATCCAGCACGTGGAACAGGTTGAGCCCCCGGTGCGCCGTCTCCAGGATGGCCACCGCCACGGCCTTGCCCTTCGAGCGGGCGACCATCACCGAGCGCTCACGCGAGAGCTGCGCCGTGGCCCACAGCTCCTGGGTGGCGGCCAAGTCGAACCGCTCCGGCACCAGGTCCAGCGCCTCGCGGTACGCCAGGGGCTTGATCTTCTCGAGGTGCGTGAAGAACTGCTGCTTCTCCTCGGAGGTGATGTCCCCCACCTCGATGCCGTCCGGGAGGGCCGGCCACGCGTTGTCCACGTCGCCTTCCATCAGGCGGAAGGACATCACCGCGGACTGGCCCGTGTGCTCGTACCACTGGGCGAAGTCGAAGTTGATGAAGCGGATCCACCGGACGTTCGCCTCGCAGTAGGCGAAGAACCACTTCACGTCCGGGTCAATCTGCGCAGGCTCGAAGGCGCGCAGGTAGATGTCGCGCAGGGCCTCGCGGGCGCTGACCTTCTTGTCGGCGCTCGGGGACTGCTGGCGTGCCAGCTGGTGGGCCAGCCAGCTGCCCGCGTACGGCTTGAGGGCCGAGAGCGTCGCCTCGACACCGCCGGACATGGGCTTCACGGCACGGTAGCCGATGCGCAGCTGGCCATCGAGCTTGCTCTGGGCCTCGTAGAACTGGCCCTTGAGCGCGGCGAACTTCAAGGGCTCCTTGCCCGACAGCCGGAAGTAGCCGGACTTCTCGAAGAGCTCCCACGTGCCCGGGTTCCAGTCACCCGAGACGCGGGTGCGCGGGTGCATCTGCTCCTCGACGAGCTCGCGCCAGGCCAGCGCCTGATCCGCGCCGATGGGGCTCACCCAGATGCCGCAGCGGCGGCCGCGCGAAGAGCTGGAGATGTTGCGCACCTCGGCGAAGAGCTTCACCGGCGCGCGGCCCGGCATCTCCACCTCCATGCACGGAATGCGCATGCCGGGGTAGAGCAGATCCTCACCGGGCTCCGTGATGAAGGACAAGCCCTCGTAGGACACGTCCAGCATGGCGCGGTGCACGCGGACCTGCGGCCACAGCGGGTGCTCGAAGGACAGGTGGCACTCGATGCTGGTGGGGGCGCGGCGCAGCCACCGGTGGCGGTAGCGCGTCAGCTCCTGCGGCAGCGACATCATCCACAGGCCCTGCTCCATCCAGGCCTTCTCCACCCGGAAGTAGAGCACCGAGCTGTAGCCGAAGGCCTCCATGGCAAAGGGCGCCGGGGGCAGCGGACCCTCGGCCCTCCAGCCGATGACGCCGTCGTACTTGTCGAAGTGCTCGGCGTAGACCTCCGTGCGCGAGCCATCCTCGGCGCGCGCCACACCGCGGGTGGTGCGCGTGGCCAGCGCCTCGCAGATGCGAAGGATGCGCTCGGGGCGGGTGATGGTCTCCCGCCACACGGGGCGGGCCTCGGGCGTGAGCAACTGCCCGCTCTCGCGCATCGACTCCAGCGCGGAGACAATCTTGCGGCCCGCCTCCAGCGGAGGGGCCACGAAGCGCAGCCGCAGCTCGGGCGGGGCCTCGGGGCCCCCGTTGGAGATGTCCGTCACCTCCGCCTGCAACGCCGTCGTCCAGCGCTCCCCCAGCCCCAACACCACCGAGGCGGGCTGGCCCGGTCGCAGCTCCGCGCACGAGGCCAGGTGCAACGTCAGATGCTCCAGCGACAACTGCACCAGCCGGCCCTGCGAGTCGTGAGCATCTCCAAACGAAGCCACCGCCGACAGGTCGGTTCCCATCCGGTAGCCCAGGATCGCCTCGCGGGTCGACATCCGGTTATCCGACTGCATGGGAGCTCCAACGCGTCAGAACGGCTTTACGTAGATAGCAGAACAATTTCATACCACGGTTCCGCTAGACTTCCCCAACCGAAATTTCTTTCTCAGAGGGTGACCAGCGCTTCCCCAAGGCGCACCTGCCTTGGCCCGGGGTGACAAATCCCGATCATTCCGCAGTGTGTCATTCTAGAAAATCCGAAGTGGGCTCCAGTCGATAGGCGCGCTTGTGGCGTCCACAATTGATCCTCCTGGTCCTCAAGGACAAGAAGGAAAAGCGTTTCAATCCAATCTCTCTCTTTGTTCTGGAAATTCTAGTTCTAAAAGCAGCGAAGTTCCAGCTCCAGCAGGGTGTCCTCCAGGCCACCATCGGTTCCGGAGCCTCCAACGAAGTACACCTGCGCACCTGCACCGCCCGTGAGGGCATGGTTGCGGCGAAGCGGGAGGGGCGCGGCGGGAGTGAAGCGCTCGGAGGCCGGATCAAACCAGACGCCGGGGGCTCCATTGCCATCCTCGATGTAGACCCAGCCGTTGCCCGCGCGGGTGGCGCGAGGGGCGGAGCGAGGCATCTCCATGGGCCGCAGCTCCCGGACGCGCACGACGGAGCCCGAAGTCTCGAAGAGGAAGGCGCGGGCGGAGGGGACGCGCACGGTGTCGGCCTGCTCGAAGCCACCCACCACCAGCGCGCGGCCGCCCGAGAGGCCCACCACGGCGGGTGCCTCGAAGGCGGCGGGGAGGCTGGGCCCCACGCCGAGGGCTCCGCTGGGGCTGATCACATCCGTGCGCGCGGTGGCGCCCGAGCCTGCACATCCCCCGGCCAGGAGGAAGGCGTCTCCGAGGGGTGCTCCACCCGAGGGACAGGGGATGGACAGGCGGCCCAGCACCTGCTGCGCGCCAGTGGCCGGGGTGACACGCACCGCGAGGTTGCTCTGCTCCGAGGTGCCTTCCTGGGAGGGGGCCAGGGCGCCACCGGCCAGCACCACGTCGTCGCCGAGCGGGCCTGCCGCGGCGCCTCGGGCGGTGAGGACGGGGAAGAAGGGGAGGCGGGTGGTGCCTCCATCCAGTTCCAGCCACTCGAGGCTGGGCTCGGGGACGTTGCTGGTGCGGACGCCTCCCAGCACGCCGACGCCTCCATCTTTCAAGGCCACCACGCTGGCCTCGGCGCGCTCCACGGCCAGCGAGCGCGAGGAGAGCCGGCTCGATGCGGTGAAGTAGACCTCCAGCGCTGGGCTCGGGCGCCCCAGGCTGTCCCGGCCACCTGCCACGACCAGGGCCTCCGCGAGAGGGCCTGTGCCAGGCACCACCGCGATGGGGAGGCCTCGGCGTGAGAAGCCTTGCCGCACCACGGGAGTGCCCACCTGCCCGCTGGGGCACGTGCAGACACCCCCGCTGCAGGTGAGCCCTCCAGGTTGGCAGCGCTGGGCCTCGCACGCGGGGTCCGCGCAGTCGCGCAGACCGTCACCGTCGTCGTCCAGGCCGTTGTCGCAGACTTCGGTCGCCATGCCCGCGTCCGGTGGCGAGGGGAGCGGGGGCAGCGTCAGCGTCAGGGTCGCGCCGCCCTTCTCGGTCAGCGTGGCCTCACCGGAGGCGGAGGAGCGCACCACACCGGCGAGCTCGGCGGTGGCGCGTACGGAGATGAGGGTGCCTGCGGGGGTCGCGGGCCCGGACTCGAAGTTGAAGGTGGCGGGCAGGTGCAGCTCCGCGCCCTCGAGTGTGGCCAGGGCGAGTGGGGTGGTGGTGCTGCCTTGGAAGGCGACCACCGAGAGCCGGTCGAAGTCCGTGCCGGGCGCCAGCGAGCCTTCCACCACCACATGCACCCCGCCCCGGGTGGACTCACACGCGAGCAGCGGCCCGAGGAGCAGCAACAGCAGCCAAAGGGAGCGAGAGCGCGGATTCACAAGGCCGTGAGTCTACAGGCCACGGCGCGCTCGGCCACCGCCACAGCAACCAGGGGCGTGCGCATCAGTGCGGTTCACGCTCCCATGCGCGCCACGCCACCGGAAGGACGTGTGGCGAAGGCTGTCACTCCTCCCAACCTTTGAGGTAGGGTCCCGCACAGGTCATCTTTCCGTGCGCGAGTGGAACCCTCCCACCGCCCAGGAGCACTGACGTGAAGCTGTGGCCGTTCGTGGTCGTTCTGTGGGGTCTCGTCCTCGCTGGCACTGTCTACATCTGGTTCCGCGATCCCAATCCTGGATCGTCCAAGCGGGTCGGCCGGGAGCTGCCGCGCCTACCGCTCGATCGAATCGAGGCGCCCTTGCCGCCGCGCTTCGCGGGCCCATTGCCCTCACAGGTGGAGAACTTCGCGCAAGCGTTGGAGAAGGGCCCACCCCTGTCCTATGTGCAATCCCGCTTGCTGGAGGGCGATCGAGAGATGGGGGAGAAGTTCCTCTCCGTGCTCCGCCAGATGGCTGCTTCGGCTCAGGGCCTCGAGGAGCTCTGGTCCACCTATGGGGTGGTGCTGGGACCCGGCCGGCACAACCTCATGGGAATCGTCCCTTCCATGCCACAGGACGACTTGGGCTACGCCAGGACCTTCGAAGACGAGGGCGTGCCGTGCGCGTGGCTGAGGGAGCGGCTGGATGAACCTGACGAGGAGTTCCCGCTCCTGCGGGAGCTGTTCTGGCGAAAGCTGGTGCGCTGCCCAGGAGCCGAGACGACAGCCCTCTTCGCCCGGGAGGACGCGCCGGTGGAGAGCGTGCTGCAGCACCACTCCGCTTTCGACCGTCCGCGCTTCACCCCCGCGCTGGAGAAGGCGGTGCGCCGCATCCTGACCCAGAACCGGGAGGAGCTGTTCCAGGAGGCCTGGCGTTATCTCTCGGCCAGCCAGGAGCCCGTGGCACGTGAACTCAGCGAGGAGCTGCGGCGCCGGGCACTCGGCGAGCTGCGTGCCGCGTTGGATCAGCAGGCTGCGAGCAGAGAGCGCGCTCGACAGGAGAAAGAGGCGCTTCCGGCGAAGTGCCCTCCCGTGCCCACCCGGCCAGAGGGAATCAGCGATCTCATGCTCAGCCGATGCCTGGAGCGGTGGGCCGCGAGCAACTGGGCGGCGACCGCACGCTTTGCCCTCTCAGCCGCCAGGTCCCCCGAGCTTCAGGACGCCGACCCAGAGAGGCTCGCGACACTCAGGAACTTCTCATCCCTCGCGGAGATGAGGGGTTGGGCACGGGAGCGGAGGCTGCTGCCGGAGGGGGCGCCGAACCTGGCCGATGAGCCGGAGAGCTTTTACCTGAGCGCCGTCATGGAGCAGGCCCAGCGTGCCTTCCGCATCGGAATCGCGGATGCGGAGTTTCCCCGCCGGCATGACGCGCTCCTCGTGACCCTGGCCTGGACGGCGCGGCCGGAGCTCTCTGGCGTGGTGTTCGAGCAGCTCCCCCCAAAGAGCCCTGTGCGCCGCTGGGGTGAGAAGCCCTCGAGCGAGGAGTACACCCTGCGAGCCTACGCGGACGGGCAGCGCTTCTCCGTCAAGGCCCGGAACGCGTACTCCGTGCACGACATTGGCGCGGTGCTCGGGCTGCTCAATCAAGTGCTCGAAGCCAGGGGGAGCCCCCATCGATTCGCGGCGCTGAACACGGACTTCTGGGAAGTCCCTGTCGTGTTCGGACCGGAGGCGTCCCTGAGAGAGGCGGACGCACGGGGATTGTGGCGCCTGGGGGATGGGCAGGAGATCCTCGTTCAAGCCGAGGCACACCTGTGGGAGGGCACTCGGACGATGAAGCGCGATATCTCCTTCTGAGCCTCCGGACGCCCACACACCCACAGTCCGCCCAGGGCAGAACCCCGGGCGGAAAATTCCCCCTACCGGCCATTCGATCCCCAGGGTTTAGCGGTGTAGACTTGATTTTCTCAACATGGGTGGGTCCACGCTGCCGCTCGCCCCGGACGCCTTCAGCGGCCGGAAGCTGGGCAAATACGAGGTGCTCTGCCGCCTATCCACGGGCGGAATGGCGGAGATCTTCCTCGCGTCGCAGCGCGGCCTGGCCGGCTTCCGCAAGCTGGTGGTGCTCAAGCAGATCCTCCCGGACATCGCCGGCGAGGAGGAGTTCGTCCAGATGTTCCTGGACGAAGCCAAGGTAACGGCCGCCTTCAACCACCCCCACATTGCCCAGGTGTTCGACCTGGACGTCGCCGACGGCGAGCTGTTCCTCGCCATGGAGTTCGTCCCGGGCGCCACGCTCGTGGAGGTCGCCAAGGCCTGCCGCACGGTCGGCGAGCCCATCCCCATGGGCTTCAGCCTCGAGGCTGTGCGCGACACGGCCCTGGCGCTGCACTACGCGCACACCTTCACGGATCCGCTGGGCCGGCCCTCGTCCGTCATCCACCGGGACGTGGCCGAGAAGAACATCATGGTGACGTACGAGGGCGTCACCAAGCTGCTGGACTTCGGCATCGCCAAGAGCGTGGCGCGCAAGAGCCGCACCCAGGTGGGTATGGTGAAGGGCACCAGCGGCTACATGTCCCCGGAGCAGATCCTGGGCGAGCCGCTGGACGCTCGCAGCGACTTGTTCAGCCTGGGTGTGGTGCTGCACGAGCTGCTCACGGGCCTGCGCCTGTTCCACGCGAAGACGCCGCAGGCGGGCGCCAGCGCGGTGCTGCACGGACAGATTCCGCCGCCCTCACGGGTGAACAAGGCCGTCCCGCCCGAGCTGGACGCCATCGTGCTCAAGGCGTTGGATCGCCGCCGGGAAGAGCGGTACGCCACGACGCTGGAGTTCGCCCGGGCGATGGAGCGCGCGGTGGGCCCGCTCTTCTGGCACCCGGAGCAGAGCGCCGAGCTGATCCAGCGCCACTTCTCCGAGCGGCGCGAGCAGACCCGGAAGCTGCTGATGGCCGAGCGCGCCATGAGCGGCGAGTCCACTGGCCAGGTGAACGTGGCGCAGTTCCTCAGCGCCGCCACCCAGCCCGAGGCCCCCGTGCTCGTGCCCGAGCCGGGCACGGTGCCCACGGGCCCCACGCTGCCGCAGATCACCCCGCAGCTGCCCCCGCAGCGGCTCTCGCAGACCGGGGTGCCCTCGCTGAGGACTTCCTCGCCCGAGGCCCCTCAGTCGAAGCCTCCCACGCCCCGGCCCTCGCTGGCAGGGGTGCCCGCAGTGAAGCCCCTGCCGTCTCCTCCGGCTCCCGAGGAGACGCAGTCAAAGCCTCCCACGCCGCCTCGGGGCTCCAATCCTCGCCGCTCGGGAACGAGCACCGCGCTGCCCTCGTCACCGGCCGCGGATCCCGCGAACGTCCGCCGGGCCGTGTTCGAGCCGCTGCCCCAGAAGCGCGCCACCACCACCACCCTGCCCGAGGCCATTCCTCCGGCTCCGCTCCCGAACGAGACCACCGCCCGGACGCACCCGGGAGACACCCTGCTCGATGGACAGGAGCCAGACCTCGAGAACGCGACGCGTCCCATCCGGGTGGACATGCACTTGATGGGGACGATCCCCGTCAGCGATTCACCTCCCTCCCTCCGCAGCCCGCCTCCCGAGGACGAGCACACGCCGTCCGGCCGGGGCTCGCACGAGGTGAAGACCGCCCTGGTGCGGTCGGTCTCGAAGACGAACCACCAGCGCCTCGCGGATCCGCCCTCGGCCGCACCCGGCTCCCGCCCGCCTCGCCGCCGTGAGCACACGCCGGTCCCCATCCGAGCCGCGCCGGCAGAGGATCCGTCGACCACGGCCGTAGAGGAGGAAGACTTCACCTTGCCGCCCGTCCGAGGGCAGCGTGAGGACTTCGAGGAGCCGGAGCTCACCACCCGGCCGGTTCGCGTGGCACAGTTCGACGAGCCGGAGCCGCAGTCGGACACCAACGAGACCTACGTCCCCGAAGGTGAGGAGGGACCCACCATGGTCTCCCTGCCCAGCGCCTCCACCGCTCGCAAGCGGCAGAAGCAGGGCAGTGGGGCGTGGATGGTGGTGCTGACCGTGGGGATGGTGCTGCTGGGCGGCCTGGGCGTGGTGATTGCGCTCGGCCTGGATGGAGGCTTCGTCATAGGGCTGATCTCGCCTCCACCTCCCCCCACCGAGGAGCTGGGAAAGCTGCAGCCGATTGCCCGCCCCACGACTCCGGCCACGACTCCGGCTCCCGAGACCCCGGCGAAGCCTCCCGCGCCCGAGCCAACGCCCGCGCCCGCGACGGCCCCCGCCCCCGCTGCGGCTCCTGCGACCCCGCCCCCTCAGACCCCGGCGGCAGCTCCCGAGGCGGGCTCTCCGGCGACGGCGGCCCCCACGGCTGCGCCTTCAGAAGCCGTGGCCGAGGCAGTGACGCCCCCACCGGCAGCCGAGCCCGTGGCGAAGCCCGAGGGTAAAACCTCCGAGAAGGAGGGAGACGCCCTCAGCGTTCCAGACCTGGCGTCCACCCCTTCGGTGAAGAAGACGGCGCGGCCTACCAAGCGCACGCGGCGGGATTCCTCGGACGACGACTCCGATGATGACGGCGTCTCTGGCAGCGGCGCCCTCACGCTGGTCACCCAGCCGTACGCCAAGGTGTACCTGGGCCGCCGGTATCTGGGGGACACGCCGCTCTTCAAGGTGTCCCTGCCTGCGGGCAAGCACTCGCTCAAGCTGGTAGGCGCGGACGGCCGCACCCGGCGCCTGCAGGTGGAGATCAAGACGGGCGAGACCACGGCCCGGCAGCTTGCGCTCGACGAAGTGGCCCAGGAGTAGCCAGCCGGCCTCCAGGCCTGCAATGGGTTCCAGGGCCGTACGTAACCAGGAGACTTGAGGCTCCGAGCCTCACCCTTTCCTGAGAGAGCACCGCCATGAAGACCCTTCGCATCGCCCTGGCCGTCCCCACCCTGCTGCTGGCCACCGCCTCCTTCGCCGAGCCCTCGGACACGGGCGCGACGCGCGAGGTTGCCGACTTCAACGGAGTGGAGGTGAGCAATGGCATCTCGGCCAAGGTGAAGGTAGGCCCCAAGTCCGTGCGCATCTCCGGGGACGAGAAGCGGGTAGGCCAGGTCCGCACCGAGGTGGTGGACGGCAAGCTGGTGGTGCAGATGGAGAAGAAGTCCTGGTTCGGCGGAGGCTCCAGCAAGGGAATCGAAGTCACCATCTCTAACCCTCAGGTGACGAGCGTCTCGGCCAGCGGCGGCGCGAGCATCGATGCGGAGGCCAGCGCCGCGAACACCTTCTCCGCGGAAGCCAGCGGCGGCGCCGTGATCTCCGTGCGCAACGTGGACGCGAAGAAGGTGGAGGTGGAGGTGAGCGGCGGCGGCGAGGCGACGCTGAAGGGCCGTGCGGACACCGTCGACGTGGAGGCCAGCGGCGGCGCAGTGGTGAATGCCCAGGAGCTGAGCCACAAGTCGCTGGACGTGGAGGCCAGCGGCGGCACCGTGGTGAACGCCAACCCCACCGATCGCATCGAGGCGGATCTGTCCGGCGGCTGTGTCGTCAACGTGGCCAGCGCTCCCGCCCAGCGGGAGGTCGAGTCGTCCGGCGGCTCGGTGGTGCACTACAGCAAGAAGTAGCCCGCGGCGGGCGCCTCATGCGTCGAGGTTCAGCGACGCCTCGTGCAGGCGCTTGCCCTTGCGATCGAAGATCTCCACCCGCAGCGTGGGCTCCTTCCAGCTCAGCCGGGTGAAGTTGCTCACCCGCGTGTAGCCACCATGGCGGGTGAGCTCGTAGTCCGCCTGCCCGTCGAGAATGCCCTCGTGCTTGAAGAGGAACTCCGGCGCGTTGAGGGCCGGCGCGTTGAACGCCGACGAGATGACGGAGTGCACGCGGAAGTCCGGCCGAGAGATGCTCCTCAGCTCGCTCCAGAATGACACGTGCACGTCGCCCGACAGGAACACGGTGCGGTGCACGCCGTTGTCTCGCACGAAGTCCAGCAGGTGCTGGCGCTGGTGCTGGAAGCCCGCCCACTTGTCGTTGCGCTCGCCCATGGCCCAACCCCCGAGCTTCAGGTCCGGGAAGAAGGGCACCGCGGACACCACGAACTTCAGCCCACCCCGATCCGCCCTCATCCACTCCTGGAGCGCCTGCATCTGCCGCGCGCTGATCAGCTCCGGTGGCTGTGCCCGGTGGTAGCGCTCCGTGCGGATGTCCATCACGAAGAAGCGCGCGGGGCCCGACTGGAACGTGTACCAGTAGTGGTCCAGCAGGTTGGTGGCTCCCGCCTCGCCCTTGCGCTCCAGCGCCGGGCCGTGCACCACCTGGTAGCAGCGGTAGGCCGAGAGCGCCGCCAGGAAGCGCCGCTTGTTCTCCGCGAGCTTCTTCTCGCTCAGCTTCGGATCATTGAGCCGATCCATGGACCAGTTGTCGGCGATTTCATGGTCGTCCAGCGTCATGTACGTGGGCACGCGGGACATCAGCCGCCGCAGGTTCGGCTGGGTGAACGAGCGCTGGTAGTTGGCGCAGTACTGCGAGAACGTCTGGCTGTTGGCCGCCAGGTCCGCGTAGATCTGATCGCCCGCCATCATCAGCAGATCCGTGGCAACACCGCCCTCCAGCTGCTCCAGGATGCTGGTGTAGACGCGGTCTCCCCGGTCCGGCAGCCCCGTGTTGAGCAGCTCCTCGAGCCCCGGCGTCGGGTGGCGGCACGAGCCCACCACGAATGAGATTTCCGAGCTGCCCGGCGGCCGCATCGTCCGGAAGGCCCCCGCGCTCGCACCCTTCAGCTCCAGCGCCTGGGACGGCAGCGGCGGCTGGGCCTCCGCCTGAGAGAAGAAGTAGCCCATCCGGTACGCATACGCGCGGCCCGGCGCCAGCCCCGAGAAGTCCACACTGCCGGTGTAGTCATCCTCGGGCAGCAGCTTGAAGTAGCGCGCCTGCGCCACAGTGGTGGAGCCAGGCTCCAGCACCTGCGCCACGCCGTAGCACCATTGATTGCTCCCCGAGGGAGCAGGCGCGCCCCGGCCCCACAGCCGCACCGTCGTGTCCGTGGTGTGCCCGACGATGGGCCCTACTGTTACCGGCTGCACAGCAAGCGCGATGGCCATGAGCTTCCCCTCCCCCGCTTCAGGGTGATCCGCCGTGCCCACTTGAGCGGGGCATGTGGGCATTCTACTTGCCTCACCCTGCCTTTCGAGAGGCTCGTTGAAATCCCTACCTGGGAACTCAAGAATATTGCACCCGCCCCTCTCCTTCGGAGTCCCCCCATGACCGCCCCCGTCGTGAAGTCCCCCTCGCTCTGGCAGACCCGGCCCAAGCCCCAGGTCACCACTCAGAAGATCACCGCCGCGTGGGATGCCGTCATCGACCGGGGGCCGCAGTCTCAGCCCTCGCTGCTCGCGCCCCTGGCGGCCCAGGCGGGCGCGCGCGCTCCGGAGTTCCTCGCGTCCGAGAGCCTCACCGGCGCGCAGGGCGTGGACGTGGCGCTGGTGGATCGCGCCTCGGGCCAGTGCCTGGCCTTCGCCACGGTGCTGCACGCCGAGGGCTCCGACTTCCAGAACCGCACCCGGCTGCCCACGAAGTCCCTGGAGCAGGTGGCCTACCTCACCCGCGTGCATGTCTCGCCGTCCGCGCCCGCGGGCGCTCAGGCCGTGCTCCTGTACGCCACCCTTCGCTACGCGCGCAGCTGGGGCCGCAACGTGGCCGCCTTCCTCCTGGCGGATGACGACACCCCCACCGCCCGGCGCTACGGCCTCACCGCGCTGCAGAACGTGCCCCGCCTGGACTTGCCCGGCACGGGTGCCTTCCGCGCCAAGGCCCAGCGGTTGGATCTCATGCTCCACCAAGCCTCGGAGGAGGCCTCGAAGGCGGGCCAGCCCCTGGAGCCCACCTTCCTGGTCGCCGAGGTGCTCGACACCATCACCCACCTCTTCCTGGACAAGGTGGGCCAGAGCTCCTTCTTCCAGGCGGTGGACAACGGCACGCTCACGCGCGAGCAGTACGTCTACACGCTCACGCAGCTGCACCAGTTCGTCCGCTACACCACGCGCCTGCTGGGCCGGTGCGTGGGCGCCTCTCCGGACACCGAGCTGCGCACCCACTTCATCCATCACCTCAAGGGCGAGGTGAACCACGAGATCATCATCGAGCGCGACCTGCAGCACCTGGGCGAGGACCCCACGTACGTGAAGGAAGTCGCTCAGCCCAACCTGCCCACGCGCGAGTTCATGTGCACGCAGGAGAGCGCCATCGCCTTCTACAATGATCCGGTGCTGATGCTGGCGGCGCCGCTGGCGGCCGAGGGCGTCAGCGGCCACCTGGGTCAGCTCTTCATGGACAAGATCAACACGCTGGTGGGCTCGTGGGGCGTGAAGGATCCGCAGAAGGCCACGCACTTCCTGGGCTCGCACATCGAGTTCGACGGCGGGGACGACGGGCACTGGCAGGGCAACCTCACGCTGCTGGCCAAGTACCTGCGCACCGAGCAGCAGCTGCGCGGCTTCCTGGCCCTGCTGCGCGTGAGCGTGGACGCCGTGCTGCGCCAGTGGGACAGCTACGTGAGCGACGTGGAGCTGTGGAGCGCCCGGCCCCAGTAGGCCGTGACGCACGCTGACACTCCCAGTCCCAGCTCCGCCCGCTGGGACGCCGAGGAGCAGGACCAGCGCCCTCTCCTCGGCCACCGTCGCGCGGATCCATGACGAAGTCCTGTCATACGGTAAACTCTCCGGCCTTACCCCCGCACAAGGTTCTTCTCCGGGATGGCCGAGATGTCCGCAGAAGTCGTCGATGTCATCGTGGTGGGGTGCGGCCCCGTGGGTGCGATCGCCGCCAACTACCTGGGGCTGCAGGGGCTGCGCACGCTCGTCATCGAGCGTGACTTGTCCACGTTCAGCATTCCGCGCGCCTTCTCATGCGACGACGAGGCCCAGCGCAACTTCCAGGCCGCCGGGCTCGAGGGCGAGCTGGCCGTGGACCTGTGGCCGTGCAAGGACATGCAGTACATCGACGGCGCCAAGCGCGTGCTGGGCACGGTGCCCATCCACGAGCTGGACTTCGGCCTGAGCCACCCGGCCCTCTCCTTCTTCAACCAGCCTCAGCTGGAGGGCGTGCTGCGCAAGGGCCTCGAGCGCTTCCCCCACGCCGAGCTGCGGCTGGGCCATGAGCTGGTCTCCTTCACCCAGGACGCGGACTTCGTCACCACGCAGATCCAGGACCGGCGCACAGGCCGCTCGCGCGAGGTGCGCGCCCGCTACCTGCTGGGCTGTGACGGCTCGCACAGCACCGTGCGCGCGCTGATGGGCGTGAAGATGATGGGCACCTCCTATGAGGAGCCGTGGATCGCCATCTCCGGCACCACCTCCGTGCCCGAGCCGGACTTCACCTATTACGTGTGTGATCCGCAGCGCCCCGGCTTCGTCACCCGGTGCGTCTACAACGAAGTGCGCATGGACTTCCTGCTACAGGAGAACGAGCGCACCGAGATCATGGAGCGCCAGGAGGTCGTCGAGAAGCTGCTGGCGCCGTTCGTGGACCCCAAGAAGGTGCAGCTGCAGCGCGCCTCCGTGTTCACCTTCCAGGCCAAGGTGGCCGAGCGCTGGCGGGACAGGCGCGTGTTCCTGCTCGGGGATGCGGCGCATGTCATGCCGCCCTTCGCGGGCCAGGGGCTGTGCTCGGGCATCCGTGACGCGATGAACCTGTCCTGGAAGCTGGCGCTGGTGTCACGCGGGGCCGCGGGCGACGCGCTGCTGGACACCTACGAGCGCGAGCGCCACCCCCACGCGGTGGACATGATCAAGACCACCATCGCCCTGGGCAAGGTGCTGCTGGCGCGCAACCGGGTGGTGGCCTTCCTGCGCAACGCCCTGCTGAAGGTGCTGTTCCAGATTCCGCGCACGCGCCGCTTCATGCGCAACTACGAGTTCAAGCCCAAGGCGTTCCTGAGCCACGGGCTGATCGCCGGAGGCCAGCGCCGCAAGGGCAACGTCGCCGAGGGCGACTACTTCCCCCAGCCCCAGGTGGCGCTGGCGGATGGAAAGGTGGCGCGGCTGGACGATGTGTCCGGCCGGGGCTTTACGGTGTTCACATCGGCGGATGCGCCAGACACCGTGCGGAAGTCCGCCGAGGCGCTCGCACGCGAAGTGGGAGGCGTGTGGCTGCGGATCCTTCCCGCGGAGCGGGCCTCGGAGGCGCGCGCGGGGGACGTGGTGGACAGCTCCGGCAAGCTACAGGCCTGGTTCGTCCAGTATCAGGCAGATGCGGCCATTCTCCGTCCCGATCGATACGTGTACGGGGCCTCTCAGGGCGCGGGGATCGAGCAACTCCGGGAAGAGCTGCGCCGGTTCATCCACCTGCCGACGGCCGCGCGGGCGGAAGAAGCGCCCTCGCGGGCATTACTTCCGTCGAGCGCCTGATAACCGGACCCAGGGCGTCCCGTCTCATTCCTTCCGCCCTTTCCCGTGTTATTACACAATGCTTGGAGGCCGGGCCTTCCCGTCATAAGGAGTGCCCTGCCGGAGTGAGGAGCGGAGGAGCCAGTGAGTCCCCTTTACAAACTGGAGGTCATTGACCGGGTCATGTTCGCCCGGTACCCCAATCCGCCCTCGAAACAGGATGTGACTGCGGTGCTGCAGTTGATGCAGCAGCACCGCGAGCGGGTGGGCAAGCCGCTGCTCTACGTGGGGATGATTGACTCGAAGTCGAAGATTCCCAACGCCGAGGAGCGCAACCTGCTGAGCCACCTGCTGTCCGAGGGCCGCAACTTCTGCGAGGTGGCGCACCTGGTCATCGAGGGCAGCGAGCTCCAGAACAGCCTTCAGCGCGTCATCATCTCCGGCATGATCATCGTGACGCGCACGTACGACGGGTTCCTGTCGGTGCACAAGAACGTGGATTCCGTGGCGGCGGACCTCCAGAAGCGCCTGGGAAAGGATCCGGCTCCCATCATCCGCAAGGCGCGCGAGCTGGGCCTGGCCACCTGAGGCGCGGCTACTTCTTCTCGAAGGCGAGCGAAGCCGAGTTCATGCAGTAGCGCAGCCCCGTGGGCTCCGGGCCGTCCGTGAAGACATGGCCCAGGTGGCCGCCGCAGCGCGAGCACACGACTTCCACCCGTGACATGAAGTGGCTGTTGTCCTCGTGGAGCTCCACCGCCGCGGGTGAGAGGGGCTTCCAGAAGCTGGGCCAGCCGGTGCCCGAGTCGAACTTGGTATCCGAGGTGAAGAGCGGCTGGCCGCACGCGGCACAGCGGTAGGTGCCCGCCTCGTGGTTGTTCCAGTACTTGCCCGAGAAGGCGCGCTCGGTGCCCTTCTCGCGAAGGATGTAGAACTGCTCGGGCGTGAGCTGCTTCTTCCACTGCTCTTCTGTCTTGGTGACCTTCTCGGGAGCTGGGGCCTTCTCGGCGCTGGGAGCCTTCTCGGCACTCGCAGCCTTCTCGGCCGGCTTGGAGGCGCTCGAGGGCTTCTCTCCCGCGCCCGCGGCGAGGGCCACGAGGGGAACCACGAGCAAGCCTGCCCACCACCACTGTCGTCGTCGGTCCATGCCTCTGGGTACGCGCGAGCGGGGGAGAAGTTACAGACGCGAGGGCCCCCACCCTGGCTGGCAGGGGCCCCAGGTTTCATCCCGTGGCTACTGCGCCTTGGGGATGCGGTCCTCGTTCTGACGGGTCACCATCCAGCCCGGGTACTCGGGGGGCAGGGCGGAGGCGGTGTTGAGCGCGGTGAGCTCCTCGGGGGTGAGCTTGAGCGAGGGCGCCTGAAGGTTGTCCTCGAGCTGCTCCGGGGTCTTCGCGCCGATGATGAGCGTCGTCACGTGGGGCTGGTGCAGCAGCCAGGCCAGGGCCACGCGCGCCACCGAGGCGCTGCGCGCCTTGGCGATGCCATCCATCACCTCGATGAGGGTGTAGGCGCGCTCCTTGTCCACGGGCGGGAAGTCGAAGGCGGCGCGGCGGGCGCCCTCGGGGCCCTGGCTGTCGCGGCGGAACTTGCCGCTGAGGAAGCCACCGGCCAGCGGGCTCCACACCATGAGCCCCACCTGCTGGTCCTTCATCAGCGGGACGAGCTCGCGCTCCAAATCTCTCCCGGCGATGGAGTAGTAGGCCTGGAGGGACTCGAAGCGGGACAGGCCCCGGTGCTCGCTGATGCCGAGCGCCTTCATGAGCTGCCAGGCCGCGAGGTTCGAGGCGCCCAGGTAGCGGACCTTGCCCTGACGGACGAGATCATCCAGGGCGCGCAGGGTCTCATCGAGCGGCGTGACGATGTCGTAGCCGTGGATCTGGTACAGATCGATGTAGTCGGTGCCCAGGCGGCGCAGGCTGTTGTGCACCGAGTCCATGATGTGGCCACGGGACAGGCCCACGTCGTTGACGCCGGGGCCGGTACGGCCGCGAACCTTGGTGGCAAGGATGACGTCCTTGCGCCGGGCCCCGAGCGCCTTGCCGAGCAGCTGCTCGGAGACACCATTGGAGTAGACGTCCGCAGTGTCGAAGAAGTTGATGCCCGCGTCGAGGCTGCGGGAGACGAGCTTGTCGGCCTCGCTCTGGCCTTGGGAGCCGACCACCTTCCAGAAGCCCTCACCACCGAACGTCATCGCCCCGAAGCACAGCTCCGATACGTACAGGCCGGTGCGGCCCAACATCCGATAGTTCACGTGTGTGTCCCCTCGTGTGGAGTGCGGAGGCGGGACTTAACGCGCTCACCGGTGCGGCGCAGCGTCTTCGGGCCTCGGAGAGTCTGGGCGTGTGCACTTCGTGGGCCTGGACCGGGCGCTCTACTGGACCCGTGTGGGAGGCGGATCCTCCTCGGAGCGCTGAAGCTCGGTGAGGAGCCACTCGCGGTACTCGTAGGTGCTGGTGAGGGCCTCTCCCTCGCCGAGGTTCCGGCTGGAGACACCGACGAGGGCTGTGCCACCCGCGCCTTCCCGCAAACAGGGTCCCCCGCTGTCGCCCTTGTAGTGGTGGCCGCCGGGCTGCTCGATGCGCATCCGCCCACCGCCGGAGGACAGCGCATCGGTGACGCGGTTCCGGCTGACGCGCCGCTCTCCATCGTAGCGGCGAGCCAGCTCGTCATAGCCGGTGCCCACGATGACGACGGTCTCGTTGACCTCCACGTCCCGGTTCGCCAGAGGCAGCGGCCGGAACTCTTCCTCGAGCGGCTCCTTCAGGACGATGACCGCGATGTCAGCGTGGCTGGCCGCCACCTCGCCATGCTCGTCCAGGAGGATCCTCAGCTCTGGGTGAGGCCTGACTTCGCCCTCGTAATAGCTGGGGCGTGCTGGCACCTGCTCGTCGAGCATGAGCACCGCGGGTTCGTAGAGGGTTGTCTGCACCTCGGCGGTCTTCGCGCAGGCGGAGCCATCGATGATGTCCCGGGGGCCTCCGGGCTCGGAGGTGACCTGCCGGCGCGGGCAGACACAGTGGCCCGCGGTCAGGATGAGCCGGCGTCCAATGATGGCTCCGCTGCAAGTCCCTCTGCGCTCGGGGTTGAACCGCGCGGTGATCAGCACGGCGGACGCGTAGCGATTGGCGGCGTCCACCCGGCCCGCGAGCTCCATCAAGCGAGGACCTCCTTCTGCTTCTGCGGCCTTCTCGGCCGGCGGCTCTCGGGTGGGCTCGACGCCTCCCGAGCGCTCCTCCGTGGAGGCCGTGCCGACGTGCCTTCCCAGCCGCTGCATCCGCTCCTGACAGCCGTCACACGCCAGCAACGTGGCCAGCACGAGCGTGGCCAGGGCGAGCCTTGTCCAACCTTTCATCATGAGCACTCTCGTTGCGTCGCGAGCGGTAACTCCGCTCACGGGGCCCGCACCCTACCTCATGGGTGGCCTTGGCAACACCCTCCCCATGAAGTCCCACGGTGCTCCGCTGGTTGCTCAGGGGCTGTGCAGCCAGTGACCTCCGAGGTAGGGAGATGGAGGGGTGCAGCCATGAGGAGCCGTGCGCCCTGGCGCAGCGAGGACGGTCATCCGCCTGGGGTGCGTCACAGCACGTGGGCGGCGCGGGCCTCCTCCAGCGTGTACTCCCGCCCGACAGTGGTGAAGGGGCCTGTCTTTTGGATGAGCCACGCACAGGTGCCCGGAGGCAGGTAGAAGTCCTCCTCGAAGGGAGCCAGCCCCAGGTGGCGCAGGTAGTCCTTGAGCATGTCAAAGGTGAACCGGTCCCTCACCCGGCGCGCCTGGTACTGCTCTACTTGCTCGAAAGGGAAGGGCTCACCCGACTCGTCGAAGACCCATCGGCCCCCGTCATTGGAAGCGCCCAGGGAGCGCACCGTGTTGGTGAGCTTCCCCGGCTGTTCCGGGCCGTACACACCCAGCATGACCGCACCATAGCGGCCTTGGTTCCCGCGCAGGGTGTGGGGCACGGCGACCACCCGCAGGCACCGGATGCTCAGCCTCCGGGCCATGGAGCGCATGGGGCTGACGGCATCCGTTCCGGTCCATCCGTTCTCAACGTAGGCGGTCCAGGCGCTGCTCGTCGGGATGAACAGGTGCCGCTGTGTCTCTCCGCTGGTCAGGGGCAGCAGGCTGGAGAGGACTTGCTCCAGGGTGCCTGAGACGGGGAGCACCTCTACGGAGATGCCACGTGGCGTCATCAGCCCTCTCTGCCACGTGGCGAAGGCTTGCGCCGCCTTCTCCGCCCCCAGTTCCAGAAAGCCCATCTCTGAGGTGACAGGCGCCCAGCGGTCCTCCAGCAACAGCCCCTTCATCTCTTGCGTCATTCAGGCACGCCTCTTTCCTCAGGGATGATGATCCGGATGACGGTGGCTTCCGAGTCGTTGGAGGTGAGGCGCGACTGGTGGCCAGGGCCACGGCCCGAAGTAGGTGAGTCGTACTCCACATGATAGCGACGGCCGTTGTAGTCGAATTGCAGATCCGGCCGATTGATCCCCACTCGCTGGCCGTTCTTGGACGTCAGCTGCTGCTGGTTCACACGAATGTTCGTGGCGCCTAGCTCGTCCTGCAGGTACTTAATGTCCCTCTGGAGTTGCGCATTTTGCCTGGGGCTGGGGCTGATGGGACGGTCCGTGTCGCGTGGCCTCGGCACCTTCGGTTTGACGGTGACGTCCTGAAGCAGACGAGGGCCAGCGGGCACCTGCGGCGTTGGGTTCTTGCCCGTGAGGGCTTGGACCAGTTCAGGTGAGGGCGCGAGGATGCCCGGCGCTGGAAGGGGTGGTGCTGGCGCCGGAGTGGGCTCTGGAGCAGGTGCCGCAGTTCTCGGCGGGGCGGGCGGAGCCTCTCTCTTGCCAGGACCCACCGGCTCCACCGGCTCCGGGACATCCCACCCCGTCACGGGCCGCGTGGCGCTCATCAACTTGCCAGCGGCCACGCCCACCGCCAGCGCCGTGAAGAACTCCTGGGCCGCACCGAGCCTGGACACCTCTCGTGTGGTGAACAGCTCCTGGCCGCTGCCCATCTGCCATCCCCGCTCCAGCGCGAAGAAGAGCGGGTTGCTATCCCGCGCCAACCCATACAGCCCCAGGGAGAGCTGAACGGTGGCTGGGTGTGTCAGCACGTAGTGTTTGACGATGCGCCGCCGGTTCTCCCAATGGGAGTACCCCTCGGCGGCGGCGGCTCCTGAGCCCAGCAGCCGCTCCATGGCCTCGGTCTGCTCGGGGGTGAGGCGCTCGGGCGTCACCAGCGGCCACATGCGGATGGGCTCGGGCACCGTCGCCGCGCTCATGGCCTCGGCGTATTTGCGCTCCCACTCGGACAGCGGGTGGGTCCAGTGCTGGATGTCCTCCCCGGGGCCCGAGGCCCACCAGGACAGGACGTCCCCGGGTTTTCGGAGGAGCAGAATCTGCTGAATCACATCCCGCTCGCCGGAGGGGACGTGCGCCACCTCCGCAGGAGCGGCCGGGTGCCCAGCCGTCCTCACCTCTGCTGCGGATGAGGGGCCTGGGCCCTGCGGCTGAAAGACGCCTGCTGGACTGTGGGCAGATTGCTGCGCCCAGGGGCGCTGAGGTGGGGCAAGGGCCGGCGGGCGTGACGGTGCGCCGAAGCCAAAGAGGAGACCTACCCCGAGAGAGACTACCCCTTGGCCTTGCGCGAGCTGGGAGGGCGGGAACGCGTACACGCCAGCAAGGCCCACCTCCAGCCCCAGGCTCCCACGGATGGCGTGCACCCCGACTTCTCCACCAGCGCGGAGCCGGGGAGACATCCAGGGGCGGGGAGTGATGGCCACTCCACCAATGGCCTTGAAGTACAGCGGCCCCTCGCCCGTGAAACGCGCGACCGCGTCCGTGGACAGCTCCCACGCTCCAGCGGAGGTGGCCGGGGGCAGCAAGCTCAAGCGCGCCCCCACCCCCTGGCCTGCTTCCCACAGGCCCCACAGGCTCACGCTGTACGCGGTGCGCGGCGCCCAGGGGCTTCCCAGCGCGGTGCCCTGAGAGATACCCGCCCCTATAACGGCCCGCATCTGGCCCGTCTCGTCAGAGGCGTGCGCCCCGGGCGAGACGAAGACAGCCAGCAGCAAGAGGCTGACAGCCGCATGGAACCGCGAGGGCTGGCGCGATCCCGGGCTCCTCATGCGGGAAACCCTTCGAGGGCTGCTCCTCTGGCGTTGGCGGCTCCTCCGCTTCCGAGGCGCGGAGAGTGTTGGCGCGATCCGTCAGCCACACCCAGGCGCTTCAGCGCGGGGATGCGCGGGCGGCATCCCACTGGGTCCTGAATCATCTTTCGAGCTTCGCCGCACGTGCTGGCGCTGCCAAGTTCTCGTGCGCCTATCGGTCAGGCGCGTGAGGCCACCCTCTTCGAGGAGCGGCGAGCCACAGGAACCGACCGACCCAGGTGCGGATCCCGCACCGTGTCCACGACGGCAACCCAGTCTCCCACCTGGAGGGCGTTATAGAGGGCGATGATGGACGCATCCTCATGGCGGATGCAGCCGTGGGAGACGTCCTCGCCCAGCTTGTCGGGAGCGTTCGTGCCGTGGAGCTCCTCACCCGAGCGCGAGCCATCCGCCCAGGACAGATCAATGAGGCGAGCGCCGAAGACCGGGCCTCCCCACAGTTCCTGCCCCATGGCGCGAGCCGCCGCGAGCCCGTACTTCGCTTTGACCTTCTTCAGGCCGGTGTCCGTCTGGGTCGCTTGCTTGCCCACGGCATTGCCATAGATGCCCTGGCACACTCCCTGCGCGTCAAAGAGGAAGGTGCGGTGCTCGTCCTTCACCACCACCACGCGCAGAGGCTGGCCGTCGTACTGCGGCACGGGGAGGTTGTCCTGCTGGCCGCGCTTCTTCGGCGCCGGGGCCAGCGCGTCGAGGGCATTCAAGGTGTGGATGTCCACGACGCCGGTGGGCTGCACCTTGGGGAAGAACGAGCGGGCGTGCACCTGGAAGTTGCGCACCGCCTTGGCGGACTGCTTCCCGAAGGCACCATCGGCCCCTCCAGGCAGGCTGAAGCCCAGATCGATCAGGGCCTGCTGCACGGCCTGTACGGCTGGGCCTCGACTGCGCAGGGTGAGCGTGGCCTGGCCAGCAAGCACGGCGCCGAGGTCCTTCTGGCCCGCGAAGCGTGCGTTGTGAAGCGTGACAGCCGAGACAAGAGCGTTCGAGCGGCGAGTGGGCATGGGTCACCTCCGTTAAGCGACCGCCGAGGAAGGAGGCTTCGGCATGTCTTCGTACGTTCGGAACTCCCATCCTTCCTTCAGCAGGTCGAAGATGAAAGCCTGGAGATCCTTGGACGTATCCTGGTTCACGTGCATGAGAACGTCCAGGGGCCGGCTCCGCCTGATGGACAGGGGCTTCCAGTCCTGGCGAGCCGGGTAGAACTTCCTCGAGTCCAGCAATCCCCGAGGGGATTTCCAATCGTTGGTGTCCACATCCCACGCGGTGAGCTTCAGGCCCAGCTCGGCCGCCACCTTGATCAGCACCTCGCTCTTGAGCCCCACCCACCCGGCGCCATAGGGCGGACGCAGCCGGTTGGGGCGCACCCCCGAGATCTGGAAGATGACCTCCTGCGTCTTCTGCAGCGACTCGCGGATCTTCGCCTCGGGCAGCTTGGGGAGCGCCACGTGGCTGAAGGCGTGGCTCTGGAGGCTGTGGCCGCGATCGACGATGAGCTTGGCCAGCGCGGGCGCCTTCTGCACCTCCTCTCCCAGCACGTAGAACGTGCCCGTGATGCCGCTGGCACCCAGGACGTCCAGGGTGGTCTTCAGCGCCACATCCTTGCCTTTGTCATCGAGAGGGCCGTCATCAAAGGTAAGGATGAGACCAGGGGTTGCAGCCGTGCCGGGGGAGGAACTCATGGAATGGGCCTCCAGTGGGGGTTAGCGCCTTGATCCAATAGGCGCTGGGGATTTCCGACAGTACCCACCGCACTGCCCGCGCACATCCAGCACCGTGGGGCATCTCAGTGTGTGAAAGGCGAAGCGTCCTCGCTCGGTTCTCACCGCTCTCCAGCGCGTGGACTCCTCGGGATCGGCGCCGCAGCGCCTCGCACCGGGCTCTCATGGTGCCCGTGCCCAGGACCTCCGAACGTGCCCGGCCACGGCGCCTCCGCGGGCCGGAGCCCCTCGAGCGGGAAGCGCTGGAACCGCCCTCGGCTATACGCGAACGGCGGATCGCACTCGCCGCACGTCTCCGCCCCGTCCATCAGCACCATGCTCCCAGGCCCCAGCTCGAACAACTGAGGCAACGTGCGCGGCGCATACGCCAGCGTGCACTGGAAGGCCTCCGAGCCATCCTTCGCTCGCACTCCCACCAGCGTCGGATTCAGCCCTACCGAAGCGAAACCCAACACCAGCGTCTCCACCCCCTCGCTCCCCCGAGGCAGCGTCTCCGCCAGGCGCAGCTCCTTCGAGATGAAGCTCTCCCCCTCCTCCAGCCGGTACGTCCACGCCGGCTCGAACTCCGGCACCGTGTAGCCCTTCAGCTCCGGTGAGTTCACCACCCCGGCATCCGGGTTCACGGTCGTCCCCGCCGGGCTCGGCACCACCACCTGCCGCGTCGCCACCGCACGCCCCAGCACCGGCAGCGTGCCCACTTCCGCCCCATCCAACGTCCGCAGCGCCGAGCTGGCCCGCTCGGGCATCAACATCCCTCGCACCAGCCCCAGCTCTCCGCCCCCCATCGGGAGCATCCGCCGCCACCGCTCCACCCCATCCGAGGAGTACGCCACCACCAGCGTCGGCGACCCCGGCATCAGCGGCGCCCCCGCGTTCACCGTCGGCGAGAACGTCACGTACAGGTCCCCCACCACGTCCGACGCCAGCCCGAACGGGTGCGGGTGGTTGCACTCCTGCAACAGCGGATCCGTCAGGTGCGCCGCCGACACCAGCCCGCCCTTCGCGTCCAGCACCACCAGGAAGTACATCCGGCACAGCGTCGAGCTCTCCTCCTCCGCCGGGTACGCCTCGAAGAGCGCTGCCAGCCGGTCCGGTGCCATCACCGCCAGCCGCGCCATGAAGAGCGTGCCGTTCGTCAGCTGCCTCAGGTCCGGCCGCGCGTCCGCCAGCGTGAAGCTCCACCGCACCGCACCCGTCGTCTTCTCCAGCAGCGACACCTGCCCCTGCTGCGGAAGATCCATGCACAGCAGCCGCGCGTTCCACAGCATGCAGCGCCGCGCTGTCCCCCTCGCCACCCAAGGCGCGTCCCCCGCCGCATCCTGCACGGGACTCGCGAAGAACCCCGACAGCGTCACCTCTCCGTCCGGCCAGATCATCATGTCGTGCAGGTCCAGCGCGTGCGCATCCGCGTCGAACGTCCAATTGGGCGTAAGCACCGTGGGCGGAGGCCTCGCGCACACCGCTCCATCACACCGGCCCTCGCCCTGGCACGGCGTCGACGGCGCGCACACGAAGCCGTCCGGCAAGTCCTGCACCGTGCACGCCCCGTCCACGCACACGTCCGCCACCTCGCACCCGCGCCGAGCCCCACAGAACGTCCCATCCGGCGCCTTCGCCAGCCCGCACCCTGTCATCGGATCGCACACGCCCACCCGGCACACCCCATCCCCCGGGCACGGAGGCGCGGGCACTGCCTGGCACCCATCCAGCGGGTTGCACACGTCCGTGGTGCACGCATTGCCGTCGTCACATACCCGCTCGCGGCCCTTGCACCGGCCCGCCGCGCATGTGGCCTCCACGAGGCACGCGTTCCCCGGATCACACACCGTCCCGTCCGGCAGCGGCTCCTCCACGCACTGCTCCAGCGCGAGGTCGAAGCGCGTGCTGTGGCACGCCACCGGTGTGGCGCACGGAGGAATCGCCAGGCCCTCTCCCGTCAGCACCAGCGTCACCTGGCCACCGCCCACCGCCGTGCCCTTCAACGTGGCGGAGAACGGACCCGGCGCCGTGGGCGCGAACCTCACCCGCACCTCGACTTCCTCCGAGCCCACCCGTACCGGCAGCCCCTCCACCGTGAAGGGCGCCTCCACCTGCGTCCACGCCACCGTGAGCGGCGCTCGCCCCGCGTTGGAGACCTTCACCCGCTGCTCGCGGCTCACTCCTATATAGGTGGTGGGAAACGCCACGGCTCCGGACGACAGCCGAAGCCGTCCCTGCGAGCCCACCAGCGGCGAGTCGTCATGGCAGCCCGCCCCGAGCACCGCCGCCGCCAGGCCCACGAACAGCGGGACCCACATGGCTCCGGCCACTGTCTTCGAGCATCCCATCGTGAACCTCGTCTGGAGGCGTATAGTCCTCCCCGCCGCCGGGCGCGAGGGCTCCCACTTCCGTCTCCTCGCCCGCATGTCGGCCAGACACTCCTCGCGCCCCGAGGATTCACGATGGCTCACTTTCCCTGCCCCGGAGTCGCCATGTCCCTGCTCCGCCTGCTCCTCGTGCTCGCCGTGGCGGGACTCGCTCTCTCCGCTCCCCCGGCCCTGGCGGTGGATGCACCCCCGCAGATGACCTTCCAGGGACGCCTGCTGCGCACGGATGGCTCGCCGGAGACGCTGCCGCAGGATCTGCGCTTCGCCCTCTATGCCACCCCCAGCGGCGGCGCCCCGCTCTGGGAGGAGAGCCACCCCAGCACCGCCATCACCCAGGGCTACTACTCCGTGGTGCTCGGCACCTCGACGCCCCTGCCGGCCTCCGTCGTCAATGGACAGGCGCTGTACCTGGGCGTGTCCCTCGTGGGCCAGTCCGAGCTCACCCCGCGACTCACCGTGGCCTCCGTGCCCTACGCCCTGCTCGCCAACACCGCCAACAACAGCCTCACCCTCCAGGGCCAGCCCGCCAGCGCCTTCGCTCCCTCCACCCACACCCACCCCGCGGCCTCCACCACCGCCAATGGCTTCATGGCCGCCGCGGACAAGACGAAGCTCAACGGCCTGCCCTCCAGCTTTGGCGCGGGGCTCAGCCTCACCTCCGGCACCCTCTCCGTGGCGCTCGGCTCCAGCGGCAGCGCCACCACCGTGGCGCGCTCGGACCACACCCATGCCTCGCCCTCGCTGGCATGCACTTACCGCACGGCCACTGGCAACATCGACACGGGCAAGAACTCCACCGCCTGGTGCGCCGCCACGGAGACCCTCCTGGGTGGCGGGTGCTCGAACCTGAACGGAACTTCCACCGTCCCGGGGCCCACCTTCGGGCCCACCAACGTCGCCACCGTGGACGGCTCCACTCAAACCCCCGGGCCTGCCTACACCTGCCGCGTGCCCAACCCTCCCACAGGCGCCTCCATCCCCACCGCCTACGCCATTTGCTGCCGCATCCCCTGATCGCTCCACCCTGGGGCACCCGAGGCGGGCATTTTTTCAGGCCCCGCAGGGACAGCTGTAGCCAAGTGCCTGAAGTCCTTGGATCAGCCAAGGGTACGATTCTCGCATAGCCCCTGGCGCATGGACCACGTTGAACCCAGCGATGTCGCACAGAGCTACGAGCAGCCTCGGGCCTTCACTGTGCTCATTCCTCGGGCCCTGCAGCCCACCGTGAACGCTCTGCCCTCGGAGGTGCGCCAGCGCGTCCTGGCCGAGCTGTTCCGCCTGGCCTCGCAAACCACCCAGGAGCGCGCGGGCCAGTCCCACGGCTTCACGTACGCGATGCGGATGGAGATCGCCGACTGCGCGGTCACGGTGGAGATGGATGATCCGCGCTCGCGGCTCATGCTCACCGGGCTGACCTGGCAGCCTCCCTCCCACCATTGAGCGAGGGTCTTCCGGTGTCGCTCTCCTCTTACTATCGCCCTGATCATCTCCATGAGGCCCAGCAGCTGGCCTCCCTCGTCGAGCAGCTCCGCGAGCGCCTGGGTGCGGAGCCGCTGCCCAGTCCTCAGATGGCCGATCAGCTCGAGGACGTGCTGGGCCGGCTCGTCATGCGCAACCAGCGGTGGCGCGTGCTGCAGAAGCTGGAGCGCATCGGCAGCTCCCCCGAGCACATCGAAGCCATCCGCGACGTGCTGTCCCGGCTGGACGCGGAGCTCCTCCGGGAGCTGCCCGTGCTGCTGGAGCAGCTGCGCGTGTGCCACTGAGCACGGGCACTCCTCATTGATGGAAGTGAATCAGAACGCGCCGGGATGCAGCGTGTGCGTGGGGCCCTGGAGCGCCGCACCGCCCACGCCTCCGAGGCTCGCGGGCCCCTTGCCGCCCGGTGAGCCCGCCCCCGGTGCCAGGCCCTGCGCCTCGCTGCGCACGGGGCCCTCGCAAGAGCCGCTGCGGCAGCCTTCGAGCCCCTGGCACGGCTGGCCGGGTCCACACGCCTGCTGCACGCACGCCCCGCTCCGGCACACCTGGCCCGAGGGGCAGGACGTCACCGCCGCGCACGGATCCGTGGAGGCCAGGCACGTGCCCGCGCGGCAGACCTCGCCCGAGAGACAGTCGGAGGCCCCGCTGCAGGCCAGCGCCTGACACGCCCCGTCCCGGCACACCTGCTGCGAGGGGCAGCGCACCGCCGCGCAACCGGCGACGGGAACACAGCGGCCCTCCGGACCACAGCGCTCGGTGGACTCGCAGTTGTAGTCCCCCGTGCACGCCACGCTGCGGCAGGAGCCATCCGCCCGGCAGACCGTGCCCTGGGGGCACTTCACGCCGATGCAGTTGTCGAACACGCACACGGAGTCGGCACAGCGCTCCGTGGGGTAGCACGCCGTGGAGCCTTGCGAGCAAGACACCCGCTCGCACGTGCCCGCCCGGCATCGCTGGTCGCCCGAGCAGCTCACACCCAGGCACGCCACCTCCACGCAGGAGTCGCGGTCACAGACTTGGCCCGGCGCACAGGCGAGGCCCCGGCAGGTGGTGGCCAGGCACCGGCCCTCCACGCACGTCTGCGCCGTGGGGCACGCCACCCCGGAGCACAGGTCCGGCGGCACCAGAGGCTCGGTCTTGTCGCACGCGGCCAGCGCGAGCACGAGCAGCCCCACCACCCCCGGCACCCCGCGAGACGGGCTCATGGCAGCCGCTCCGTGCGATCCGCGGAGGGCAGCTTCAGCTCGGGCGGCTTCGAGAGGACGATGCCCGCCACCACCCCCGCGGCCACCGCCACCCCCACCCCGCCCACCACGAAGGGCCACTTGGGCCGGCTGCGCACCTCCACGGGGATGTCCGTGGCAGGCCGCTCCCGCTCCTCGGCTGGCGGCCCCATGCGCTTGGGCGGCTGGGCTGCGACCACAGCCGGAGGCGGCTCCTCCGTGGCATCGAAGCGGAGCGGGGCCGCGGCACTGCCCTTCTCGAAGAGGACGCCGTGGGCCGCGTCCCTCGCCTCCGCGTAGGCCTCCACCGCCCGCACCGCCGGCGCGGGTGCCAGCACGGGCCCCGACACCGGGCCCTCCGTCTCCTTGAACTGGGATTCCCCCGGCTGCCGCACGAACACGACCACCTTCGTCACCAGGGACGGCGGCCAGTCCATCATCGCCTCCACCTTCCCATCCGGGCGGCGAGCCACCTGCAGCTGGGCGGGAGCCTTGTCCTTCCGCTTCTTACGCGCCGCATCAAAGGGCTTGCGGATCTTCGGCCCCAGCGTGCTGCTCACCGTGGCGTCGGGATCCAGGCTGAGCAGGTCCTCGAAGCGGGCCTGGGCCCGCCGGGTTTGGCCCATGAAGGCCTCGGAGAGCGCCAGACCTTGATAGGTGCGCAGCCGCTCCTGGCGCGTCCCAGGCTCGCGCAGGGCGTCCTGGAAGGCCGCGGCGGCCGCGTCGAACTCCAGCGCGTCAAAGAGGCGCTCCGCCCGCACGAGGGCCCGCTCCTGGCCAGAGACTGGGTCAGGAGCCGCACCAAGGACGACCAGGAGCACGGGGAGGGCCAGCACCACCCGCCCACTCTACCCCGGCCCTGGCCCCGGCCACCGATTCTCTCCCGGCTCCCGGCCCGGCCCGCCTACCCCCGCCCCGGATCCACCCAGGCCTCGATTCCCCACCCCGCCTACCCCTGTGACGAAAGTATTAAGTAGAGAGGATCTAAGTAGTAGTGACAGTAGGTCGCGCTGAGTTGGGGGAAAGTCAGTAAGCCCTGGAGATGACTGATGAAATCCCCTCTCCCCCCTTGTGGACAAGTTGGCGGTTTTCCCCAGGCACCCACAACCCCTGGATCCGGAGGCTGCTTGCCCACAGGGTTCGATCTGTCATCCACAAGACTCCCACAGCTATCCTCTGGGCCCATGTCCACGCCGGGAAACGGGGCGCCGAACGGGTTGTCCCATGATCTCTGACTTTCACCGGGGTGATCAGATCGGCAAGTACCAGATCATCACCCAGCTCTCCGTGGGGGGCATGGCGGAGCTGTTCCTGGGCTTCACCGCCGGCCCGGGAGGCTTCCGCAAGTACGTGGCCATCAAGCGGATCCTCCCGGACGTGCGCAGCAACGAGTCCTTCGAGCGCATGTTCCTGGACGAGGCGCGCATCACCGCCGCCTTCAACCACCCGAACATCGCCCAGGTGTACGAGCTGGGCCGCGAGGAGGACGGGCTGTTCCTGGCCATGGAGTTCATCGCCGGGCAGAACCTGGATCAGCTCACCGCCGCGTACCTGCGCCGCCGCGAGCCCATTCCTCTGGGGCTGAGCGTGGCCATCATGAGGGACGTGTGCCTGGCCTTGCACTACGCGCACACCTTCACGGATCCATCGGGCCGGCCCAGCCCCATCATCCACCGCGACGTCGCGCAGAAGAACGTGATGGTGACGTACGACGGCGTGGTGAAGCTGCTGGACTTCGGCATCGCCAAGGCGCGCAACAGCTTGGACCAGACGCGCGCGGGCATGGTGAAGGGCACGGCGGGCTACATGTCTCCGGAGCAGGTGCGGGGGCAGCCGCTGGATGGGCGCAGCGATGTGTTCTCCGCGGCCGTGGTGCTCTGGGAGCTCATCACGGGAGAGCGGCTCTTCGCGGCCAAGACGGAGCGCGAGGAGATGGCCAGCATCCTCAAAGCGCCCATCGCCTCGCCACGCCACCGCTCGGAGACGGTGCCCGAGGCGCTCGCGGAGGTGGTGCTCAAGGCGCTCGAGAGAGATCCGAAGCACCGCATTCCCAGCGCCAAGGAGATGGCACGGGCGCTGGATCAGGCCGCGGGCCCGCTGATGCTCGACACGGATCAGCGTGCGGCGCTGATGCGGCAGCTCTTCGAGAAGAAGGTGGCCTCCACCCGGGCGCTGCTGGAGAGCGCGGATGACGTCGTTGCCGGGAAGGGTGACGCTGGGGCCGCGGCTCAGGAGGAGTCCGCCGCGAACGTGAAGGTGGAGACCGCGCTGAGGGTCGAGGCCGCGCCGAAGGCAGAGCCCGCCTGGAAGGAGCCTTCTCCGAAGAAGGCCCCACCGCCTGCGCCTCCTCGGCCCGCGGACACGGATGTGGACAGTCGGGCGCGGCACACGGAGGCCCGAGCGGCTCCGACGACGCTGCAGGCCGCTTCTGCTCCCAGCGAGAACAAGACGCTGAACACCGCGTTGTGGGTGGCGGTGCTGGGCTGCATCGTGCTGGGCGGCAGCTACCTGGCGATGACGCTGACGCGCACGCTGGACGCGGACGTCAAACCCGAGCCCACGTTGCAGACGTTCCAGGACCCTCGGCTCAAGGTGTTCCCCGAGCCCGGCCAGCCCGTGGACCCCGCGGGCCTGACCACCGATGGGGGTGTCCCGGCCAGTGCCACGGCCGCGGCGGATCCGAAGGACAAGGACAAGGACGACGACAAGCCGTCAAAGCCTCGGGGACCGCAGGGGAAGATGACCCTCATCATCAACCCGGAGGCCGAGGTGTTCCTGGGGAAGCGCTCGCTGGGGAAGACGCCGCTGTTCAACGCGACGCTTCCCGTGGGCACGCACCTGCTGCGAATCGTCGGGCCGGACAAGAAGGCGCGGATGCTCTCGGTGCCCATCGAGGCGGGGAAGACGTCCAAGCACCGCTTCGCGCTGAAAGACATACCCGAGGCTCACTGAGAGGGATCCGAGGCTCGAGATCCAAGAGAAAGTAGCCTGAACGCTATGAAGCGCCCCCATGCCTTCCTCTGCCTCATGGTGTGGGCTGCTGCGTTCGCCAGTTGCGGCGGCTGCGGAGAGCCTGTCCCCCCTCCCGCAACCGAAGCGCCGGTAGCGGGAGAAGAAGAGCCGGTAGCGGGGGAAATGGTGGGGGTCCTGCCTCTACAGGAACCCGATGACATGCTGTTGGACAACCGGCGCGTGCTGCTGTCTGGGGAGATAGATGACTCCAACCGCTACCTCGCGGCGGTTAGTGTCACCGTGTCCTCCGGAGAGCGGACGGTGATGATATGCAGCGGCGCGGCCCTCAGTCAGCGCGTTGTGCTGACGGCGGGCCATTGCGTGTGCCCTTTGCGGCAGGCAGTCCCTGGCGCCGAGCAGGGCCAGGAGATCAGTGATGCGTCGTCATGCGCCACCTCTGTGGATGCAGCGATGATGCTCTACGATTCCCCCTCTAAGGTCCGCGGCATCATCAGAAGTTGGTCGGCGCCGTTCTCCACCGGCACGGTGCGACCGCACCCCGAGCTGAAGGTGGTGGTCGATGAGGAGCGTCACGTCCAGGAGAGCCATGCGGATCTCGCCCTCATCGTGCTGGACGAGCCGCTCAAGGTTCCTGGCTTGCCCCTGTCCAACAAGGAGGTCCGAGTGGGCGATGAGGTCCTCATCGTGGGGTACGGCTACGATGAGACCTCCGATTGGTTCGGCTCCGAGAGACGCTTCAGCATGAACACGGTGACACGGCTCGCGACGCCCAAGGACGAGCGCGTCCTCATCCGTCAGCCAGGAGGACACCTCTACAGGCAGGACAGCGGCGGCCCCTGTCTCCGCCAGGGTCCGCACGGCCCCGAGCTCGTGGGGATCTCCAGCCGTTGGCTCGGGGAGGGAGCGTCCTTCACCAGCACCTACGGCTACCGCCGCTGGCTGCGCGACGAGGTGAGGCGTGCTGAAGCGGCGGCCCGCCCGAGGAAGGAGCCCCAGTGAGCGCGACGGTTTCATACAGATCCCTGACTGTCCTCATCCGCTGGCTGGGGCGCGTGGCGCTGCTGCTGGGCTGCGCGTGTGGCGCGAGTGCTCCAGCCGAGAGACAGACCGCGGCTGCCTACGTGCCGGCCGAGATACAGCCCGAGATGGGAGAGTCCATCATCTCCAAGGGCTCGCTTGACACGAGCAATCGGTACAAGGCGACGGTTCTGGTGGACGGCGGCAGGGGCCCTTGCAGTGGCGTGCTGGTGGCTCCTCGCGTGGTGGTGACAGCGGGCCATTGCGTCTGCTCCCCACACAAGGCGACGCCTGCGGACGCGCCAGCCAGGGCCCTCATTGACAAGACCACCTGTGCACGGACTGCGACCATCGCGGTGATCACCTATCGGCCGAAGGAGAAGCCCATAGGCCATGTGCTCAGTGGCGCCATCCGGCCGAATGAGAAGCTCAGGATCCTCTATGACGATGACGGAAAGGAACTTGCCAGCCAGGCGGACCTCGCGGTGATTGCATTGGACAAGGCTCCCCAGGGTGTTACGCCCATCCGGATGGCCAGGGCGGAAGTCCGCTACGCCGAGGCGGTCACTCTCGTGGGCTTCGGCGCGACCGAGTTCGCGGAACAGCAACGCGACCAGCGGCGATACGGCTTCAATGAGGTGGCGACCCTCGCGGAAGACGGGGCCACGTTCATCGTGGGCAAGTCCATCGAAGTGCGGCGGCCTTACAAGCCCAAGGAGCGCCTCCTGGTGAGGCAGGAGGCCTCGTACAGCCTCTCGGGGGACAGCGGAGGCCCTTGCCTGCGCGAGAGCGATGGAGCCATGGAGCTGGTCGGCATCGCCAAGACGCACTACGGCGGCGGAGACCTCGTCCAGTTCTCCGAGTACACGAGTACCCTCTTCTACCGGGCGTGGCTGCTCCAGGCCATTGCGGACGTTGAGCGGCGCGAGACGGATTGAGCTGGGTTAGCCTGCGGCTGGAAACCCCCTGTGGGCCCTGTTAGGTGAAGGGGCTCCCACCTTCGGATACAGGCTCCACGATGGCTCCCCTGACCCTCGGCTTCCTGATGGACCCCCTCGAGAAGGTGCAAGTCGGCCACGACTCCACCTTCCAGATGATGCTGGAGGCCCATCGGCGAGGGCACACGGTGCGCTACTTCGAGCAGGGCTGGCTGCGCTACTCCGGCACCTGCGCCGAGGCCCGCATGCGCACCGTGGCCGTGCGAAACGAGGTGGGCCGCCACTTCGACGTGCTGGAGGAGGAGGTACGGCCGATCTCCAGCCTGGATGTCCTGTTCATGCGGAAGGATCCGCCCGTGGACGTGGACTTTCTGCACGCCACCCAGCTGGTGGAATTGTGTTCCGGCAAGCCGCCCGTCTACATCAACAGCCCCCGAGGCATCCGGGACGCCAACGAGAAGCTCTTCACCCTGAACTTCCCGGACCTCATGCCGGAGACCTGCGTGTCGCGGGAGCGGGAGGTGCTGATCGACTTCATCCGCAAGCACCCGGGCGGCACCATCCTCAAGCCCATCGACGGCTTCGGAGGCAAGGGCATCGTCTTCGTCGGGCCCGAGGACCGGAACATGCGCTCGCTGCTGGAGCTGCTCACCACCCAAGGCCACGAGCCCATCATCGCCCAGGCGTACGTGCCGCAGAGCCGCCAGGGCGACAAGCGCATCATCCTCGTGAACGGAGAGCCACTGGGCGCGGTGCTGCGCGTGCCCTCGGAGGATGATCACCGGGGCAACATGGCCGCGGGCGGCAAGCCGATAAAGACCACGCTGACGGAGCGCGAGAAGCACATCTGTGCCCGGCTGAAGCCGAAGCTGCTGGAACACGGGCTGCTGATGGTGGGCATCGACACGCTCGGCGACTTCCTCACCGAGGTGAACGTCACGAGCCCCACCGGCCTGGCGGAGATCAACGCCCTGGATGGTGTCTGCCTCGAGGCCCACATCATCGACCTGGCGGAGCGCTTGGCCGCCCGGCGGTGAGCACTCCCGAGACGGACGAGACGCTCGACTCGATCGGCACGGCGGGCGTGAAGGTGCTGCAGCGCCGGGGCGGCTACCGCTTCACCTTGGACGCCGTGCTGCTGGCCGCCTTCGCTGCCGCGGAGGATCCACGACAGGGGCCGGTGCTGGAGCTCGGCGCGGGCAGCGGAGTGGTGTCCTTCCTGCTCGCCCGGCAGTTCGGCCGAGGACCCATCGACGCGCTGGAGCTACAGCCTGCAGTCCATGCGCGGCTGGTCCGGGCCGTGGCGCTCAACGGGCTCGAGGGCCGGGTGAGGCCGCTGCTCGGAGATCTGCGCGAGGCCCGGACGCGGGTGCCGCCCGGAGCGCATGCGCTCGTCGTCTCGAATCCTCCCTTCCGGCCCGCGGATGCCGGGGTGCGCAGCCCGGACGAGGAGCGCGCCCTGTCCAAGCAGGAGCTGGCGTGTGACGCGGCCTCGGTGGTGGCTGCGGCCCGGCATGCGCTGGAGCCCGGGGGGAGCGTCAGCCTGGTGTACCCAGCAGCGCGGCTGGCGGAGGTCCTTGGCCTGCTCACGGCGGCGCGGCTGTTCCCGCGAGCCCTGCGTCTCGTCCACTCGCGGGTGGATTCGCCCGCGACGCGCTTCCTGGTTCACGCGCTGAGGGACAGCGATCGAGGGCTGGAGGTGCGTCCGCCGCTCATCGTCCATGGAGAGGGCCCCGGTGGTTATACACACGAGGTCGCCGCGCTCATGGATCCCCCGCGCTCCGAGCAGAACCCACGGTGACCGGGTGCAGGCGGGTCGAGCTTTCCCCATGGAATCCCTAAGCTGTGGTGTCTGGTTTTGTGATTTTCGTATTGCTATAATTTTCCAGCGCCAAGTGAGGAGGGTGGATGGAAGTCCGTCCCGAAGCTGAGCTCACGGGGTTCTCGGCGATGGACGCCCTGGAGGCCCTGGAGGATGGGTTCCTGGCGCTGGACGCGTCTCTGAAGGTGTGTGCCGCCAACCGGGCCGCCGAGCAGCTCCTGACGCTGTCCCGCTCGGGGCTGTGCGGGCAGGCGCTGAGCACGGTGCTGGGAGAGCCAGGGGCCTCGGCCGCGTTGCTGGAAGGCTGCCAGCGTGCGCTGTCCGAGCAGGTGCCCACGCGGCTCGTGGAACACCGGGCCTCGGCCGGCCAGTGGCTGGAGATCCGGCTGCGCCCCCAGCGCGGGCAGGTGTGGCTCTTCTTGCGAGACGTCACCTGGGAGCACCGCACGGAGGAGCGGCTGAGGGACTTCGAGCGGCAGCAGGCCGTGCTCCGGTACGTCATCGCCAACGTGCCCCACGCCATCTTCTGGAAGGACCGGGAGGGGCGCTTTCTCGGAGCCAATCAGAACTTCGTCTCGGACTCGGGCGCGGGGACGGTGGAGAACCTGATCGGCAAGACGGACTACGACATCTGGAAGCGCGAGGAGGCGGACTTCTTCGTCCAGGTGGATCGCCAGGTGATGCAGAGCGGCACGCCGATGCTCGACATCGAGGAGCCCGTCCGGCGCGCGGATGGCTCGGAGCGCACGCTGCTGACCAGCAAGGTGCCGTTGCGGGACGAAGCGGGCCAGGTGATGGGGATGCTGGGCATCTACGCGGACATCACCGAGCGCAAGCGCGGCGAGCGGGAGGTGCAGAAGGCGAAGGACGCGGCCGAGGCGGCGGTGCGCGCCAAGAGCGAGTTCCTCACGGTGATGAGCCACGAGCTGCGCACCCCGCTCACGTTGATCCTGGGTCCGCTGGGGGTGGTGCTCTCCGATGCTTCGGGTGAGCTGCCCGAGCATGTCCGGCGCGAGCTGGAGCGCATCCACCGCAACGCCGAGCGGCTCTTCCGGCTCGTGGACGACATCCTGGATCACCAGAAGGTGGAGGCGGGCCGGATGGAGGTGCACTGGGAGCCGGCGGAGATTGCCTCGCTCACGGAGCAACTGGTGGAAGATGCGCGCTCGGCGGGGGCCATCCGGGGCGTCGAGGTGCGCTTCGAGGCCGATGCCCACCTGGGCGTCGTGCCGCTGGACCGGCGCAAGTTCGAGAAGATTGTCCTGAACCTGCTGGGCAACGCGCTCAAGTTCACGCCGTCAGGAGGCTCCATCGTCGCGGCGCTGCGGGCGCGGGACTCGTGGGTGGAGCTGTCGGTGACGGACACGGGGCCGGGCATCCCCGAGTCCAAGCAGGGGCTGCTCTTCCAGCGCTTCCAGCAGCTCGACGGCTCCACCACGCGCAAACACGAGGGGACCGGCATGGGGCTGGCCATCGTGAAGGAGTTCGCCGAGCTGATGGGGGGCGAGGTGGCCGTGGAGAGCAAGCCCGGCGAGGGCTCGCGGTTCATCGTCCGCCTGCCTCGGAGCGCGGATCGGCTCGTGGAGCCAGCGCTGAGCACCGGGCGCACTCCGGGCTCGAGGGCGGGGTACTTCACGCCCGCGCCACTGCCCATGGGCTCCCCGGTTCCGGCGCCGGAGCGGCAGCCTCAGGAGGCACCTCGCCTGCTCATCGCCGATGACAACCCGGACATGCGTGCCTACCTGGCCAGCCTGCTCGGGCGCGAGTACGCGCTGGAGCTGGTGGAGAACGGCCGGCAGGCGCTGGAGGCCATGGAGCGGCAGCGGCCGGACGTCATCGTCTCGGACGTGATGATGCCGGAGATGGACGGCGCCGAGCTGGTCTCCCGGCTGAAGGCGAGCCCCACGTATCGGGACATCCCCATCGTCCTGCTGACGGCCAAGGCCAGCCGCCAGGAGGCGATCGAGGGCCTGGAGATTGGCGCGGACGACTACCTGAGCAAGCCGTTCAGCGCGGCGGAGCTCCAGGCCCGGGTCCGCGCGGCGGTGCGGATGCACTCGCTCTACCAGGAGCTCCAGGCGCGGAAGCACGAGCTGGAGGAGGCACTGCGCAGGCTGCGCGCCACGCAGGAGCAACTGCTGCAGAAGGGCAAGATGGCCGCGGTGGGCTCGCTGGTGTCAGGGCTGTGCCACGAGCTGAACAACCCCATGGCTGCCATCCGCATGAGCCTCGATCTGATGGTGCGGCGGAAGCTGGCCCCGGAGCGCCAGCGCGAGACGCTGGAGGTCATCGAGCGCCAGTCCCAGCGCTGTGTGAGCCTGGTGAAGGCCCTGCGGGAGTTCTCGAGCCGCCCTGCTGTCATCCGCGAACCCTGTGAGGTGGGCGCGGTGGTGGGCCGGGTCATCGAGCTCGTTGGGCCTCAGCTCTCGCGGCGGAGACTGTCGCTCGATGCGCGGCTCGCTGCCGCCGAGCTGCCTCGGCTTCACCTCCATGGCGCGGAGCTGGAGACGGCCCTGCGCCACGTGGTGACGAACGCCCTGGAAGCCAGCCCAGAGGGCGGCACGGTGACCCTCGAGGCCCGGCCGCTGGCGCGCGAGGGGACGCAGGGCGTGGAGGTGGCGGTGATCGATCACGGCCCGGGCATTTCTCCGGACACGCTGCCGCACGTCATCGAGCCGTTCTTCACCACGAAGCCGCCGGGAGAGGGCACCGGGCTCGGGCTGTCGTTGACCCACCGGTTCATTGATGCACACGGAGGCACCTTGAACATCGAGAGCGAGCGGGGCCGTGGAACGACGGTGCGGATGTGGCTGCCCGCCGCGCCGGTGCTCGAGACGGCCGCGTCAGCCGAAGGGGAGGCTCCACTGCAATGAATGTCACGGATCTCTTTGAAGACGAGGCCCCGGTGATCAAGAAGCGGGGCGAGCACATCCTCGTCGTGGATGACGAGGCGGACGTACGCGAGGGTCTCGGGAAGCTGCTCGAGATGGAGGGCTATGACGTCACCACGGCCGAGAATGGCCTGGTGGCGGTCGAGCGGGCGAAGCTGCAGCGCTTCGATCTGGTGCTCACGGACCTGAGGATGCCGGGGATGGACGGGGTCGAGACGTTGATGGAGCTCAAGCGGCTTCATCCCGGGATGCCCGTCATCGTCGTCACGGCCTACGCCTCGCATGAGACGGCGGCCCGCTGCGAGCGCGAGGGGGCCTACGGCTATGTCATGAAGCCGTTCGACCTGGACGAGCTGCTGCAGGTCATCGAAGAGGCGGTCCCCACCGGCAGAGGGCCCCTTCAGAGCTGAGACGGAGCGCCCGAGGCCGCCTGCCTGGGCAGGGTGCGTCCGTCAGCGACGTGCCCGCAGGTTTCTCTCGGGCACAAGGCGTACCCGTAATATGCCCGCGCCATGCGTTCCTCCGTCCTGCTGCTGCTGGCGCTCGCTGCCCTGTCAGGTGCGTGTGCTGCGACCGAACCCGCCCGTTCCTCCGCGAGGCCCCCTGCTTCCGAGCCCGCGGCTCCTCTCGCTGCTGTCCCCGCGAACCCTCCCATACCCCCCGAGGCTCCTGCCCCGGCTGCCGTGAGTCCCACTGCGGCTCCTGGAGATGCCAGCACCGCTCTCGTGGATCCGGCGACAGCGGGCGCGGACGCGCAGTTCGCTCGAGGCGTGGAGGCGCTGAAGGCCCAGGACACGAAGACGGCCATCACCGAGCTCGCCGCTTGTGTGGAGGCGATGCCCTCTCGGGTGGACTGCCGGTGGGAGCTGGGCTGGGCGTACTCGCTGGAGAACCGGTGGGCCGAGGCGCTCGCGCAGTTTACGGAGGTCCAGAAGCTCAAGCCGGATCAGCCGGATCTGGAGACGGCGCTCACGCAGGCCCGTGCGCAGGCGGAGCTGGCGGAGCGGCTCGCCAAGCCCCCGGAGCCTTCTCAGCGCCCGCCTCCTCCCGAGGGTGCGCGCGTGCGCATTCGCGCCGCGGGGGATGTGATGCTCGGCACCACGGTGCCCGAGGGCCACCTGCCTCCCGAGGGCCCCGATGGCGTCCTCGCCGCCGTGCGCCCGCTGCTGGAGGACGCGGACCTCACGTTCGTGAACCTCGAGGGCCCGCTGTGCGACATCGGCGAGACGAAGAAGTGCCGCTCGCCCCGGAACTGCTACGCGTTCCGCTCGCCCACGGCCTACGGCCAGGCGCTCAAGGACGCGGGGGTGGATGTGGTCTCCACGGCAAACAACCACTCGGGCGACTTCGGCGAGCTGTGCCGGCGAGAGACGGAGTCCACGCTCGACACGCTCGGCATCGGCTGGAGCGGGCCGCCGGGCACGGTGGCCACGCTGGAGCGCAACGGGCTGCGCATTGGCCTGGTGGCGTTTCACACCTCGGCCTCGTGCAACCACCTCAACAACCTGCCCACGGCGAAGGCGCTGGTGAGCTCGGCGGCGGCCACGCATGACCTGGTCATCGTCTCCTTCCACGGAGGCGCCGAGGGCGCCAAGGCCGTGCGCGTGCCACCCGGCAAGGAGAAGTTCATGGGCGAGGACCGGGGCGACCTGCGTACCTTCACGCACGCCATGGTGGATGCGGGTGCGCACCTCGTCATGGGCCACGGCCCCCACGTGGCGCGAGCCATGGAGTTCTACAAGGGCCGGCTGATTGCCTACTCCCTGGGCAACTTCGCCACCTACGGGCGCTTCACGGTGACGGGTGTGCAGGGGCTGGGCATGGTGCTCGAGGTGGAGCTGGACCGCGAGGGCCGCTACCTCTCCGGCCGCATCCTCCCCACCCGCCAGCACGGCGAGGGCATCCCCGCCCCGGATCCGGACGGCGGCGTCACCTCGCTGGTGCGCAAGCTGACGGCCCAGGACTTCCCGCTGACGGGCGCGCGGATCTCCGAGGACGGTGTCATCTCTCCCCTGGAGAAGCCGTCCGCCTCCCTTCAGCGGGCAACGCCGTAGGGCGGGTCCTCGCGGCACAGCTCAGAACGGAATGCTGAAGGTGAGCTGATCCACCGCGCAGCTTGGATTCATTGGTGCCCCAAGAGTGGGAACGAGGCCCACCGAGCGCGCGTTCGAGGCTTGGGTTAGAAGGAAGACCGCCGTGCCCGCACTTCGCCTCCAGCGCTTCTCTTCGTTCCGGGCCTTCGAGCACCCCGGCTACTTTGCGGTGTGGATTGGAGCGCTGGTGTCGAACATCGGCACCTGGATGGAGACGCTGGCGCTGGGCGTCTACGTCACCGAGGTGACGGGCAAGGCCGAGTGGACGGGCGGAGTGGCGGCGCTGTCGTACTTGCCGGGCCTGCTCCTGTCTCCGCTCGGTGGAGCGCTGGCGGATCGGTTCGACCGGCGCACGTATCTCGCGGTGGGCACGTTGGGGCAGATGCTCCTGGCCGCCGTGCTGACGGTGCTGGCCTTCACGCACCACCTGAGCGTGCCGCTGGTGGCGGTGGTGGCCTTCCTCAACGGCAGCATCAGCCTGCTGTCCGGTCCGGCCTTCAACGCGCTGCTGGCGGAGCTGGTGCCGGCGAAGGACATGCACAGCGCGCTGAGCCTCAGCTCGGCGCAGTTCAACCTGGGGCGCGTGATTGGCCCGCTGCTCGCGACGGTGGTGCTGGCCGCGGGTGGCATTCAATGGGCGCTGCTGATCAACGCGCTGTCCTTCCTTTCGGTGCTGGTGGCGCTGTGGAAGCTGGGGCCCACGCGAAGCCCGGGTCCGGTGGTGCTCAAGGGCCTGTGGAAGGTGCTCTGGGCGGACATTGTCCGCGGCGTGGACGTGGCGCGGAAGGACGCGGGTATCAGCCTGGTCATTACGAGCACGCTCGTCATCGCCATCCTGGTGGCACCGTTCATCGGCTTGGTGCCGGTGTTTGCGATTCGGGTGTTCCACCAGGGGGCCTCTGCAACATCGCTGCTGGTGACGTCGCAGGGTGCGGGTGCGGTGACGGCGGCGGTGGCGGCGGGCGTGCTGGTGGATGCGTTCGGCCGCAAGCGGGTGCTGGAGGGGGTGATGCTCCTGTTGGGGCTGGTGACGGCGCTGTACTGGCTGGCGCCGACCCTGGTGTGGGCCGCCGTGGGCATCTTCTTCGTGGGCGCCTGCTACATGACGTGCCTCACGGGCATCCACACGGTGTGCCAGACGCGAGCGCCTGCGGAGCTCCGGGCGCGCATCAGCAGTCTCTACGGCATGGTGCTCAACGGTGGCTACGCGCTGGGCGTGTGGCTGCAGGGAGCGCTGGCGGACCGGGTGGGCGTGCGCTTCGTGACAGTGTCCTGTGCCGTGTTCTTCCTGGCGCTGGTGGTGACGCTGCGCCTGCTGCGCCCGCACAGCTTCGACGCCACCGAGGCGTGAAAGCGGCGCTCACGCGGAAGAGTGCAGTGCCTCTTCCAGGCGCTGAGCTGCCTCCAGCCAGCCCTCTTCCTCGACGCGCATGGCCTCCGAATCCTTCTTGATGGAGAGCTGGATCTGGACCATGCGCGGATCCTCTAGCCCTGTTGAAGTGAGCTGGTACCAGAGCGCCCATGCTTCTGGATGACGTGTGCCCCAGTGCTCGAGCCGCTCGGCGGCAACGGCATGGTCCAAGGCATCTGCCAACAGTTCGCTGCGCCGGTGTTCATCCATCTCAGGCCGGCTTGCCTTCCACAGGGCTTCCACCGCGCTGGTGAAGGTATTGGCGCCCGGCCCAGGAAAGTCATCCTCTGCTTCAGGCCACTTTTCCGAATCATCCGTCGGGCCGGTTTCCGGGATGGACTCGATGAACTGGCGCGGCCAGCGCACGCCGGGCTGATGACGTTCGAAAACAGGCAGGCGGCGCGAAACAAAATCCCGGACCAACCGCAGCGCCCGATGAGGAGGCAGGTGGCGCAGCAACTTCCGAGCGGAGCTCCAGCAGCCGTTCACGTCGGCACGCGCGGCCGCCAGCCTTAGCGCTTGGACCTCATCCTCAGGGGATCGAAGCTCGCTCATGCCCGATGGGGAGCCCTACCAGACAATGCGGCACTTGGTCCATGTTGTAGTGCCTTCCGAGCAATGGACAGGGACCTGCCCGTGTTTCCTCCGGGTGGTGAAGAAGGAGGTTCTTGGAGTCCAGCCTCAGCTTCATCGCGTTCAGGGCCTGCTGAGCGCTGTGGAAGGCATAGCCCGCAGGTAGATCCTGACAGACGGGATAGTCGGGCAGCTTCTCACCGCAGTTCCGCCGCTGGCCTGAAGGATCCTCCACTGGATCCACATCCACCCACGGATCAACGGGCGGGAAGCGGTTCGGACCCGGCTGCTGCGAAGGCTGTTGCTGGCGCTCACGGATGGTCTTCTGCAGCCGCTGGGCGGCCTCATGGGAGATCAGGCCCGCTGCGATCGCATGCAGAAGAAGCTCCTCTGCCTCGGTGAGCTGACCCTGGGCAATGAGCGTGGAGATTCGAGTCGTGGCGCTGTCGCCCCCCTTGGTGCGGACGGTGGGCTCGGCGGGTGTGTGGGCGCACCCCGCTGGGATCAGCATCACCCCGCAGCACAGAAAGAACCTCCAGACGCACATGGCTGTCTCCTGTTCATCCCCTGTCTAGCGGATCCGCTGCTCCCGAGGCGATGATGGGGGCAGAGCCCTCCGTGTCCTACACAGCGATGGGCTTCGTGCCACGTCCCGCGCCGAGGTGGAGAGACATGAGACTGTTCCTGGGGCCCGTCCTGTATGCCGAGACTCAGACGGATCCGGAGTCTTGGAGCTTCTCGGTGAACCTACTGCTCTCGGGCACTGACACCGCGAAGGCCCCGCCGCTGCGGCTGGCCTTCCGCGATGCCCAGGGCCAGGAGCTCGGCACCGTGTCCGGCCCCACCCTGGCCGCGGACTTCTCCGCGCTGGAGGAGCCCTGGGCGTGTGTCTCCTGGAAGTGGACGGTCCGGCTGACGCGCCTCTCCGTGGAGCAGCGGGTCAGCTACCGCTTCGACCCTGCGAGCCCGTCGGTCGAGTGGCGCATGGATGACGTGAAGGACGTGCTCGTGCCCGCCCGGGGAGATCTGCCCCGGTGCGCGTTCTTCTCGTGCAACGGCGTGAGCCACCTCAAGGGCTGGGCGACGCTCGATCGCCCCTTCGCGCTCTGGGAGGAGATGCGCCGCCAGCAGGAGCACGACGCGGGCTTCCACGTCCTCCTCGGCGGAGGCGATCAGCTCTACACGGACAGCCTCTGGTACACGAACCCCACGCTGGCCCGTTTCCAGAAGCTCTCTCGGGCGCAGCGGCTGAACAGCCCCGCCCCCGAGGGCCTGGAGGCGGAGCTGCTCCGCGACTACGTGCGCGTCTACATCGAGCGCTGGAGCGAGCAGGGCATCGGCTCCATGCTGGCGCGCGTCCCGGGGCTCTACACCTGGGATGATCACGACATCATGGACGGGTGGGGCTCGCTGGAAGAACTGCAGGAGTCCCCGGTGCTGCGCGCGCTCTATGGCGCGGCGGCCCGTGTCTTCGAGGCCTTCCAGCTCGGAGGCCTGCGCGGCGACGTGAAGGCCCGGCGCGATCCCGGTGCCGCCCACTACTTCCAGGCCCACACCTTCTCGGGCGATGCGTGCGACCTGGACGTGGTGCTGCTCGATCTGCGCAGCGGCCGGACGAGCCGGACTCTCGCCAGCGGCAAGCTCGACCACACCATCCTCTCGGAAGCTCAGTGGGCGGCGTTCGACGCCTGGCGCAAGGAGCACACCGCTCGCGCCACGCAGCGGAACAAGCCTCGGCACGTGTTGATCATCTCCTCCATCCCCATCGTCTACATGCGCTTCCGTCCGGGCGTGGAGTCCGGCGCCGCGCTGGTCGACAAGCGGGATGACCTGCTGGACCAGTGGGAGTCGGTCATCCACCGCGGCGAGCGGACGCGGCTGATGATGAACCTCTTCGAGCTGGCGAAGGACTCGTGCTGCTCGGTGACGGTGCTGTCCGGGGATGCGCACGTGGGCTCGCGGGCGCTGATCCGCTCGCGCAACGTGCGGCACCTGCACCCAGGGCACGCCGAGGTCTACCTGGAGCAGGTCACCTCCTCGGGCATCGTCCACCCGCCGCCCTCGGCGCTGGAGCTGATGGGGATGCGCGCCCTGGCCAACGATGTGCCGGAGGAGCTGCCTGGGCACCTGCGCACGGAGCTGCTGCCCGTGGGCGGAGACCTGTACCTGCGCGAGCGCAACTGGATCTCCCTGCGCGTCACCGAGGGGCAGTCGAGCCGCTCGCCCAAGCTCTGGCTCAAGTGGGAGGCCGAGCACACCCACGTCGACGTGCAGGTGGTGGTGGAGCCCCCCGCGCGCCGTGCCTAGCCAGGCCCGGCGGGTCACTCCTCGGGCCGGCGAGGGAGGGCGTTCCTGCTCCTGGGAAGCTTGGTGTGCGGCGAGAGCATCCCGAGCTTGAGCCTCGAGGCGCGCGGGCTCTCCGCGCGCGGAACGAGGAGCCCCAGCATGAGCAGCCGGAAGTATGACCCTCTCAAGGGCGGCAAGGAGGCCTCCCACAAGCCCCCCTTCACGAAGGACCGGGTCGAGCGCGGCCTGGAGGCCGATGACACCAAGCCGCTCTATGCCGACGAGTCCAAGCACGACACCCGCGAGCTGAAGTTCGCCTTCGACAGCGATGGCCCGGCCGGTGGCGATGTGCCGGACATCCGCAGCCCCATCGACGAGGCCGACGAGCTCGAGCGCGAGCAGCGTGGCCGTGAGAAGGCCGAAGAGGAGAACAGCTAGGCCGCCGGGCAAGCCGGCAGCCTGAAACACAAAGCGCCGGAGCCCCCGCGAGGACTCCGGCGCCTGGCACTGCGTCTGCGCGACGGGACTACTTCTTCCCAGCCGCACCCGGAGCCGGAGTTCCGCTGCCCGCCACATCCATCGGCGTAATCTTGCCGAGGTTCAGCGGTGCCACCTGCTGCTGGATGATGTCCGGATCCCCCACGAGGATGATCTGCATGGCGGCCGGGTTGAGGTAGGCCTCGGCGACGCGCTGCACCTCGGCGGGGGTGGCCTTCTCCAGGCCATCCACCTGCTTGCGGAACTCATCCATCGGCCGGCGCTTGAGGAACAGCTGGGCCGCGTTCAGCCCCACGCCCTCCACCGTCTCGAAGATGCCGGGGTAGGAGCGGATGAGCCCCTCGCGAGCGGCCTCCAGCTCCTTGGAGGAGATGGGCCGCGACTTGATGTCGGTCAGCTCGCGGACGAACTCGGCGAGCGCGGGGCCGGTAACATTGGCGCGCACCTGGGAGTAGGCGGTGAGCGGTCCCACGCCCAGCCGCGCGTCGGAGCTGGCGCCTGCGCCGTAGGTGTAGCCCTTGGCCTCGCGCAGGTTCATGTTGAGCCGGCTGCCGAAGAACCCACCGAACACGGTGGTGGCCAGGTCCAGCGGGTACTCGTCCGAGTGGCCTACGGCGACGCCGGGGCGGCCCACCAGGATGAAGGTCTGCTCCAGACCGGGCTTGTAGACCACGCGCAGGGCCTCGCGAGGCGGCGCGGCGGGAGCGGCCGGAGCCGGGGCGGCCACGGCGTCACCCTTCCAGTCGCCGAAGTACTTCTTCGCCCACTCCACGGCCTGCTGCTGGGTGACGTCTCCCACCACCACGAGCGCCGAGGCCTTGGGGCCCACGTTCTTCTGGTAGAAGCGCTTCACGTCCTGCAGGGTGAGCTTGTCCACCGTGGCGGGCACGCCCGAGCCCGGGTGCCCATAGGGGTGCGCCGAGCCGAACACGGCCTCCAGGTACGCCTGCTGCCCCAGGAAGAACGGGGTGCCGAGCCGCCGCACCAGGTCCGCGAGCTGCTGCTTCTTGCGCCGGTCAAAGTCCTTCTGCGCGAAGGTGGGCCGGCGCGCCACGTCCGCCAGCAGCGCCAGGGCCTTGTCCGCGTTGCGCGACAGCACGCGCACGCCCACGGTGGCCCCATCCGGCTCCACGCGCGTGGCGGGGGACACGCCGAGGTCCGCGAAGGCGTTGTCCAGGGTGACGGTGTCCTTCCCGCCCGCGCCCTCCAGCAACATCTTATAGGTGAGGTCCGCCAGGCCGCCCTGCCCCGCGGGGTCCTGCGCGGTGCCGTTGGCGAAGGACACGCCGATGAACACGAGCGGCAGGTCGCGGCGCGAGTTCACGATGACCGTCATCCCGTTATCGAGCTTCTCCTGCTCGAAGGTGGGCAGCACCAGGTCCGGCGACTTGCCCGGCGTGGGCATCTTCGCGCGGAAGGCCTCGGCGTCGGCCTTGGGGGCCTCGGCCTGGGGAGCCGGAGTGGAGTCCTTCGTGGGCTCCGGCTGCGGAGTGGTGGCGCACGCGGCCAGCGCGAGGACGGAGAGTGCGAGGAAGAGGCGGCGCATCACTTGTTCTCCTTCGGAGCGGTGGGGGCCTGCTGATCCGGCACGGCGTGCAGCACGATGCGCGCGTCCGGACGCAGCTGCTCGTTGACGTAGCGCTTCACGGCGTCCGGCGTCACGGTCTGGTAGCGCGCCAAATCCTGCGCCAGGTAGCTCGGCTCGCCGACGAAGTGGTTGTAGTTCTGCAGCGCGTCCGCCTTGCCGCCGAAGCCGCCCACGGACTCCAGTCCGGACAGCATCCGCGTGTCATAGCGGGTCCGGGCGCGGTTGAGCTCCTCCACGGTGACGCCGTTCTTGCGGACCTCGTCCAGCACCGCGTCCACCTCCTTCTTCAGCGTGTCCGTGGAGACGCCGGGCCGGGCCACCACCTCGATGGTGAAGACGGACTGGGAGCCGATGCTCTGCTCCGAGGCATCCACGCTCTGGGCGATCTGCTTCTCCAGCACCAGCCTCCGGTAGAGGCGGCTGGCCTTGCCGGTGGCCAGCACCGTGGCGAGCATGTCCGCGGTGGCATCGCCCTCGGTGAGGTACTCGGGGCTGTGCCAGGCCAGCGTCAGCATGGGCAGCGTGGCGATCTTCTCGTCATGGCGGATGACGGTCTCCCGCGTGAGCTTCGCCGGGGCCACCTGGGGCCGCTCCGGCTTGGCGCCGCTGGGCAGGGTGCCGAAGTACTTCTCCACCAGGGCCTTGGTCTTCGCCACGTCGAAGTCCCCGACGATGGTGAGCGTGGCGTTGGAGGGCGCGTACCACTTGCGGAAGAAGTTCTTCACGTCGTCCACGGTGGCCGCGTCCAGGTCCTCCATCGAGCCAATCACGTCCCCGTGGTACGGGTGGGGCAGCGGGAACAGGGCGTGCCAGAGCTTCTCGCGGGCCATGCCGTAGGGGGCGGCCTCGGTGCCCTGGCGGCGCTCGTTCTTCACCACCTCCTTCTGAGTGGTGAGCTTGTCCTCGGTGAGCGTGTCCAGCAGGAAGCCCATCCGGTCGCTCTCCAGCCAGAGCGCGGTCTCCAGGTGGTTGCTGGGCACCGTCTCGAAGTAGTTGGTGCGGTCGAAGTTGGTGGTGCCGTTGAGGTCCGTGGCCCCCAGCTGCTCCAGCATGGAGATGTGCACGTCATCCGCCACGTTCTTGGAGCCCTGGAACATCATGTGCTCGAAGAGGTGGGCGAAGCCGGTGCGGCCGGCCGTCTCGTGGTAGGCGCCCACGTGGTACCAGATGTTGACGGCGACAATGGGCAGCTTCCGGTCCACGGAGAGGATGACCTCCAGGCCGTTCTTCAGCTTGTACTTCTCGTAGGGGATGGCGAGCGACTCGCGGCCGGGCTCCAGCGGCTTCGCCTCCTGGGCGAGCGCGGGCAGACCGAGCGCGAGGACGAGCGTGGCGACGAGGGCTTTCATGAGTGGCATGAGCCTCCTTGGGCTGGGCGGTGCGCTTAGCACGTGCCCACCTCAGGGTGGGGGAGGAAGTGTGCGACACTGGAACGCGTGTCGACTGCTGACATTCCCTTGGGGCCTGCCGTCCCGGCCCGCTGCGCCGCGCACCCGGAGGTAGAGGCCACTGGCACCTGTGCTCGCTGCGGCACCTTCTTCTGCGCGGGCTGTGTGCGGCAGGTGTTCGGCAAGGCGTGGTGCGCCACGTGCGCGGCCCGGCCCGAGGTGCACTACCTGGAGGACTTCCGGGCCAAGCTCTGGGGCAAGAGGGATGGCTCGGCGTGGATGGCCCTGGTGGTGGGCGTCGGCTTCGGGGTGGCGGCGCTCGCGAGGCTCCTGCAGCCTGGGCTGCCGGTAGTTCCCACGGTGGCGTTCCTGGTGTGCATGGCGGCGGGCGTGTGCTTCTTCCTCGGCCTGAGGTGGGCGCGCGAGGCGTTCATCGCGGTGCCGGTGCTCTTCGGCCTGGCCTGCGTGCTGCGGCGCTCCGAGGGCATTGGCGCCTTCCTCATGTTCCTGGGCGTGGCGTCCCTGCCCGTCTACTTCGACACGCGCAACCAGCTGTTCTTCCGGCGGCCGGTGTCCCGCAAGCGGCTGGAGCGGCTCTGGCACGTCCGGGAGAACAACCCGATGGCGCGCCGGGCGCTGAGCCTGGGCGCGGGGGCCCTCTTGCTGCCGGTGCTGGCCCCATTGGCGGTCATCTGCGGAGTGGTGGGGCTGCGGCGGGTGGATCCGGGGGCCGTGCCTCCCGTGGGGCGCAAGGCCGACGCCATCGCGGCGATCGTGCTGGGCGTGCTCGTGATGGGAGTGTGGGCCGCGATTCTGGTGCCCCTCGTCAGCGCGAAGGTGGGCCTCTCTCTGGGGAAATGAGGGCGCGGCCCGCCAAAAAATCAGCAGCCGTGATGCTCTCCGGGGGCTGCAAGAGCATCACGACTGCTGGAGACCGTGGTCGAGTCCAGGCAAAGGTGTCGGGGTCCCGTACCTGGAGGCAAAACACCCACGGCTGACTGCGAAACCATCCCCCTGTGTGTGCAGGGCTCCACAAGACTTGATGTTGCGACTCACCCGGTCCTTGGGATCTCTGCACTGCCCTTCTGGGCGAACCAAGCGTCCGTTTCTGGGAAAAAGACCCGCCAACCACTTTAGCGGCCACCAAGGCCGGGGGGTGAGATGGAAGCGCAGAAGTGCCGCCACGGGAATTCCGCCCTGAATTCAAGGTTTTAGGCGAGCTGAGTGGCTCAGGAGATACCGGAGTGGGGCCCGCGCTACAGGCCAGAACGTGTCTGTATGCTTGTCGGGATCCTGTGGAGAACTTGTGGTTTCGGGAGGAGCGCCCATGAGCCTGGTTCGAGCTGCGGTTGCCGCGGTGGTGCTGCTGTCCACGTCCGCGCTGGCGGAGTCGCCGAGGGAGGCCAAGCGCATCAGCATCGATGTGGTGCGTGCGGACATCCATGACGTGCTGCGGCTGCTGGCGGAGAAGGGCGGCCTCAACGTGGTGGTGGCGGACGAGGTGCAGGGCAAGGTGACGCTGCGGTTGAGGGACGTGCCGTGGTGGCAGGCGCTGGACACGGTGCTGGCCTCGCGCGGACTGGGCCACGAGCTGAAGGGCAACGTGATGCGCGTGGCGCCAATGAAGCAGCTGGCCGAGGAGTCCGAGACGCGCGCGAAGCTGAAGCAGGCGCGCGAGCAGGAAGCTCCGCTGCGCACGTACTTCATCCCGGTGAGCTACGCGCGGGCGGCGGAGCTGCTGCCGCAGGTGCAGGCGCAGCTGTCTCCGCGCGGGAGGGCGAGCGTGGATGCTCGCACCAACACCCTCATCGTGACGGACGTGGGTCCGGTGACGCTGCCGTAGCTCCGTTCACCGCGTGCGTCGGGTTCGGTACTCTCGAAGGTTGGCCCCCTGTCTCCCATCCTGCTAGGTTGGGTGGGCTATGCACGACATCCTGCCTTCCCGGCTCGTCCTGCTTGCCGTGCTCGTGTCCTCAGGGGCTCTGGCCAGCGACTCGCACGAGAAGATCGTCATCCGAAACGACATGGTTTCGGACCATCCCGGCGTCTCTACGAGCAGCGTCTACGTGTCCGGGCAGATCGCGACCGTCCTCCGCTTCGAGAAGGACGTTGATCCGGCGCAGACGAAGTTGCTGGGGTGGGAAGGGCGGTTCGAGCCCCTGGTGGTGGGGGGCAAGACGGTGGTCATCGTGCCGATCCGGAATCTCGACCGCGATGAGGTAGTCCCCCTGCTCATTACGCTCGTGGACGGAACCGAGTTCCCGTTCATCGTGAAGCCCAAGAGCTTTGAGGAATGGGGGTGGACCGACCATCAAGTCAACGTGTTCAAGAGTCCCGACAGTTACAAGGCGGTGCTCGCATCCCTGAACGACTCGCTCAAGCGAGAGCGGGACCTGCGGGAGAAGGTCGAGCGGTTCAAGGAAGAAGAGAACTCCGTCGATCACGCCTACGCGACACTGCTCGCAAACGGCCAGGTGAAGAAGACGCCATTTAGCCGCAGGTTGGTCTACCGCCCGAAGAACGAGGACATGGACATCGTGGTCGAGGTTTTCTCGGGACCGGGTAAAGCGGCAGCCATCGTCACCCTGACGAACACCTACTACGGCGACGACTGGAAGTTCGAGCGTGCCTACCTGACGCGCGACTTTACGAGCTTCACGGTTCGGCCCTTCGCGCTTCGCATGGACCGCGCCACGCTCGTCCCTGGCCAGACTGGAACAATCGCGGTGGTCGTGGACCAGAGCGCCTTCGAGACGAAGAACGGGGACGTGACGGATCTCGCCCTCCAGATCTTCCGTGGGGATGGTCTGATCCAGGTGGCCGTGGCGCTGGAAGCCTCGCTCATTCGCCGGTAGAACCGCCGCTCATGTCCACCATCAAAGCCCTCGTGCTCGGCCCTGTCGTCCTACTCGCTACGTCTCCGGGCTGCATCACAACGGGCGGCGTGTCGCTGCGCCCGGATGGCACTCCAGGCCCGGAGGAATGTCCTCCGAAGGCACTCGAAGTCATGCGGTACCTGAGACTGCATGTGGGGGAAAGCGCGTTGGTGGATCTCGACGCGAACCAGATCGGAAGTCGGCGTGTCACACTCTACGACGGCCCCATCGAGAGCGTCCTGCGAGAGGACTTTGGCACGCTGGAGGGGCCTGCTCGCTTATACGGGCGGGTCTGGACTGCTGGCCCACAGGTCGTCATCCGCTATTACGCGGCCCACCCCATGGACGGCGACAAGGTTCCCATCTGCGCGGTTGCCCGCCTGGGCGATGACCAGATGAGGAAGCTCCCCGAGTCGAAGCCTGGGACGGCGATCCTCGATGGCTCCGTGGCGGCGGCCTTTGTTGTCGATGCCTTCCGGTGAGTCCCGCCCGGTTCGCTTCAGTCCGCTAAATCACTGACCTGAAAGAATGCATGGGCTGAAATGACGGTTCCTGCCCTTCATCCATGCGTCTTTGCAAGGGGCTGCGGACGACCCGTGCGTATGGCTGCTTCGTGAGCGGCTGCGCTCTGGGAGCAGTGTGGGGCGCGTGCACTTCGAGCACTCGGGTTGAGCGCATGGAGGGTGAGAAGGACCGCGACTTCTTCAACTCTGTGCTCGTGGACGCTCTGCGCAGATGGGCTCCGCCCAGGTGCGGGATCAGTTGACGAATCTGCACGTGATTGGGGTGGCAGAGGGACAAGGGAAACGGGCGCCACCCGGCGCCTCCTCCTCTTCTCCGGGGCAGCCATCTACCCTGATCACCTCCTCGCAAGATGGGGTGACATATGCTGCCGTGGCGGATTGCCTGGAAAGCCGAAGTGTTGCTCGTCGCCAGCGCCGGGGGAACGGCCCTTGAAGGGGTTGCCGCATGAGGAGCCCAGCAGCGAGTCGGCCCTTGTGGTGGCATGCGGCCGTCAGCCTCATGCTGCTGGCGGCCTTGGCCGCGCCCGGGGCCCAGGCCTCTGAGAAGACGAGCCAGATGCGGGCCGTGGTGGGGGCGGGGGTCTCTCAGGGCACCGCGCTGGGCGACCCCTGGGCGCCGCGCACCTCGTACAGCGTGAGCCTATGGGGCTTGTGGGAAGCAGGCCAGGGAGTGGGGGCGCGCGTGACATTGCTGCCCCCGGCCACCTCCGCCGGAGCGTGGGAGCTGTCCACCGACGCGGTGGCGCGCTTCACGGGCGAGGGGCCGCTGTACTTCAAGGCCCTCGGTGGAACGGCCGTCACCTCCCGCCCCTGGTGGCCTCCACGGCTGCGCGCCGGGGGCGAAGCCGGAGTGCACGCCATCCGCGGGAGCATCGGGCTGGAGGTGGGAGTTGCTGGCGTGTACTCGTTCCCGCCCTCCCGCTTCGCGCAAGGCGAAGGGGTGGTCTCCCTCGGGGTGAGCCTCCTCTTCGGCTTCGGCGCACCGTCCCGCACGCCTGCCCTGGCCCCGCCTCGGCGTGAGTGGGCGCAGCAGTCCGCCCACAGTCCGCAAGGCGCCGTGCCGCCACGTGAGCCAGGCCCCTCCTCCGAGGCGGAGCCGAGGCCGGCGGGGCTTGCGCCCGCTGCTTCGCAGGTGGCGCTCACCGCCTTCGCAGAGCGGGACGTGATTCAGCGGATTCTCCTGCTCCAGAAGCCCGGGGCCGTCCAGGCCTGGTGGAACTCGGGGCCCTGGGAGGACTTGGCTCACTGGAGCCACCCGCTGTCGGAGTGGGAGCACAAGTACGCCGAGGCCATGAGCGCGGAGACGGTGCCCGAGGCCCTCCGCATGTGGCCGCTGGTGACGCCTCAGCGCCTCACCCCCGCGCAGCGAGAGGACATGGAGCGGCGTCTGGGCACGGGAGCCGCCGCCGCCCAGGGATATGCCCACTGGGAGAACCGGCGAAGAATCGTCAAACACTACGTCATGACTCACCCAGCCACCCTCCAGGCTTTGCTGGGGGCGTATGGGCTGGCCAGAGATTCCAACCCGCTGCACTTCGCGCTGGAGCGCGGCTGGCAGATGGGCAGTGGCCAGGAGATGTTCACGGGCCAGGAGATGTCCCCGCTTGGCGCGGCCCAGGAGTTCTTCACCGCGCTGGCAGTGGGAGTGGCTGCTGGGAAGTTGATGACCGCCACGCGGCCGGTGCCCGGGTGGGGTGTCCCGGAGCCGGTGGAGCCGGTGCGCCCTGGCAAGGCGGAGGCTTCGCCCGCTCCGCCGAGAGTCACGGCACCTGCTCCAGAACCTGTTCCAAGGCCAGCACCGCCCGCTCCGGGGCCGGGTACCCTCGCGCCCTCACCCGAACTGGTCCAAGTCCTCACGGGCAAGAACCCAACGCCGCAGGTGCCCGCCGGCCCACGCCTGCGTCAGGACCTCACCGTCAAGCCGAAGGTGCCAGACCTGTTGCCACGGGGCCGTCCCATCAGCCCCAGCGCCAGGCAGAATGCGCAACTCCAGGAGGACATCAAGTACCTGGAGGACGTGCTACTCGCCGAGAACATTCGGGTGAACCAGCAGCAAGTGACGCTGGCGAACGGCCAGCGCGTGGGCATCAATCGGCCGGATCTGCAATTCGACTACAAGGGCCAGCGCTATCATGTGGAGTACGACTCACTGACTTCGGGCCGTGGCCCTGCACACCAGTCGCGCCTCACCAACAACGACCCCAACGCCCTCATCATCCGGATCATCATCCCCGAGGAATGAATAAGGCGAGCCTGAATGACGCAAGAGATGAAGGGACTGCTGCTGGAGGACCGCTGGGCGCCTGTCACCTCGACGATGGGCTTTCTGGAACTGGGGGTGGAGCAGGCGGCACAAGCCTTCGCCACGTGGCATAGAGAGGTGCTGACGCCCCGTGGCATCACCGTGGAGGTACTCCCCGTCTCGGGCACCCTGGAGCAAGTCCTCTCCAGCCTGCTGCCCCTGACCAGTGGGGAGAGGCGGCGGCACCTATTTATCCCGACGCGCAGCGCCTGGACAGCCTACGTCGCCGACCAGTGGACCGGGACGGATGCCGCCAGCCCCATGCGCTCCATGGCCCGGAGGCTGAGCATCCGGTGCCTGCGGGTGGTCACCGTGCCCCACACGCTGCGCGGGGATCGAGGCCGCTATGGCGCGGTGATGCTGGAGGTGTACGGCCCGGAGCAGCCGGGGAAGATCAGCAGTACTGTGCGCGCCCTGGCCGCTGCCAATGACGGGGGCCGCTGGGTCTTCGAGCAGGAGGGTGAGCCCTTCCCCTTCGAGCAGGTAGAGAAGTACCAGGCGCGCCGGGTGAGGGACCGGTTCACCTTGGAGATGCTCAAGGACTACCTGCGCCACCTGGGGCTGGCCCCCTTCGAAGAGGACTTCTACCTGCCTCAGGGCTCTTGCGCGTGGCTCATCCAGAAGACGGGCCCCTTCGGCACCATCACGCGAGAATACACGCTGGAGGAGGCCCGCGCCGCCCGCGTGTTGTGACGCACCCCAGTCGGAGGACTGTCTTCGCGGCGCAGGGGCTCACGGCTCCGGGGTGGGTTGGCGCGGAGCACACCGTAAAAGCTCCTTCTACCCCCGGCGAGGCGGGCTCCAGGCTCAGACGCCCAGCTTCTCCTCGAGGTCATCCAGCTCGCGCTTCACCGTGGGGTCTGTCTCGCGAGACCCCTCCACCTTCCGCACCGAGGCGATGACGGTGGAGTGGTCCTTGTTGAACCGCGAGGCGATCTCCGGGAACGAGCTCTTCGTCAGCTTGCGGCACAGGTACATGGCCACCTGGCGCGCGTGGGCCAGCGCCTTGTGCCGCCGGTCCTCCTTCAGCGCCTCCACCGTCACCTTGTAGTACCGCGCCACCTCGCGCTGAATCGCCTCCACGTCCACCACCCGGTTGGCTGGGAGGATGTCCTTCAGCACGTTCGCCGCGAACTCCACCGTCAGCGGCTGCCGCGACAGGCTGTGGATGGCCGACAGCTTCACCAGCGCACCCTCCAGCTCGCGCACGTTGCGCTGGATGTGCTTGGCGATGAAGTGCGCCACGTCATCCGGCAGCGTCAGCCGCTCCGCCTCCGCCTTCTTCTGGAGGATGGCCACCCGCGTCTCGTAGTTCGGCTCGCGGATGTCCGTAATCAAGCCCATGGTGAACCGGCTGCGCAGCCGCTCCTCCAGGCCCGGAATCTCCGAGGGCAGCGTGTCCGAGGTGAGGACGATGGCCTTGTTCAGCTCGTAGAGCGTGTTGAAGGTGTAGAAGAACTCCTTCTGCGTCTCCTCGCGCTTGCCGAGGAACTGGATGTCGTCGATGAGCAGCACATCGCACTCCTCGCGGAACTTCCGCCGGAAGTCCGCCATGCGGTGCTCTCGCACGCTCTCCACGTACTCGTTGGTGAACTGCTCGCTCGACAGGTACACCACCCGCTGAGAGCCGTCCTTCTCCCAGATGTGGTTGCCCACCGCGTGCAGCAGGTGCGTCTTCCCCAGCCCCGTGCCCCCGTAGATGTAGAGGGGGTTGTAGTTGTGGCCCGGCTTCTCGGACACCGCCTGCGCCGCCGCCGCCGGCAGCTGGTTGCTGTCGGAGACCACGAAGGTGGCAAACGTGAACCGGGCGTTCAGCCGAGGCGGACGGGCCGAGTTCTCCTTGACTGTTGGTGCGGGCAGCAGGTTCGGCCCCCCCGAGGGCTCCTCCACCACCTCGTAGGCCACTTTGACCAATCCGTTCCCGACTCGGGCCAGCGTGGCCTCCAGCAGCGAGCGGTAGTGGTCATCCACCCAGTCGCGGAAGAAGCGATCAGGAACGCCCAGCACCAGCGCACCCTCGCGTACATCCAAGGCATGCATGCGTTCGAGCCACGTCAACGCGTACGTCTTTCCCTCCTGCCGGATGGTATCCAGCGTCCGGGTCCAAATAATTCCGGCACTTGGCGGCGTACTCAGGGCTTCTGCGAGGGCACTCACACGTGTCTCGGGGATGCAAAATGGGCGACGGAAGCGAGGGTCGACCGTGCTAACAAACGCACACTGGACGATCAAGCACCCAAGTCAAAGGGCCGGAAGTCCGACGCTTTCTGCCGCCATTTCTGATCGGCAACGGCCATGCCGTTTTGGCTTGATTGTGGTGGCGGCCGACCCACCCCCCAGGTCTTGGGGTCGCCCGCTGAGGGTTCACGGGGAGTGTGGATGGCGCAAAAAGAGGGGCGGCGCTGATCGGCCGGGCAGGCGGCGCGGACGTCCGACACACGTCCAACGTTGACTTGGGTGGGAGAACGGGTTACGAGCGCCGCCTTTTCCTAGGCCGCGTCGGATCAGAGACGTCGCCGGTGTTTCAGGAGTTCAGCCATGGCCAAGGCCAAGCGCACGTATCAGCCGTCGAAGGTGAAGCGCAATCGCACGCACGGGTTCCGCAAGCGCAACAGCACGCGGGCGGGCCGGGAGGTCCTCAAGCGCCGCCGCGCCAAGGGCCGCAAGCGGCTGGTGGTGTCCGCCCCGAAGAAGTAGGCCGAGGGCCAGCTCGTGACGGCCGCGGACGCGGGGCCAGAGCGCCAGGGTGAAGGTTTCCCCAAGGCCCTGCGCCTGCTGCGCCGCTACGAGTTTCTGCGGGTCCAGGAGGGCGGGCAGAAGCTCACCTCGGACTGCCTGCTGGCGTTGGTGAAGCGCAACGGCCGGCCGTACAGCCGGCTGGGGCTCACAGTGTCCAGCAAGGTGGGCAACGCAGTGGTGCGCGTTCGCCTGCGGCGCCTGCTGCGCGAGCTGTTCCGCAAGCGGCGGGGGCAATGGCCCGCCGGGCTGGACGTGGTGTTGGTGGTGCGCTCGTCGGCGAAGGAGGTGTCCTTCGCGGAAATGTCGCGTGCCTTCGACGGTGTTACCCGCAAGCTTCAGCGGCTCTCTCCCGCCACGACAGGAGGGGCTTCCTCGTGAGTCCGCTCGCCTTCCTGCTCTCGCTGCCCATCCGTTTCTACCGCCGCTTCCTCGGGCCCCTGCTGCCGAAGGTGTGCCGCTTCTACCCCTCGTGCTCCACCTATGCGATGCAGGCGCTGGAGAAGCATGGCGGCCTCAAAGGCTCCTGGCTCACCGTGCGCCGCCTGTCGCGGTGCCACCCCTTCCACCCTGGCGGCATGGACCCGGTGCCCTGAGCCCGGCCCCCGCCCCGTAACGCCCTCTCCTCCGGAGAGAGGACTTTATGAACCTCCCCCCTGACGATCCCTTCTCGCCGAACTCGAACGACTCCCAGAAGCGCCTGCTGATGGCCCTGGGCCTGTCCTTCGCGGCCGTCATGCTCTACATGGTCTTCTTCGCGCCCACGCCGACGCCGCCCGAGGCCGGTGCGGCGGACGGGGGCGTGGTGGCGGGGCCCGCCGACGCGGGCGTGGCGGCGCCCCCGCCGGGCGCGGCCACTCCGGGCGGCACGCCGGAGCTGACGGCCTCGCCCACGGAGCAGGAGGTGGCGCTGCGCACGGTGGAGCGCAAGCGCGAGGAGAGCGTCTACCTCTTCTCGAACGAGGGCGCGGGCCTGACTTCGGCGGAGCTCATCGGCCCGAAGATGCGCGAGCAGCAGCACCTCACCATCGCCGAGGGCTTCCAGAAGCTCTTTGGCAAGGAGCTGCCGCCGCCGCCGCAGATGAACCTGGTGCGGCCGGTGCCGGGCCAGCCGCTGCCGCTGTCGGTGAGCATCGAAGGCGGCTCGCCGCTGCCGGCCAACACGCGCTGGGCGGTGGCGGAGACGGGCGAGGACAGCGTGGCCTTCTCCGCGCGCCGAGGCCCGTGGGAAGTCACGAAGACGCTGCAGTGGGTGCGCAGCGGCTTCGAGCTGGCCTACACGGTTCAGGTGAAGAACACCTCGAGCCAGCCGCTGAGCGGCGAGCTGCAGGTGCACCACAACCGGGCCATCGACCCGAACTTCGAGCACGCGCCGTCCTTCTTCGGGGGCGTGGGCAACCAGAGCCGCGCGGCCTGCCACGTGGGCGAGGACCTGCACAAGCTGGTGCCCGACGACAAGCCGCCGCAGGACACCACGGGCCCGGTGCACTACTTCGGCATTGATCAGCAGTACTTCCTGTCGGTGTTCTACCCCATCGAGGGACCTCGGCAGGGGCACTGCACGCTCCTGGCGACGCCCACGGCGCGTCAGGTGACGGCGGGCTTCCCGATTACCGTGAACCCTGGCGAGACGGTGACGCTGCGCTTCGGCGGCTGGCTCGGCCCGAAGGATCCAGATCTGCTGAAGCCGCTGCCCGGTCAGGACGTGCTGCGCTCGGCGGGGATGGCGGCGGCCACGTGGCACCCCACCGTCGAGAAGACGGTGGACTTCGGCATCTGGGAGCTCATCTGCAAGGTGCTCCTGTTCTTCATGAAGTTCTTCCACTCCGTCACCGGCAACTGGGGCGTGGCCATCATCCTGCTCACGGTGCTGGTGAAGCTCGTGCTGCTGCCGCTCACCTACAAGTCCATGGTCGGCATGGAGGCGGTGAAGGAGCTCCAGCCGAAGATGGAGGAGATCAAGAAGAAGTACGCGGATGACCGCGAGCGGATGAACCTCGAGGTGATGAAGCTGTACCAGCAGGCCAAGGTGAACCCGCTCGGCGGCTGCTTGCCCCTGCTGATCCAGATGCCGGTGTGGATCGCCCTGTTCACCGCGCTGCGCAACAGCTTCGACATCTACTGGGAGCCCTTCATCGGTCCCATCTGGAGGGACTTGACGTACAAGGACCCCACCTACCTGCTGCCCCTGGCGCTGGGGGTGTCGATGATCATCACCCAGAAGATGCAGCCGCAGATGATGGATGCGGCCCAGGCGCGCATCATGATCTGGGTGATGCCGGTCATCTTCACGCTGACGCTGCTGCAGTACCCGGCGGGTCTGTCGCTCTACATCTTCACCAACAACCTCCTCTCCATTGGTCAGCAGTACGGGTTGAGGAAGTGGCTGGATCACCAGAAGTTGAAGCGCGGGGGCGTACCGGCGGCATCCGGGGGAGGCAAGCGCAAGTGACGGAGCAGGCTCAACCGCAGCAGTCCCCCTCTGGCGCAGGCACAGGAGGGGAGACCCGCGGCCGCGTGGAGAAGCTCCTCCCGGACATCCTGGGGCTGATGGGCTACCCCGCCCGGCTGGAGTTCCGTGACGCCTCGGATGGCAGCCTCGCCGTGGCGCTCCACTTCGAGGCGGGTTTGCCTCCAGGCGTGGAGAGCGGCAAGCGCAGCCAGGTGCTGGACTCGCTCCAGTTCCTCCTCAACAAGATGCTCCACCGCCCGGGCTTCGAGCGGCGCTGGGTGTTGCTCGGCGCGGGTGTCTTCCCCGAGCCTCGGCCTCGCAAGGAGGCCCCGCCTCTCGCGCCCGCTCCGGGTGCGAGCGGTGCTGCGCCGGCGCCACGTCCGGCGGCTCCTCCGAAGGCTCAGGCGCCCGCCCCCGCGCCGGCTCCCGCTCCGCAGCAGAAGGCGGCGCGGCCTGCTCCAGCGCCTGCGGCCCCGCCTCCCGCGAAGCGCGGCGAGCCGGACGAGCGCACGGTGGAGGCGCCCGAGGATGCCGTGCTGAAAGAGGCTGCCCGCCAGCTGGCCGGGAAGTCAGGTTCGCTCGGCCGCTTCTATGCCATCGCGGCCATGAAACTCGAGGACCGGGCGCGCGTCTTGAAAGCAGTGGAGGGTGTGGCCGGCGTCGCGGTGACGGGCGAGGGCGAGGGCCGGTGCCGCCGGGTGGTGTTTACTCCGGAGAAGCCCGCGCCGCTGCCGCGGAAGATGCTGCTGCCGGATGATGACGAGGACGATTTCGAGGGCTGAGCGGCCGAGGCTCGGTCTTGAGGTGGGAGCCATGGGGAAGGCGAAGTCTCTCAAGGACAAGCTGTTTGGCGCGGCGGTGCTGAAGATGAGCTTCCGCCTGCGTGGGGATGAGGACTCGCCCGCCTTCCGCTTCGTCTACCCGGGCGTGCTTCGAGACCTCGAGCTGGAGGACGAGGCCGTGGAGAAGTACATCCAGGAGCACCGCGACACCGTGGAGAAGGCGGCTCGCGGCTCCACCCCCGCGCCGGGCCCTCGGTAAGCGGACCGGTGTCTGTCTCCACCATCGCTGCCCTGGCCACCGCGCCCGCCGCTGGCGCCGTGGGAATTGTCCGGCTGTCTGGGCCCGTGGCGCTCGAGGTGGGCCGCAAGCTGGCCCCCGGAGTGCCCGCCGAGCCCACGCCCCGCCACGCGTACCTGACTGCCTTCGTGGATGCGGAGGGCCGGACGCTCGATGAGGGGCTGTTCCTCTACTTCCGCGCGCCGAGCTCTTTCACCGGAGAGGACGTGGTGGAGCTGCAGGCCCACGGTGGGCCGCGTCTGCTGCAGCTGCTGCTCGCGCGGGTGCTGGAGGATGGGCGCGTGCGCCCGGCTCGGCCCGGAGAGTTCACCCGCCGCGCCTTCCTCCATGGCCGCTTGGACTTGGCGCGCGCGGAGGCCGTGGCGGATCTCGTGGCCGCAGACTCGGAGGCAGCGGTGCGGGCGGCGGCAGCGGGGCTCTCGGGCGCCCTGTCCGAGCGAATCCAGGCTCTGGAGGATCCGCTGCGCGCACTCCACGCGGACCTGGAGGGCGTGCTCAACTTCCCGGACGAGGCCGAGGGCGCGGATGAGGACGCAAGCGCTCGGGTAGCGGCGCTGAGGGCCGAGGCGCAGAGGCTCCTGTCCGAAGCGGGGCGAGGCCGGTTGGTGCGGCGAGGCGCTCGGGTGGTGCTCTACGGGCCGGTGAACGCGGGCAAGTCCACCCTCTTCAACCGGCTGGTGGGCGAGGCGCGGGCGCTCGTGGACGACGAGCCTGGCACCACGCGCGATGTCCTGGAGGCTCGCGTCGAGTGGGAGGGGCTGGCCCTGGCGCTGCTCGACACCGCGGGTCTGCGGGAAGCGCCCGGCCGCGTCGAAGCGCTGGGGATCGCCCGCACGCGTGAGTCCCTCTCCGGCGCGGATCTGGCCGTGCTCGTGCTGCCGCCCGGAGTCTCCTCCACCGAGGCCGAGGCCTGGACGCGCGAGGCGGGCGCCACGCCCGTGCTGCACGTGGCCGGCAAGTGCGACGTGGAGGCCCGCGCCGTGCCTGTCTCGACAGGTGAAGCTCTGCTCCGCGTGAGTGGCCTCACCGGGCAGGGCGTGGAGGGACTGCGGACCACGGTCCTCTCCCGGCTGTGGGGAGGAGGAACGCCCTCCGCGGTGGCGCTCGTTTCTGAACGTCACGCTGACGCGCTGCGCCGCGCCTGTGAGGCCCTTGCACGTGCGGAAGAGGCCAGCGGCGTCTCCACTCTGGAGGTCGTCTCGGGCGAGGTAGGCCTGGCGCTCGAGGCGCTCGGAGAGGTGTCCGGGACGCACGTCTCCGAGGCCCTCCTGGACGCCATCTTCCAGCGCTTCTGCATCGGCAAATAGCCCACTTCCGTGGGCCGCCGGGGGGATGTCAGACCCCTCCTTATTATGCGTTCCCGTCCAGCCGCTACACGGAGAGGGAACGGTGATGGAGACCCGCATTGATCAGGCCACGTACTCGGTGCTCAACGCGCTACCCCTGGGGTGGGTGGGCGAGATTGTCGAGGACGAACTCGTCGCCTCGCCTCGCCCCCTGGCCGCCCAGACGCGCGCGGCCTTCATGCTGGGAGTCACGCTCGGGGAGCAGTTGGATCAGCGCCGGGGCGGCAATGGCCGCTGGTGTTTCCTGCGTGCCCCCGAGCTGCACCTGGGCCGCGATGTGATGGTGCCCGAGCTGGCCGGCTGGCGCCGCGAGCGCGTGGCCGAGCCGATGGATCCGAGCGCTCCCTTCCTCACCCTCACGCCCGACTGGGTGTGCGAGGTTGTCTCTCCGGTGACGATTGCCTTGGATCGCACGCGCAAGCTGCCGCTGTACGCGCAGCACGGCGTGTCCACCGCGTGGTTCATTGATCCGGAGGCACGCACGCTCGAGGTGTTCCAGCGTCTCAAGCGCGGCTGGCTCTTTGCTGCTTCCTACGAGGGAGACGCGCTGGTGCGCGCCGAGCCCTTCCCTCACGTGGGGTTCGAGCTGGGCTCGCTCTGGCTGCCCGCCGAGACCGAGGTTCCGCTGGCGCTGGCCGTCGGGCGGTAGCGCCGGGCGGCCTCAGGCCACGAGCGAGAAGACATCGCTCCCGAGCTGCAGCAGCCGGCGCACGGCGCGCACCAGCAGCTCGGGATCCACCGGCGCCGCGAGGAAGCCCAGCGCTCCCACCGCCTGCGAGCGCTTCAGCTCCTCCTCCGGCGCCTTGCCCGCCACCAGCACTCGGGCCGTCACCCGCTGCCCGAGCGCCTCCATGGAGGGCAGCGGCGAGACAATCACCATGTCCGCAGTGGCGCCGCGAGCCTCAGCCGCGCTCGCCTCACGCGCGGCAATCCCCGCCTCGCCCAGCACGCGCAGCAGCCCCGTGGTCGCGGTCTCGCCCCAGCCGTAGACGAGCACCCGCTCCGTCTGCTCCCAGGGCACCCACTGCGGCGAAGCCTCCACGCTGGCCGCGTCCGCGATCTCCAGCTCCAGCGGCGTGAGCATCGGCAGCCCGTCCTGCAGCAGCGTGGGCGCCGGCGCTGCGTCCTGCTCGAAGAGGGCGTCGTCGATGACCACGTCCTCGATCATGCAGTTGTTCATGAAGGCCATGACCTCTTCGGCCGCAGGCAGCTCCACGGCGCGGGGGTCTCCCACCTTCGACACCTCGTACATCTCCCCGCGGTACAGCCGGGAGATGGCCCGGCGAATGGCCGCGTCCGTCGCGAGCCGCGGCACCACCCGGCCCCGGCCCGACACGCTCTTCACCACGTCCAGCGTGTCCAGGCTCGCCGGCGCCGCGATGGCCACCACCAGCGTCGACTCTCGCGCGCCCTCCAGCCGCAGCGGCACCACCTTGCGCGCCTCCGCCACCTTCAACGGCACCAGCCGCGCCAGCCGCGGATCCAACACCAGCGAGTCCAGGTCCACCGAGGCGATGCCCGTCTGCTCCTCCAGCGCGGCAAAGACGCGCTCGGAGGAAGCGAAGCCCTGGTCCACCACCACCTGGCCCAGCGGCAGCCCCCACTGGCGCTGGAACGCCAGCGCTGATTGGAGCTGCAACGAATCCACCACCCCACGCGCCACCAAGATGTCGCCGAGCCGCTTCTTCATGGTCCGTACCTCGCTGCCGCCCCCCGGGCGGTCCATGGGTGGGAACTGGGCTACATGCACCGCAACCCAGGGAGAAAGTAGCCAGCACCCTTACCCATCTCTTGGCCGCCCGTCTTCTTCCCGGGCGCCAGAATGTTCAGCGCCCGCGCCACAAGCCTGCGATTTTCCTGGTTTCCGTCGCTGCTCTCCGGGAAGGCAGGCTGTCCTGGACTGTCTACCTCTCGCCTCCTTGGCAGACTTGGCACGGAGTTTGTGTCAGGTGGAAGTCAGGTAGGTGGTAGTGCGAGACAGGCATGCCCATCTTCCGGGGCGTGTACGACGTTGCTCTCGAAGACGTGCTCCGGTGCCTGAGGGAAGAGGTCCACGGAGCCTGCGGTGCGGTGAAGGTCGGTCAACGGCTGGAGGGAGTCCTCGTGCGTCCGGAGTCGCTGGGGCCCTACCTCCACTTCCGGCGGGGGCGCTACACGCGCAACCTCGTGTACCGGGATCCTCGCTTCGAGGTGGTGCTCAACTGCTGGGATGCGGGCATCTCCTCGCCCATCCACGACCATGCCGAGCAGGAGTGCTGGTTCAGCATCCAGGCCGGCACCTTCCTGCTCGAGGACTACCCGCTGCTGGCTGGAGGCCGCGAGCCGGGCTATGCCCTGCTGGGCAAGCCGCGCCCCTCGGAGGCGGTGGGGCCAGGCCACGTGGACTACCGGGGACCGCTGGACTCCATCCACCGCGTCACCGCGCTGCAGGGCCCGGCCGTCACCCTGCACGTCTACGCGTCGCCCGTGGAGCAGTGCCTGGTGTTCGATGTGCGCCGCCAGCGCTGTGCCACCCGCCAGCTCTGCTACCACTCCGTCTTCGGCCGCCCCGTGGAGGCCCGGCCCAGCGCAGAGCTGCCCGGACGGCTCTAAGCCCACCTCCAAGGCGCTACCCGGTACTGAGGTGGGATGGCGGAGAAGTGTCAGCCTCAGGTTATAGACTCGCTGCGTCATCTGTTCCCAGGGGTTCAAGCTGCCTGGGGCTCGCATCCGCTTCTCTCACGTTGGGCGGGAGAGGGGGAGTCAGCGGCTCTTCCGCCGACGCGTCCGCGCGGGTGACGAGGGAGGTAGCAATGAAGCGACAGGGTTGGATGCTGAGCTGGGGGTTGGCCGTGGGGGTGTGGCTGGCCGCCACGCCGGCCGGTGCCGACGACAAGCGCCGCGATCCTCAGCGGTGCGAGGAGCGCTGTGACGACGAGGCCCAGCGCTGCCGGGACATCTGTAAGAAGTTCGCGGGCAACGACAACGACGCGTGCTTCAAGGCGTGCAGCGACGAGGAGAAGCGCTGCAAGCAGCAATGCAAGGAGTCCGCGCGCCGGTAGCCCGGCGCGGCCGGTCTACCACCGAGTCTCCGGCAGCGGGGCGCTGAGGGCCTGCTGCTGCGAGCGCACCAGCCCCATCTTCACCCCCAGCCGGTACAGCGCCTGGGTCTGCTCCAGCACGGGAGCCCAGGGGGTGGCCACGGAGACGTGGGCGTTGCGCTCATCCTCGCTGTTGTCCCCCGCGCCACCGCCGAGCAGCTCGGAGAGGAGCTCCGCGGCCTCCTTCTTGCGCGGGTACACCTGGACGCGCACCTCGGCGTCCTTGGAAATCTTCGCCGCGTCCTTGGCCAGCTCCAGCGCCTTGGGCAGGCCGCCCAGCTCGTCCACCAGCTTGTTCGCCTTGGCGTCCTCGCCCGTCCACACCCGGCCTCGGGCCAGGGACTGGAGCTGCTCCAGCGGCAGGTGGCGCCCCTCGGCCGCCTTCTGCGTGAAGTCCATGTAGATGCGGTCCAGCATGGCGTCGTTCTTCGACAGCTGCTCCGGGGTGAAGTCGCTGTCGGTGCTGTAGAGGGTGGCGTCCTTGCCGAAGGCGATGGTCTCCCAGTTCACCCCCACCTTGGACCAGAAGTCCGCCGTCACCATCTTCCCGCCGAACACGCCGATGCTCCCCGTAAGGGTGCCCGGCTGGGCCACAATCTTGTCCGCCTCCATGGACACGAAGTAGCCGCCGCTGGCCGCGTAGGTGGCCATGGAGACGATGACGGGCTTGCCCTTCTCGCGGGCGCGCTGCACCTCGCGGCGCACGGTGTCGCTGGCCACGTAGCTGCCGCCCGGGCTGTCCACGCGGAAGACGATGGCCTTCACCCGCTCGTCCTCCGTCGCCTTGCGCAGCGCCAGCGCCACGCTGTCTCCGCCGAACGTCTGGTCCCCGCTCAGCGGGTTGGAGCTGCTCTTGCCGCGGGAGATGCCGCCCACGCCGTACACCAGCGCAATCGTCGAATCCCCCGTGGTGTGCGGCCGGCCCGCGCGCTCCACGTACTTGTCCACGAAGAGCAGCTTGGCGCCCTCGCCCGCCTCCTTCTTCACCTTCTCCAGCACCTGGTCGCGGTAGAGCAGCCCGTCCACCAGCTTGGCCTCCAGCGCCGCCTGGCCCAGCAGCGGAGCGCGGTCGATGAGCCCCTTCACCTCGTCCTCGCTGAGCTTCCGGTCCTCGGAGATGCCCCGGACAATCTGGCCGTACATGCTGCCCAGCAGCTTCTCCATGGCCTCCTTGTGGGGAGCGGTGAAGTTCTGCTCGGTATAGGTGTTGACGGCGTTCTTGTACTCGTAGCGCTGGCCGATGTGCGGCTGCACGCCCACCTTGGCGAACATGTCGCGCGCGAACGGCGTCTCCATCGCCAGGCCCGTGAGGTTCACGTCGCCTGAGGGCTGGATGTAAACTTCATCGAACGCGGCGGCCAGGTAGTAGGCGCCGGTGCCGTTGCCGCCCTCGCCAAAGCTGTCCGTGAAGGCGATGGCCTTCTTGCCGCTGGCTCGGAAGGCCTTCACCGCGTCGCGCAGCTCCTGCGCCGAGGCCAGACCGCCCACCTGCTCCACGCGCACCAGGAGCGCCTTCACCCGGTCGTCCTTGGCGCCCTTCTCCAGCGCGTCCAGCACGTCGCGCATGGTGGTCTCCGGGTTGCCGAACGCACCCGCCAGCGAGTCCTCCGGCGCCTGCTCGGCCAGGGGATGGGACAAGTCCAGCTCGAGCACCAGGTTGCTCGGCACGCTGGGCTTGCTCGATGCGGCGATGACAATCAGGAAGATGAAGCCGAAGAAGCCCAGAATCGACAGGGCACCAATGGTGGCCAGGGCGCCGACGATGAAGCGTTTCATGGGGAGACAGACTCCTCGGGCCGATAAATGGGCGGCCCCAAACGGTCCTTACTACTAACGAGGCCCCGGGACGATCTTCCATCCGTTGGGTGTCCAACGCCTCACGCGGGTCCACTCGGGCATGCGAGCGAACGGCGGTTTCTCGGGATGACGGGTAAGGTTCGCAGGGTTGGTAGCGCCGTGCACCCCCATCTGACTCGCGAGGCCGGCATGCGACGTGCCCCCCTGTCCCTCTTCACCGCCCTGCTGCTCGCGGTGTCCCCCACCCTGGCCCTGGCTCAGGCCCCGGGCGCCACCGTCCAGAAGGCTCAAGCCTCGAAGGCCGCTTCCCCGGCCCAGGCGAAGCCGGGCCCGCTTGCCCCCGTGGCGAGCGTCGAGGGCATCAACGAGTACCGCCTGCCCAACGGGCTGCGCGTCGTGCTCTTCCCAGACCCCACGAAGCCCACCGTCACGGTGAACGTGACGTACTTCGTCGGCAGCAAGCACGAGGGCTACGGCGAGGCCGGCATGGCCCACCTGCTCGAGCACCTGCTGTTCAAGGGCACTCCCACCACGGGGAACATTCCGCAGGCGCTCACCGAGCGCGGTGCGCGCCCCAACGGCACCACGTGGCTGGACCGGACCAACTACTTCGAGACGCTGCCGGCCTCGGACGCGAACCTTTCGTGGGCGTTGACCTTCGAAGCGGACCGCATGGTCAACAGCTTCATCGCCAAGAAGGACCTGGACAGCGAGATGACGGTGGTGCGCAACGAGCTGGAGCGCGGGGAGAATGATCCGCACTCGGTGCTGCTGCGCCGGGTGATGAGCTCCGCGTACCTGTTCCACAACTATGGCAAGCCCACCATCGGCACGCGCGCGGACGTGGAGAACGTGCCGATTGACCGGCTCCAGGCGTTCTACCGGAAGTACTACCGGCCGGATAACGCGATGCTCGTGGTGGCCGGCCGCTTCGAGGAGGCCAAGGCGCTGCAGCTCATCCAGAACACGTTCGGCAAGCTGAAGCTGCCCGCGCAGCCCGTGCCCCGCACCTACACCGAGGAGCCCACCCAGGACGGCGAGCGCGAGGTGACGCTGCGCCGCGTGGGCGAGACGGGAGCGCTCATCTCCACCTACCACGTGCCCGAGGGCGCCCACCCGGACTTCGCCGCCATCGACGTGCTCACCGAGGTGCTCGGCGACACGCCGTCGGGGCGGCTCTACAAGGCGCTGGTGGAGCCGAAGAAGGCCGCGCGCGCGTTCGCGTACAACCTGCAGCTGCAGGATCCGGGTGTGCTCGTCTTCCGGGCGCAGCTGCGTGAAGGCCAGTCCATGGAGGCCGCGCGGGAGGTGCTGGTGAAGACGGTGGAGGAGGCCGCTCGGACGCCGTTCACCGCCGAGGAGGTGAACCGCGCGAAGACGAGCCTGCTCAAGCAGGTGGAGCTGATCCTCAACGACTCGGAGCGCTCGGCCATCCTGCTCTCGGAGTGGGCCGCCATCGGTGACTGGCGCCTGTTCTTCCTGCACCGGGACCGCATCGAGGCCGTGAAGCCCGAGGATGTGACGCGCGTGGCGGCCACGTACCTGAAGACGTCGAACCGGACGCTGGGCGAGTTCATCCCGACGCCGAAGCCGGACCGCGCGGAGATGCCGCCGCGGGTGGACATGGCCGCGATGCTGAAGGGCTACCAGGGCCGCGCCGCCGTGGCGCAAGGCGAGGCGTTCGACCCGTCGCCTGCGAACATCGAGGCGCGCGTGCAGCGCTCGCAGTTGCCCGGTGGGCTGAAGCTGGCGCTGCTGCCCAAGAAGACGCGCGGAGAGATGGTGAGCGTGGCGCTCAACCTGCGCTGGGGCACCGAGAAGGCGGTGATGGGCAAGGAGTACTCAGCGAACATGGCGGGCTCGCTGCTCTTGCGCGGGACGAAGACGAAGACCCGCCAGCAGCTCCAGGACGCGTTCGACCGGCTCAAGGCGCGGGTGAGCGTGGACGGTGGGCCCATGGGTGCGTCCGTCTCGGTGGAGACGAAGCGCGAGAACCTGCCCGAGGTGCTGCGGCTGGTGGCCGAGGTGCTGCGAGAGCCCGCCTTCGACGCGCAGGAGTTCGCGCTGCTGCAGCAGGAGCGGCTCGCGGGGATGGAGAAGTCCCGCTCGGAGCCGGACACGCAGGGCACCTATGCGTACCGCCGGCTGCTGGGCAGCCAGTACCCCAAGGGCCACCCGTACTACGCGCCCACGGTGGAGGAGGACCTCGCCGGAGTGAAGGGCGTGACGCTGGAGCAGGTGCGCGCGTTCTACCGTGACTTCTATGGGGCCTCGAATGGCGAGCTGGGCGCGGTGGGTGACTTCGAGCCGAAGGAGCTCTCGGCGCTGGTGGGCGAGCTGTTCAACGGGTGGAAGAGCCCGTCGCCCTACGTGCGAATTCCGCAGACTTTCAACGACGTGGGCGCGAAGGCCCAGGCCCTGGAGACGCCGGACAAGGCCAACGCCTTCTTCATGGCCGGGCAGAACCTCCAGCTGAAGGACGATGATCAGGACTGGCCGGCGCTGATGGTGGGCAACTTCATGTTCGGGGGAGGCTTCCTGAACTCGCGGCTGGCCACGCGCATCCGCCAGAAGGACGGCCTGTCCTATGGAGTGGGCAGCGGCCTCAACGCGGGGGCGGTGGATCCGGTGGGCTCGTTCTACGCCTACGCCATCTACGCGCCGCAGAACGCCGAGAAGCTGGAGGCCGCGCTGCGCGAGGAGCTGAGCCTGGCGCTGGAGAAGGGCTTCAAGCCCGAGGAGCTGGAGAAGGCGCGCGCGGGCCTGCTGGAGTACCGGCAGACGGGGCGTGCGCAGGACGGAGGGCTGGCGCGGACGCTGGCCAACTACCTGTTCCTCGGGAGGACGCTGGACTACGACGCCCAGCTCGAGCAGCGCATGGCGAAGCTGACGCCCGACGACGTGCGCCAGGCGCTCGCGCGGCACGTGGATGCCAAGAAGCTCACCGTGGTGAAGGCGGGAGACTTCGAGGGGGCGAAGAAGAAGGAGAAGGCGCCGGTTCCCGCGAACGCCGCGCCCTGAGTGCGCCGGACTACTCTTCGAGGTTGAGCTTGACGATCTTGTTCTCGCCCGGCTTGAGCTCCACCTGTTGGATCTTGGTCTTCTTGAGCTCTTCGTTGACGAACTTCACGGTGTAGGTACCCGAGGGCAGCTCCACCGCGTCAAAGGGCGTCTGCCCGTAGTTCTTCCCGTTGATGAAGATGGTGGCGAACGGGCGGACACGGAACGCCAGGGTCCCCTTGCCTCCGGACTTGGCCGTCTTCGAGCCCGTCCGAGTCTTGGGCGTTTGGGTCTTGGGCGTCGTGGGCTCGGACTCCGGCGTGGGCGTCTCGGGCGCCGTGGCCACCTCTGGCGGCTGTGTCTCCGGGGGTGGCGTGTTCTCGGGAGGCGTCTCGGGCGTGGGCGTCTGCGCGAGCTCCTCCGGCTTGGGCGTGGGAGGCGCCTCCTTCACCGGAGGAGTGTCCGCGACGATGGGCGGTGTCACCGGGGGCGGTGTCGGGCCCGAGCGTGACAGCCAGTAGCCACCGCCCCCCAGGAGCAGCACGGCCACGAGCGCGGCGGGGATCGCCATCCTCTTTCCAGGAGAGGCCTCCGGAGGCGGTGCCTTCTTGGAAGGGGCTGCGTCGGGCGTCTCCAGCTGCTGGGTGCGCTCGACGACGATGGGCTCGGGCTCTGAGAGAGGCTGAGCGGGCGCCTGCTGACCCTTCAGGAGCGTGGGATCCAGCGGCGCGGACTTCGTCGAGGACCTCAAGCCCGAACCACTGGAGCGGGGACCGGTGCCACCGCCGGTGGCCGGGACGGGCGTGTGAGCCGGAGTCGCGGAGGACCGAGGCCCGCTGCCGCCGCGCGGCGTGCCGTGAGGCGTGGGCATCGGCGAGTCGGAGCTGGGCGACACCTGGGCGATCAGCTGGACGATGTGCTGGGTCGTCACGGGCTTGCCCACGGAGAGGATGAACTCCTCCAGGTCCGCCGCGAGCGCGAGGCAGTCCGGGTAACGCTGCTCGCGATCCTTGGCCAGCGCGCGATCGAGGATGCGCAGGAGGGGCTCGGAGAGATCCGGCCGGTGTTGCGCGGCAGGCACCATGGGCTCGAAGAGGATGGCCTGCATGGTGCTGGCATCCGTCTCGGACTCGAACGGCTTGCAGCCGGTGACGAGCTCGTAGAGCACCACGCCGAGCGCATACACATCCACGCGCCGGTCCAGGGCCTTGGCGCGGATCTGCTCGGGGGGCATGTACGCGAGCTTGCCTTTGATGACGCCGCTCTGCGTCTTGTGGCCTTGGCTGGCGGACTTGGCGATGCCGAAGTCCACCACCTTCACGGCGCCCTGGCGCGACACGAGGATGTTGTCCGGGCTGATGTCGCGGTGGATGAGGCCGATCGGCTCGCCCGTCTCGGGGTCGGCGAAGTCGTGGGCGAAGGCGAGCCCCTCGCAGGCCGAGGCGATGAGCCGGGCGCAGACGGCGGGAGGTAGCTCGAGACCGGCGGTCTGGGCGCGCTTGAGGAGCACACGGAGGTTGGGCCCGTCGATGTACTCCATGGCGAGGAAGTACTCGCCGTCGGCCTCACCGAAGTCGAAGATCTGAACGATGTGGGGGTGGTTGAGCTGGGCGGCGAGCTTGGCCTCGGAGAGGAACATCTCGACGAAGGCGGGGTCCTCGGCGAGGTGCGGGAGGATGCGCTTGACGACGAGCGTCTTCTCGAAGCCCATGGGGCCTGCGGCCTTGGCGAGGAAGACTTCGGCCATGCCGCCAGTGGCGAGCTTGCGGATCAACTGGTACTTGCCGAGCTGCTGCATGAGGAGACGCTCGCACAGAGTCGGTCCGAGGGGAATTCCATACCCCTTTGGGAGAGGGTGGGGGGCGAGGGGGTGGCTTCTAGCATCCCACCCTCATGGGCTACCCTCTTCTTCACGCGTCCCGAGGCCTCGCGGTGTGCTTGCTCGCGGTGGGCCTCATTCCTGGCGTTGTTTGGGCACAAGACGACTTCCACCGGTACTTCTCCGAGGCGGTGAAGCTCTACAACCGGGGAGAGAACGAGCAGGCGCTCGAGCAGTTCCAGCAGGCGAAGGCGCGCACCTACGTGGTCCAGCAGGACGTGGTGGTGGCGCTGTACGAGGGGCTGATCCTCTTGGAGTTGGGGCCGAAGGAGAAGGCGCTCGCGGCGCTGGAGACGGGGCTGCTGCTGGATCCGGACGCGGAGCTTCCGGTCATGGTCTCGCCGAAGGTGAAGGAGGAGTTCGAGGCGCTGCGCGAGAAGGTTCGGAAGAAACTGGCGCGGAGGGAGTCAGCAAAAGCGGAGGATATGCCGACGAGGGCAAAGCTTGATCCGACGGAGGCGTCAAAGCAGAAGCTCTTCGAGCCACGGTCGGGATTGGCTCAGCAGTCACGGATGCGTGTGCCTGCAGTACCGCTGGCCCTAGCGGGCGTGGGAGTAGTGGCGGCGGGAGTGGGTGCGGTGCTCGGGAACCTGTCAAACACCAATGCCCACAAGGCCAATGATGCGTACAAGAACGGGCGTAACCGTTCACGGGTTTGGAAGCTGGTAGAGGGGGAAGCAGGCAGGGCACGAGCCGACATGAGAGGTAGGGCGTGGAGTGTTCTACCTACAGGGTGAGCACGTCCGAGTCCATACCGGCCCAAGTGGTCCAACTGCAGGTGCTGCTGGGAGCAGCGCTGGAGAGGATACGGCAGTTGGAGCAAGAGAACGCCCAGCTGCGAGAACGGCTGGGGCAGAACTCGACCAATTCCTCAAGAGCTCCGTCAAGCGATCCTCCCGGGACAGCCCGGGCCCAGAAGAAGAAGAAGCGTCGAGGGCGGCGTCCCGGAGGGCAGCCGGGTCATCCCAAGCACGAGCGAGCCTGGGTGCCGCTGCAGAGCGTGGATGAGGTGGTGGAGCTGGTACCCGAGCAATGTCAGCAGTGTCAGCGCAAGCTGAAGGGCCAGGACTCCGAGCCCCAGAGGCATCAGGTGGTGGAAGTGGAGCCTTTGAAGGCGCGGGTGACGGAGTACCGCAGCCACCAGGTGAGGTGTCAGCAGTGCGGCCTCCTGACGCGAGCGGACGTGCCGGCTGAGGCGCGCAGTGCATTTGGGGAGCGTTTGGGTGCGAGCATGAGCCTGCTGGTGGGCAAGTACCGGCTGAGCAAGAGGCTGGTGTGCGAAGTGCTGTCGGACCTGGGAGGCGTGCAGGTGTCGGTGGGCAGCGTGTCCAACCTGGAGCAGCACATGAGCGCGGCGCTGCAAGCGCCCGTGGAGTAGGCGCGCCAGTACGTGCGGAACGCGGAGGTGGTCCACGCTGACGAGACGGGGTGGACCCAGGGCGTGAAGCAGGGGCGAGCAGCACGCGCTTGGTTGTGGACGGTGGCCAGCGCCCTGGTGGTGGTGTTTCAAGTCGCCCTGAGCCGTGGGCGCCAGGTCATCCAGGGGCTGCTGGGCAAGGACTTTGTCGGCTGGCTCATCACCGATAGGTGGAGCGGCTACGACTGGTACGACCCGGGGCTGCGCCAGGTGTGCTGGTCGCACCTGACGCGTGACTTCCAAGGGTTCATTGACAGAGCAGGCCCAGGCGGGCGTATCGGCCGCGATCTGATGGCCCAGCGCAACCGAATGTTCAAGTGGTGGCACCGCGTGCGCGACGGCACGTTGGAGCGCCAGGAATTTCAGAAGCGGATGCGCAAGGTCGAGCGGCGCGTGGGAGCGCTGCTGCGGCAGGCGCTCGGGTGCGGGCAGAAGAAGACGGCAGGGGTGGCCCGGCGAATCCTTCGGCTGGAGAAGTGCCTGTGGGTGTTCGTGGACGTGCCGGGCGTGGAGCCGACCAACAACGCCGGCGAGCGCGCCCTGCGCCAAGGCGTCATCTATCGCAAGCTCTCGTTTGGCACCCGAAGCGAGCGCGGCAGCCGCTTTGTCGAGCGCATCCTCACGGTCGTCACGACGCTCAAGCAACAGAGGCGAAATCCGTTGGAGTTCCTGACACAGGCGCTGTGGGCTTATCGTCGGGGCTTGCCTGCACCGTCGCTTCTGCCCACTGCCGCTGGGGCTCAGGTGGCTGTCGCTTCCTGAGCCGGTGAACGGTTACGAACGGGCTTCCACCTCAAACAGACCTGCCTCGCATAGTGCAGGTCTTGGATGACGCTCATCGAGAGGCGCGCACTGCCAACATCATGTTGGGCACGGCAGCGCTCGCTGTAGGTGGAGCCGTCGTGACGTGGTTGCTCATGGGTGATGACAGCGACTCTGCATCACAGGAGGAACGGTGATGCGCTCCACTGGATGGGCGTGGGCCCTTTGGCTGGTGACGAGTTGCACGGTGCCGGAGAATGGAGTGAAGAGGTGTGTCGTCGACACGGACTGTGGAGAAGGCGGGCGCTGCGACCTGAGCCTCAGTCTTTGCTACCAAGGTGGCACGGAACCCGAGAGCGGCGTGTGCGATCCGGCCTGCGCTGCCTATGAAGCTTGCACAACTGCGGGATGCCAGCCGCGGTTCGCGTCGCTGAAGTTCCTGAGCCCGGCCAACAACGCAGTGGTGAGCGCCGGGACAGTGCAGGTGCAGGTCCAACTCGTGGCCAATCCCACTTACGCTGAGACGACCCAGTATCCGGAAACGCTGGACTTCAGAGCCTCACGAAATGACGGTGGCAGCGACGTAGGTGCTTTTGGGGCTGTGACCCGGGACGGAGATACGTACACGGTCACCTGGACGCGGCCGTCCGCTCAGGCCCAGCTCATCTTGACTGCCGCTCATCCAACGCCCGCCGCCGACCTGAGTGCTTCCGTGACGGTGCAGGTGGATGCGGTTGCACCCACCTTCACCATCAACTTTCCCGATCCAACGCGCATCCCCGGAGGTCCCAACCAGGCCGAGCCGAGGGACAGCGACACTGACTACCCGAAGGCCTATCGCCGGGATGAGTCCGTCACTGTGGCGATCTCCGCCAACGAGCCCGTGAGCGACGTGGTGCTGACGGTATCCGGCATCGCCTCAGGAGGAGGCGTCGGTCAGGCTCTGGCTCCCAAGCCTGTACAGGCTGGTGGGACGTGCGACGGCAGTCCGGTGTTCTGTGGGACCGCGACTGTGGACCTGTATGAGCCCGAGATGAGGGAGTTCCGGGGCACCATGCAGTTCCAGGTCGAAGGAGTCGATGCCGCAGGCAATCGAGGCTCGGCGACAGTGGGTCTCAAGGTGACGCGCTGGAAGTGGGCGTTTGATGGCGGTGGAACTATCAAGGCCAGTCCCGCCCTGGGAGAGAAGGGCGTCGTCTATTTCGGAACCGCTGCCACTGCGGGCAAGGTCTTCGCGATCGAGCCAAGCGGCAAGAGGAAGTGGGAGGTGGATGTCGAGGCCGTGGAGGGGAGTCCCGCTGTGGGTGCCTTCGCCAATGGGACGGAACTGGTGTACGTGGCGAGCAACTTCGCAGGTGGTGCATCAGGTACTCGGCTCCGCGCGATCAACGGAGATCTTGGTAGTGTGATCAACACCCCCTGCACGTTCTCCGTAGTAACCGGCACTCCCCCTTCCTCGATCAGCGCAGCCGCCGTGACGGCAACGACCCTCAGCAGCACTCCTGTGGAGACAGGGCTGTTTGTGGTCTCAGGTAACCATGGCAGCGCTGTTGGCTTGCGCCCCACGAGTGCGGGGGCAAACTCCGTGGGATGCGTGAACTCGGATAGCTCACAGGGGATGTCCAACTCGACCGCAGGCGGCGGGCTGGTGGCAACCAGCACAGGCCAGTTTGCTTACCCGACCGACACTCGACGCATGGTGAAGTATGCCTTCGGCAACTCAACTCCGCTGTGGACCGCCACGCCAGGAGGCAGTTCGGGACAGCGGGTTTTCGGCATGGCGCTGTTGGTGAATACCCTGGTGGGTAGTGGTGGCAACGACTTCGATCAGGGAGGGGTGTTCCAGATCGCGTTCGATTCCACCGGAACTCCACCTGCCAATGCGCTGCCCGACACGGACAATGGTCGTGTCAACCAGCTTGTCGCGACGGCCGACAACAAGGCCTATTTCGGCCGTGAGTATGCGGGCCCTAGCAACCTGTTGGCCCGTTACGATTTGTCTATCCCAGCGGTGGCCCAGGCGAGCCCTGCGCCCGGTGTTCTCTCTGCGGCGCCAGTCATTGGCTCGGATGGGCGGTTGTACACCGTTAACAGGTCGGGAGAACTGGCTGTGTGGGCCACTTCAGACCTCTCCAACCAGTGGAGGCTGTCGAACCTTGGGGTGAACATCGAAGCCTCGCCGACGCTAGACTGTGCGCGCGGCTTAAACGGCACTCCCGTGGGAGCCAATCGCCCAGGTGTCCTCTACGTCGCAGCGGGTAATAAGCTTCACGCTTTCGTCGTGGACAGCCCGCGGCTGCTCAAGGACCCCAACAGCTGGCCCAAGTTCCAGCACGACGTGCGGAACACCGGCAACCCGGCTACTCCCATCACCAACTGCCCGTAGAATGCCTGGGTGATGCGGATCTCGATCTGGCGGTGGTGCCTGTTGGTAGTGAGTGCAGTGGCGCTCGTGGCTTGCTCCTCGAGCCGGAGCGAGGCGACGAAGCCCAGTCCTCAGGAGGGCACGGAGCAGTCCACGCCTCAGGTGCCGCCTCCGCCTGTGGTACCGCCCCCAGAGCCAGTTCCGGCTCCGCCTCCCATCCCGCGCACGCCTCCCGCGTCCCCGCGCTGTGGCCCCGACGAGATGGACTGCTGCGGCGCCTGCATCCCCAGGTCCGAGAAGCGGTGCCCCGAGAACATCCACTGCCCTACGGCAGCTCCCGAGAAGTAAGCAACAACCGCGCTAAATCGAGTCCATGCCCAAGCGGTTTTTCGAGCTCGCCGACGATGTGATTGTCCCGCACCGCTGGCACCTGGACACGCCGACGGACAGTCAGGGCCGCAAAGTGGACGATGCGCTGTTCAGGCTCGGGAGTCCCGTCCACATTCAGGGGCGCTTGAAAGTTCCTGTCGAGATCGCGGGCAAGCCACTGGACTTCACGGAAGCGAACGTCGGTGTTCCGGTGGTCCATGTCCGGGTTGCGTCCATGTTCGCGGAGCTGGCCCCTCACGATGTGCAACTCTTCCCTGTGGACGTTGAGGGCCAGCCGGATCAGTACCTCATCCTTGTGGCCACGCGGCTCATCCGCTGTATCGACGAGAAAGCATCCCGGATCCGGCTCTGGACTCATGAAGACGGGCTCCCAGAGATGGTCGGCCAGTATGCCTCCGTGCGCGACATGCGCATCGACAAGGCCCAGGTGGGAAGCGCCCAGGTGTTTCGTCCTGAGGGGTGGATCGTCTCTCTGATCGTCTCTGGGGAGCTCAAGGACGCCTTGGAGCGCATGGGCGCCACAGGCACGAGGTTCGAGGAAGTCTAAGTTCGAGCTGGGGTGCCTCACAACACGTGGGCGGCGCGGCCTTTAAAAGTAGGAGTCAGCCATGAAGCAGAGGCAGGTGCAGTGCAGGGCCGGTGCCTTGCTCCTCGCGTTTCTCGTGGGATGCAGCAGTGTTCCGCGAGTCCCCCACGTGGAGCAGGCCGCCCCGGGTAAGGCCGTCGTCCACATTCCGCGCGCGGCGGAGCTGCAGCTCGTCGTGGTGGACAAAGAGGAGTTCCAGAAGGCCATTCGCAGGCTGGCGCGCGAGGCGCGGCTGTCCGGCTCCCCGCGACAGACGGTGGAGCGGATGTTCCGGATGGACGCGCAGTTCGGTAACTACCTCTACCTCTTGAGGGACAAGAAGCTGGTGCCGGCGGGGCCAGGCGAGCTGCTGGAAGGGACGCTGACGAAAGAGGACTTGGAGACGGCCGAGCGCTACCGGCTGTGGTGCCGGGACGTCCACGGCTTCTACGGCGACTGTCTCGGGGGAGCGCTGGTGGCAGGGCGCTACCTGGACATGCACGGCCGCTACATCTGGGCGTTGGCGCTGAGCAAGAGCCCGGTGTTGGAGGAAATGAAAAAGGCGTTGGGGGAGATGGTGCAAGTGCGCGCCCTCATCAACACAGTCCTATGGACGCTGGGTTCCATGCTGCTGATCCTCGCGCTCAACCCCGTGGCTCCTGCGCTGGTGGCGGTGGTGGGCCTGGGGCTGGTTCTGTACGTGGGCGTGGACACGCTGCAGAACCTCGTGTCCGGCTGGCTCGAGTTGATGGAGGAGGTGAAGGTGGCCAACACCTTCGAGCAGCTCCGCGAGGCGGGCGAACGCTTTGGGAAGATTCTCGGGCGCGAGGCGGCCCGCGCGTTCGCCATGCTGTTGATGGCGGCCATTGGCTCGACGGCGCAGCAGTTCGCGGCGAAGGTGCCGACACTGCCCGGTTCGGCGCAGGTGGCCGTGCAGGCCGAGGGTGTGGCAGGAATCCCGCTGCCCGCGTTGGGTGCAGTGGAGGAGTTGGCGCTGGCGGCCGAGGGCGTGAGCGTGACGGTGGCCGCCACGGCGATGACCATGGGGGCCAGCGGCAGTGGCGGCACGAGCCCCTGCATCGAGACGCACCACATCGCTACCATTTGCAACGACACCTCCACCGCGCGTGGCGGGCCATGGACGCCGCGGTTCCGAGTCATCTTCGCCAAGGCGGGAATGTCGATGGATGACCCGGCGAACAAGATGCCGCTGCCGGGGCACTATGGGCCTCACCCCGAGCGGTACCACCAGATCGTCTATGATGAATTGTTCACGGCAACGAGTACTTGTCGCAGCATCTTGGACTGCCGTGAGAGGTTGACGCGCGCCCTTCGGGTTCTGGCGAAGGATATCTCCACACCAGGAACGGAGCTGAACCAGCTCCTGACCCGCCCATCGCCTCGTTAGAAGGAGATCATGCCACAGCGTTTTTTCAGACTCGCCGACGATGTGCGGGCTGCCCACCGCTGGCATCTCGATACGCCGAAGGACCGTCAGGGCCACACGGTGGATTACAGAGACTTCAGTCGTGGAACGCCTGTCCCGGCCAAGGACCGCTTGCGAATTCCCGTCGAGATCTCGGGCAACCCGCTGGACTACACAGAGGCGAACGTGAACATCCCAGTGGTTCACGTCCGCGTCGCGTCCGTGTTCGCGGAGCTGGCCCCTGCTGATGTGCAGATGATCCCGGTGGATGTGGAGGACCACCCAGACCAGTACCTCATCCTCGTGGCCACACGGCTCATCCGCTGTATCGACGAGAAGGCATCTCGTATCCGTCTCTGGACACACGAAGATGGACTCCCTGCGATGGTCGGCCAGTACGCCTCGGTACGAGACCTGCGTATCGATAGGGCCCAGGTCGGAAGCGCCCAGGTATTCCGGCCCGAAGGGTGGACCGTCTCGCTCATCGTCTCCGGGGAGATTCATGACGCCCTGGAGCGCATGGGCGCCACAGGCACGCGGTTCGAGGAGGTCTAATGAGGGTGGTAGCCATCGCGATGTCAGACTGAGGGACTACTCCTGGGGCTGCTCTGTCCCAGGAGGCTGTCCTGAGTTTCCCCCTTCCCATTCTCCACTGCTCTGAGCCCCCGCAGGACTGTGTTCCCGAGGAGGAGGTGTGCTCGGTGGACTCGAAGGTTCCCTGTGAGCCGGGCGGCGTCCAGAGTCCCGTGCCCTCCCCTCCTCATAATAAGGAGGAGTGCCCCCGCAGCAGCAGCACGCGCAGCCTCGTCGATGTGCTCGACGCACTGATGTAGCGCAGCGGCGCTCAGCCCACGTTCACCACGCGCGCCATCACCGCGTTGTTGCCGTAGCCCAGCCGGTTCCACTGTGACGTCTCCGGCTGTGTCTCGCCGGCCTCGTCCGTGGCCCGGGCTCTCAGCGTGTGCCGCCCCGGCTTCGCGTCCTCCCACGTGAAGGCCCAGCGCACCCATGCCGACGGTTTCGGTTTCTCCAGCAGCGTGGCCGGCTTCCACGTCTCCCCGCCGTCCACCGCCACCTCCACCTGCACCACCCGACGCTCCCCGCTCCACGCGATGCCGTGCACCACCACCCGGCCCGGTGCCACGCGAGCCCCTTCCGAGGGCGTCAGGATCAGCGACTTCACCCGCATCCGCGTCACCGGCTCCGGCGCACGGCCGTTGCTCAGGTCATAGATGTAGCGCTCGCGCTGGTAGTAGCCGCTGAAGGGCCGCGTGAGGGCCTCGATGCGCTTCACCCACTTCACGCTCGCCATGCCGTACCAGCCCGGGACGATCAGCCGCATCGGTGCCCCGTGCGCGCGAGGCAGCGGCTCCCCGTTCATCTCCAGCGCCAGCAGCGTGTCCGGGTGCATCGCCTTGCTCACCGGCAGCGCACGGGCGAAGCGCTTGCTCCCCTCCCCGTCCGCTCCTTCCACCAGGATCTCCAGCACGTTCGGGCGCAGTCGCGCGCGTCCCAGCACCTCCGCCAGCGGCACGCCCCTCCACACCGCCGTGCTCAGCGCGCCCTTGTCCCAGGGCTCGCCCTCCGGCAGAGGAGACATCGCCGTGCGGCCGTTGCCCGCGCACTCCACGGTCGCCGTCACCTCGCGCAGGGGCCCTCGCGCCAAGTCCTTCAGCCGCAGCGTCAGCGGCGCCTCCACCGCCCCCTCCACGGTGATGCGGTGGGTGGCGGTGGGCAGCTCCGGCTCGGCGTAGTTGCTGCGCACGAAGAAGGAGTCCGTGGGCGTCCGCGGATGAGTCAGCGCCTCCAGCGGTGCCTCCGCGTTGAAGGGCTCGAGCTTCACCGGCACCAGCTTGGCCCGCGTCTCTTTGTGGAGCTCCTCCTGCGCCTCGTCCCCTGTCCCCTGTTCTCCCTCCACGCCCCACCCCCTGCCCGGGAGATGGGGTTCGCCTGTCCAGAGGACAAGGGCCCGCGTTCGCTGGCGGTCATTTGGAAGGCCAGACGTTCAGTCGCATGCGAGGCGGGTGAATCCCGGTGGACATGGCTGTCTGGACGCTCGCCAGGGGAGTCCACCGTCTGGAGACGCAGCAGCCCCGCGTCGGTCGTGTTAGTGGGAGGCGCGATGAAGCACCGGTATGACGTCATCGTGGTGGGCCTGGGACACGCGGGCTGCGAGGCTGCCCTCGCCTGCGCCCGCCTGGGGCTCGAGACGCTGGGACTCACCCTCAAGAAGGACCGCGCCGCCGTCATGAGCTGCAACCCCGCCGTGGGAGGCACCGCCAAGGGCCACCTCGTGCGAGAGCTCGACGCGCTCGGCGGAGAGATGGGCCACGCCGCTGACCGCGCCGGCACCCACTTCAAGACGCTCAACGCCTCCAAGGGCCCCGCCGTCCAGGCCACCCGCGTCCTCTGTGACCGCGATGCCTACGCCCGCGTCGTCCAGTCCGTCCTCTTCTCTCAGCCGAACCTCACCGTGCACGAGGCCGAGGTCTCCACCCTCATCGCCGAGGGCGGTCAGATTGCTGGCGTGGTGCTCGGGGATGGCACCCAGGTGCAGGCGCGCGCGGTGCTGCTCACCACCGGCACCTTCCTCCAGGCCCTCATGCACGTGGGCGAGAAGAAGGAGGTGGGTGGCCGGCTCGGGGATGAGGCCGCTCGCGGGCTCTCGGAGTCTCTGCGCTCCCTGGGCTTCACGCTCGGCCGCTTCAAGACGGGCACGCCGGCGCGCCTGAAGCGGGACACCATCGACTGGGACGCCGTGGAGCCGCAGCCGGGCGACTTCCCTCCCCGGTTCTTCTCGTGGCGCACGCGCCAGGCGCTCGGAGGCTGCGAGCCCGCGCTCCAGCAGCCCTCGGTGACGTGCGGCATCACCTTCACGACGGTCGAGACGCACCGCCTGCTGCGCGACAACCTGCACCGCTCGCCGCTGTTCCAGGGAGACATTGTGGGCCGGGGGCCTCGGTACTGCCCCTCGCTGGAGGACAAGGTGGTGCGCTTCGCCGCGCGCGAGCGCCACCAGGTGTTCCTCGAGCCCGAGGGCCCGGACTCTCCGCTGGTGTACCCGGCGGGCCTGTCCACGAGCATGCCCGCGGACGTGCAGCTCGAGTTCCTGCGCAGCATCCCCGGGCTGGAGCGCGTGGAGGTGGTCCGCTACGGCTACGCCGTGGAGTACGACTACGCCCCGCCCACGCAGCTGTCCGCCACCTTGGAGACGAAGGCCATTCGAGGCCTGTACTTCGCGGGGCAGCTCAACGGCACCTCGGGCTACGAGGAGGCGGCGTTCCAGGGCCTGTACGCAGGCCTCAACGCGGCGCTCCAGGTGAAGGGCGCGCCGCCGCTGCTGCTCGGCCGCGAGGAGGCGCACGGGGCCGTGCTGGTGGACGAGCTGGTGACGAAGGGCGTGGACGAGCCGTTCCGCATGTTCACCAGCCGCTCGGAGCACCGGCTCAAGCTGCGCGAGGGCAACGCGGAGCTGCGGCTCGCGAAGCACGGCCACCGGGTGGGGCTGGTGCCGCGCGAGGCGCTCGAGCGGGTGGAGGCGCGCGCTCGGGCGGTGGTGGACGAGGTGGCGCGGCTGAAGCGCACGGGGCTGGCGGCCCGGCTGCGGCGGCCCGAGGTGAGCTACGCGGCGCTGGCGGCCGAGGCGCGCGAGTGGCCCTCGCTGCCGCCCGAAGTCACCGAGGAGGTGGAGGTGGAGGTGAAGTACGAGGGCTACATCGCCCAGGCCGAGCGCGCGGCGGCCCGCGAGGCGGAGGCGTGGGACGGCTGGGTGATTCCCCCAGGCTTCCCGTTCTCCGAGGTGCGAGGCCTGTCCACCGAGGCGGTGGAGAAGTTCACGGCGCACCGGCCGGGCACGGTGGGCCAGGCCCGGCGGATTCCAGGGCTGACGCCCGCGGCCCTCTCCCTGCTGCTGGTGGCGCTGAAGAAGGAGCGCCCTGCTCGCGAGCAGGACTGATCAGCGTCTGATCAAGGTTCCAGCCGCAGTGGAACCGGATCCGCGGGCGGCCATCGGGAAATTCGAAAAGCCCTGGCAACGGCGGCGCGCTTCAGGTACACGGTCGCCCCGCTCCGGATCCGGCGGTGAGAGACTTATCGGGTCGGATCCACCCGTGCTGTCCTGCCAAGTCAGTATGTCCAAGTACGTTCCGAGCGGCGTTTCCGTTCTGTGAGCCTGTGGACACGATGAAAGGCGGCCTGTGGGAAACGTGTGGAGAACTCGCGCTTTTCTGGAGGCCTGAAGGAAATCAGGCACTTGGGCCCCGGGGGCATGTGGAGGATCTGTGGATAACACGCGCTTCTTTGATCAGCTCCAACAGGGGTGTCAGACGCTGGGTGTGAGCGTGGGTGAGGACGTCCCCGCGAAGCTGCTTCGGCTCATGAGTGAGCTGATCAAGTGGAACGCGAAGGTGAATCTCACCGCCATTACGGAGCCGGAAGAGGTGCTCGAGAAGCACTTCCTGGACTCGCTGGCGGTGCTGCCCGAGGTGGAGGGCGCTTCTTCATTACTGGATCTCGGAGCGGGGGCGGGCTTCCCGGGGCTGCCGCTCAAGCTGGCCCGGCCGGCCATGGCGGTGACGCTCGTTGACGCGGTGGGCAAGAAGGTGGGCTTCCTCAAGGCCGCCATCGCCGTGCTGGGGATGAAGGAGGCGCGGGGACTCCATGCGCGCGCCGAGGGCCAGCCCGAGTCCGAGGGCATTCCGCGCGCGGAGCTGCTCATCGCCCGCGCGTTCATGGACTTGCCGGATTGGTTGAACCTCGCGCCCGCGTACGTGCAGCCGGGGGGGCGCGTGGTGGCCATGCTCGGCAAGGCTCAGCCGGACACGGAGCTGCACGCGCGCGCGGGTGAGCGAGGCCTCCGGCTGGTTTCCGCGCGCCAGTACCGGCTTCCGTTCTCGCGGGCCGAGCGGCAGGTCGCCGTCTTCTCGAAGGTCTGACGAACGTCAGCGCCCGCTTCGCTGGCGGGTGATCAGCGAGCGTTCCACGCCACGGACTCGGACTGCAGCGAGAGGATCCGCGAAGCCCGGGAGCGCTGGCCCTCCGCCAGGCACGGGGTGGCGCCCGTGAGCGAGAAGGTCGCCGAGGCCGACAGCCCCACCGCGTTCGTCACCGTGGCGGTGATCTCCGGAGCAGTGTCCGTGAGCATGCACGGTGGCGGCATCCAGACCACTTCGCTCTGCGTGGCCTCGGACACAGCGGGGCCCAGGGTGCCCGTGTTGGTGGACCAGGTGATGGTGAGCGCGCGCGCTTGTGGATCCGCCGCGACAACGCGGAAGGTGACGCGGTTGCCGGAGAACCAGCGCAGCTCGGACTGGAAGGTGCTGGTGATGCGCGGGGCGGCGGAGGCGTCGAGCGGGCTCTCGCGCGGCGAGGTCTGCTGCGCGGCGGGCTCGGCGGACTGCTGGCTGCAGCCTCCGAGGAGCATGCCCAGCGCCGCCATCAGCCCCCTGCCCTTCCATCCTTTATATGCGTGCATGGCGCGCCTCCCGGCTCAGCGCTCGAAAACGCTGCGCACACTGTAGGAGACGTTGAAGGGAGGGCCAGTTTTCAGCGCGGATCAGCGCGGCGAGTCGGCGATGTCCTGGAGCATGGAGGGCCGGGGCAGCGGGCACTCGGGGCCGTAGAGCTCGAGCGAGCGCAGGAGCCCCCAGCCTCCGTTCCAGTCGGTGCCCATGAAGCGGACGTAGCGCGCCACCCGCTGAGGGAACCACACGCGGCGGGGGACGTTGTTGTCCTGGGGCTCGTTGATCACCGAGTGCAGGGCGCTCCAGCGCACGCCGTCCAGGCTCGTCGTCACCGTGCTCTTCGCGCTTGGGCCGAAGCGGGTTTCCCAGGCCCAGTCCAGCACCATGCCGGTGAGGGTGTAGTCGCGGCTGAGATCCACCTGTACCCAGGCACCGGTCGACTGATTGCTTCGCCAGGCGGTGGCCCGGTTGCGGTCGAACGCGGCGCTGGCCCCCCCCGTCTCGTAGAAGCCCGAGGCGCTCGCGGAGGCATAACCGGCGAACTCGCAGTCCCGGGGCTGATGATCCGGTGCCCACTGCTCCTGGACCTGGAGGGACGGCTGCTCGGCGGAGGGGGTGTCCATCATGTCGGGCGGATGGAGGGAGCCGGAGCCGCGAGCCGGAAGAGGCTGGGGTGGGGGCAACAGGGTGGCGGGAGAGCGGGGGGGCGGCGTTGCCCACCTGCTCCTGGGGTGTTCTGGGGTGGAGTGCGCGGTGACGCGGCCTGTGGCGAAACCCGCGCCGAAGATCAGCAGCGCGGCGCCCGCGGCCAGGGCCACGCGCTTCAGGCGGCGTGCGTGAGGCCGGTGGGTTTGCTCGGGGGCCTCGAGGTCGCGCAGGGCGTTGGGGGCGGAGGCGAAGCGCAGCGCCGGATCCACGGAGGTGAGCCGCGCGAGGAATTCGCGGAACGGGGGGGTGACATCCACGCTCGCGGCGAGCTTCTCGGAGGAGGTCAGCTTCTGCTGCTTCCACGCCGGATCCCACGAGAGAGCATCCACCAGGGTGACGCCGAGGCCGAAGAGATCCGTGGCGGCGTCCAGCTCACCGTGGGTCTGGTCGGGGGGCGTGTAGCGGGAGGCCTCGGAGCTGGCGCCGCCGCGCACCCAGGCCGCGCCGAAGTCGACGAGGAACAGGGCGCCATCCGCGCGGCGGATGAGGTTGGCGGGCTTGAGGTCTCCATGGAACACCCGCGGGGAGCGGCTCTGCAGGTAGCGGAGGATGTCGAGCACCTGGCGGGCGAGCTCGCGGGCCTCGAGCTCGGTGGAGTGGCGGCCGGCGAGCTCGGTCTCCAGCGGGGTGCCTTCGATGAACTCCTGAACGAGGTAGAGCCGGGTGCCGGATCCGAGGCCGAGCTGGAGCAGGTCCAGGTAGCGGGGGATGCGTGGATGGGTGAGGCCCTGGAGCTGGCGCGCTTCCTGGTGGAAGGCTTGGAGGGTGGTGGCGGAGGGTTCGGTGGAGAAGGACAGCTCCTTGAGGACGACGAGCCCCTCTGCATCATCGGCGAGATAGGTGCGGGCAGCGCCGCGCTGGCCGAGGACCTGGCGCACGCGGTAGGGCCCGACTCTCACGGCCACGCCGCAGTGGGTGCAGCGCTCGCCGGTCGCGGCGCTCGAGCACCCGGGGCAGCTTCCCGCGGGTGGAAGAGGACCAATCATCGAGCTTCTTCCTGTGCCAGCCGGCATGAACGGTCTCCTACCGCGTTCGACGCGGCATTGTCCGCTGGGATGCGGCTGCGGACAAGGCTGCGAGGGTTGCGAGTCTCTCGATGAGCGGGGGCGCGGTGGCGGGGTTCGCGGATCCGGTGGACAGGGATGCGGGCGCTTCAGGCACGGGCTCACGGCTCGAGTGACGCAGGTTCGTGGATCCACGGTGCGGGTGACACGGGTCGCGGGTCCCTCGTCTCGGCGCGGGTCCCCCCGTCAGCGGACGGGTCCTCCCGCGCCGGCCGTCCCGCTCTCCCCATGGGGTCCGGTTCGTGGCCCGCGGATCCACCTACGGGGGACTGGGGACTCGGGTGTGGAGTGACAGCACGCATATGGCAGCCGCTGTCCATGCACCCCTGTTCCACGTGGAACTGCGGGAGCTCACCCCACGGCCCACGGACTCAGGGGCCCACCTTCATACATAGGAATGAAGGTTCCACGTGGAACAGCCTGCCCCGCTCTGGGACTGGCACCGGCGCCTCCATGCATCCAATCCCCATCATCAAGGTTCCACGTGGAACACCCACGGTCGGGAAGCCGGAGACCTTCAGGCCTCGCCCCCATAGGCATCCGCATGGGGCGCGGACTCAGTGCCCAGGCTCCATCTCTTCCGGTGTTCCACGTGGAACGTCCAGGCCCCGGATGCGTCCTGTTCGAGTCCGGTACCGGGACCTCTTCAGGGATCCTTGTTCCACGTGGAACGTCCCCTCCCCGGACCCGCTCAGGGCCGCCAGAGAGGACCTCCGGCGTGCCGCTCCGGCCCCCCTCCGAGGTCATCCGAGAGGTCACCGAGCAGGCCCAAATTGGCACTAGATCGGGTGACCGTTTGGTGGCTCAATGCCCCCGCACTTTCGTGCACCGGGCGACTCCCTCACGCGCCGCCCCGATGCCCGAAAGCGTCTCGGAACGCAACGCGCACCCCGGACTCCGGGGACGGAATGAGGATGGGCCACGTGGGTCGAATCATCTGCATCTCCAACCAGAAGGGTGGCGTCGGAAAGACGACCACCGCCATCAACCTCGCCGCCAGCCTGGCCTCGGCGGAGCGCCGCACGCTCCTGGTCGACATGGATCCGCAAGGCAACGCCGGCAGTGGACTCGGTCTCAAGCGCGACCAGCTCAACGGCACCATCTATGAGGCCCTCCTCAATGGCCGCCCCATGAAGGAGCTCATTCACTCCACCGAGCTCCGCTACCTCCACGTCGTCCCCGCCACCCCAGACCTCACCGGCGCCGAAGTGGAGCTCGTCAGCCACGAGCGCCGCGAGTTCCGTCTCCGCGAGGCCCTCCGTCCGCTGGCCAAGGAGTACGACTACATCCTCATCGACTGCCCCCCGTCGCTGGGCCTGCTCACGCTCAACTCGCTGGTGGCCGCCGACTCCGTCCTCATCCCCCTGCAGTGCGAGTACTACGCGCTCGAGGGTCTCTCTCAGCTCACCCACACCGTGGACCTGGTGCGCCAGGAGCTGAACCCCTCGCTCAAGATGGAGGGCATCCTCCTCACCATGTTCGATGGGCGCGCCAACATCGCCAACCAGGTGGTCGATGAAGTGCGCGGCTACTTCAAGGACAAGGTCTTCGGCGTGGTGGTGCCGCGCAACGTGCGCCTCGCCGAGTGCCCCTCGTTCGGCAAGCCCATCATCCTCTATGACATCAAGTCCAAGGGCTGCGAGAGCTACCTGGCTCTCGGCCGAGAGATCATGAACCGCGAGGGCAGGAAGCCGCCCGCCCGCAAGGTCGCTTGATTCGCTTCCCCCTTCCCAAGGACCCTCAACCTTCCCCTCCACGCTCCCCGGGGCGTGAGGACCTGGCGCCTGGACGCCACCGTGGAGAGAAGACGTGCTGAACGCTGCCGATAAACAGAAGCGGGCACTGGGCCGAGGGCTCTCGGCCCTCATCCCGCAAGCCGCACCCGTGGCCGCCGTCCCTAATAAGGTGGCGGCCGAGTCGCCGCGCAACGGCGTGCTCAAGCTGCCCATCGAGTCCATCCACCGCGACAGTGCGCAGCCGCGCCATCACTTCGATGAGGCCAAGCTCTCGGAGCTCACCGAGTCCATCAAGGCTCAGGGCGTGCTGCAGCCGGTGCTCGTCCGCAAGGATGGCGATGGCTACAAGCTCATCGCCGGTGAGCGGCGCTGGCGCGCGGCTCAGGCCGCCGGGCTGAAGGAAGTGCCCGCGCTGGTGCGCGAGGTGACCGAGGCCCAGGCCTTCGAGCTGGCGCTGGTGGAGAACCTCCAGCGCGCGGACCTCAACCCCATCGAAGAGGCCGAGGGCTACCAGCGCCTGCAGGACGAGTTCAAGCTCACCCAGGAGCAGATCAGCCAGCGCGTGGGCAAGGAGCGCTCCACGGTGGCCAACGCCCTGCGGCTCCTGGCCCTGCCCAAGGATGTGAAGGAGATGGTGGCCGAGGGCTCCTTGAGCATGGGCCATGCGCGCGCGCTGCTCGGCGTGCCTCGGCTGCCCGAGCTTCAGGCGCTGGCGGCGAAGGTCGCCGAGCAGAAGCTCTCCGTTCGCGACACTGAGAAGTTGGTGCAGCAGCGCCGTGCACCTAAGAAGGAAGCAGGTCGTCCACCCAAGCAGAGCGCGCAGGCCAAGGCGCTCATCGAAGAGCTTCAGCGCCGGTTGGGAACAAAAGTGCGTCTATCGGAGAGGTCCCCAGGAAAAGGAACTTTGGAAGTGGACTTCTTCTCGTACGATGACCTGGATCGGTTGTTGAAGCTTCTCAGGAAGGAGTAGCGCGTGGCGCTCCTTGGCGGGAAAAAAGACGAAGCACCCAGCACTACCACCAGCAAGCCACTGTTCAAGCGGGAGGAGGATTTCGTGTCGACGCGTCCAGGCGACATTCACACGCTGCTCGGCAAGGGGAGCGAGTTCACCGGAAAGCTCACCTTCGAAGGTCAGGTGCGCATCGACGGTAAGTTCAATGGGGAGATCTCCACCAAGGACACCATCGTCATCGGCGATGGTGCACGTGTGGAGGCCACCATCACCGCGGGCACCGTCATCATCCACGGCACCGTGGTGGGCAACGTCACGGCCGCCCAGATCATCGAGCTCAAGCAACCGGGCCGCGTGAAGGGCGACCTCACCACTCCGGCGCTCACCATCGAGCGCGGTGCCTCCTATGACGGCACCTGCAAGATGGAGGGTGGCCGGCCGCCTGCTCCGGGTGGCGACAAGAAGTAGTGTTCCACGCTCCCCACACCGTGCTCCGGGCGTCGCTGCTGGCGCTTGCTCTGCTGGCCGCTGGCTGCCCGGAGAAGAAGGAGACGCCCGCTCCCTCACCCGGGAGCGGAGCCTCCGGGGGATTCCCTGAACGTTCGACGCCTCTCCGGGCGGGGGTGAAGGTGCCCCTGCCGCAGGGCTGGTCCGCGCTCGTGGCGGCGGACTCCAGCTTCCAAGCAGGGCCTCCTGACCACCCAGTGCTCCGCGTGGATTTCCGCCGGGGCGAGGGTGATCATCTGCCCTCGGTCGAGGCGCTCACCCGCTCGATCCGCGAGCAGTTCTCCGAGTTCCAGGTGTCGTTGGACCAGGAGGAGGGCGACGAGAACGTCACCCTGGTTCGCATCACCCTGGCCCCCAAGCTGACGGATGGAGGGCTCGGGCCTCACGGACCTGCGCTGATTGGCGCGCGGCGTGTCGGAGAGGATCTGTTCCTCTGTGCCACGCTGCCGGGCGCCACGGGCGAAGAGGTCCGCTTGGCCACCGAGGCCTGCCGCGACATCCAGGTCCAAGCCGCGCCGCGCTGATCAGCGCCAGGTGCCGCCGCATCGCCCATCATCACGCACTGCCACGTCGCAGGACTGGAGGCGCGTTGCGCTTCGTGTTGCCAGAGGCAACAGGAATGGCAACTGCTGATCGTCTTGCGCGTTGTCTTTGGCGCGTTACGTTGGCGCCATGAAGGAAATCATTCCCTTCCACCAACGGCTCCAAGAACGCCTGGCCGCCCTCCAACCGCCCCGGAATCAGGCGTGGCTGGCGGAGATGGCGGGAGTGGAGCGGTCGACCATCTTCCGCCTGCTCAAGGGAGAGCGCCACCCCCGTCTGGAGCTCTTGCAGCGGCTCGCGCCGGCCCTGGGGCTCTCCGTGGACGAGCTCGTCCAGGGAACGGACGCCGAGGAGCGGGTCGCCACCGCGAGCCAGCTCATCAATCGGGAGGTCTACGACGCTGCCGTCAAGCAGCTCGCGGACTACGAGGGAAGGCTGAATGACCTGGAGGCGAAGCTGCGCGTCTCGGAGGCTTCTCTCCGTGAGGAGGAGCAGCAGCGCAGGAAGGACAGCCTTGCGCTCACGCAGGCGCGAATCGATCTGGAGCGGAGCGAGCGCGCCCTGGCGGCCACCAAGGCGCGAAACCGGCAGTTGGAGGAAGAGCTCCATCGGCACCGTGGAGCCCTCCATCAGGCCGTGGGTCGGATCTCCGTGCTCCAGGCGAAGCTCTCCCAGATGGCGAAGGCGCTGGAGGAGACCAGCGCCACGTCACGGACCGCGGCTCTCTTTGCCGGAATCGCCGCACTGACAGGAGTCGTCACCGCCGCAACCTTCCTCGGCGGGGAGAAGTCGCCCGAAGGCGACGAAGCTGAGCAGGGGAAGGCCACCAGCAAGAGGAACAGGAAATGAACCACTACCAGGTGCTCGGCGTGGAGGAGACGGCCTCTCAAGAGACGATCAAGTCAGCGCGCCTCAAGAAGGCGAAGGAGTTCCATCCGGACACCCACCCGGGGGATCCGGCTCTGGAGGAGAAGATGAAGCGGATCAACGAGGCCTACGAAGTCCTCGGCGATGAGGAGCGCCGGAAGAAGTACGACGCGAAGCTCGCCAAGGAGCGCGCGGTGAAGAAAGAGAGCGCAGTGCCAAAGCCGACGGGGAATCCGGCAACGGCTTCGTGGGAGCAGGTCCGGAAGTCCTGGCAGGCTCAGGCCGCTCGAAGCCCGAAGCCAACTCAGCCCCCGGTGGCTGCGCAGGGTGGACCTGTCTGGCGGAAGCCCCTTGTCGTGCCTGCCATGGTGGCGCGTCCCGCCACGAAGGCCCGCTCCTCCGACAGCGGGTGGGACTTGGACACTCTCCTCAAGGTGCTCGGCACTGCTGGGGCTGCCTTCCTCACGTACAAGGTGATCCGGAACTCGGGGAGCCGCTGGGATCCCACAGTGCAGAGGCGGCGCGGGCCCGATGGCCGGTTCCGCTCTTCTTGAGGGGATCGGTTGCCTGCCCAGCGGCCAGAGGGGCTCGCCCCTCATTCGTACGAGGGTTCGTCGCTACCGCGCCTGAACCCCCGCGTGGGTGGAACCTCACACCGGCGACCAGTGTCCCACCTGATGACAGGACCTTGAAGCGCGTTACGATGAACACACGCGAGGCCTTCACACAGTGGGGCTTCACGTTTGCGAAGCGAATTCATAACCTAGCGCTTACGTCCAAGTACTGGACTGCCGTGGTGGGCATCCCTCCCAGGTGCCCACACTTCCATGAAGGAGTGAAAGCAATGGCTCTCCCCGAGTTGCTCTCCCCCGCAATCAGCATCGCAGGGGTGCTCCTGATTGGACTGATCACCGCAGCGCTCGCGGGCCGTCAGGCCCGCCCGCAGCCGGTGCCCGTCCGCCGCAACCCGCCGCGCCGCCGCTAAGCCCGATTCGCGGCTCGAGCAGTCGCTGAGGGCCGCGCTTCAGTGCGAGTGAGCGCGCGCCAGGCGCTGAGCGGTGCGGAAGAGCTGAGAGCAGGAGTAGTCCAGAGGCGCCTCTTGGTTCTGGAGAGCATGGCGGGCCCGGAGGAAGGGCAGCCAGGCCCTGTAACCGACGATGACAGCGGCCTCTTCCAACTTCTTGCGCGGCACCCAGCGGCCGCCGAGTCCGTCCACCAAGTAGCGGCCGAGGAAGGCTCCCAGGGCGGGGACGAGCGTCTCTCGCTGTGCATGGGTCAGGCGCTTGCCCCAATGCATGTGCCACAGGTGCCAGTCGAGGTGAGGCAGGGCCTCCAGCGTGCCCTTCATGACCTGGGGCACCTCCTTTTCGAACAGGGCGACGAGCTGCTCGGCGTAGAGCCCCTCGTAGGTGTCGATGGCGGCCTGGACGCTGTCCACATCCGGCGCAGGAGCCTGGGCGGTGGGTAACCATTCCGAGACGGGAGGAGGGTGGTAGCGGTTGAGGCGCTCGACGAGGGCGCGATTGCCGCACCCGCCCTCAAACTCGGCCTCCATGCGGAGGATGTCGGCGACGTCGGGGTCGAACTCCAGGGGGATGGGAGAGAACTCGAGCGAGCGCTGGCGCAGGGTGGCCAGGGTGGATTCCAGGGAGAGCTCGGGGCGCAGGTGGACGAGGGCGCGGGCCTGAGCGAGGCGGGACTCCTCGGAGTCGAAGTCCGCGGGCGTGGGGCGAGTGAGCCAGAGGACGGCGCCGTGGGGCAGCTCCTCCATGAGGGCTGCAGCGAGGCCAGCAGGGCCAAGAGCACCCAAGCGCACAGGCGTGGCATGCGTGGAGCCTGTCATCGCCCCTGGGTGGGAGGAAGGACCTCTTGGCTCTCGCGGCCCTCAGCGCTTGAAGGAGAGCGAGAGCGCGAAGTCCTCCGCCGCGTCCGTCCACCATGAGGAGAGCTGGAGCCCCGCAGCGGCCAGCTCCGCCTCCACCTGCTCTGGACGGAACTTGCAGCTCACCTCCGTGCGCAGCACCTCGCCCTCCTCGAAGTGCGCGAAGCGCTCGAGCGCCGGCAGCCGCACCACCTGCTCCCGCAGCGAGATGAGCCGCATCTCGATCCAGCTGTGCTCCTCGTCGAAGGGTGCCAGGTGCGCGAAGGCTTCCACGTCGAAGTCCGCCCCCAGCTCGCGGTTCAGCACCCGCAGCACGTTGCGGTTGAACTCGGCCGTCACCCCCGCCCGGTCGTTGTAGGCCGCGAAGAGGCGATCCCTGCACTTGATCAGGTCCGTGCCCAGCAGCAGCCCGTCGCCTGGCTCCAAGCCCTCGGCCACCTCGCGGAAGAAGTGTGCGCGCTGCTCCGGCTTGAAGTTGCCGATGGTGCCCCCCAGGAAGGCCACCAGCCTTCGCCCTCCGCGCGGAAGGCGTCCCAGGTGGCGCTCGAAGTCTCCCACCACCGCGTGCACGGACACTCGCGGGTACTGCCGCGCGAGCCGCTCCGCCGCGCTCCGCAGGAAGGCCTCGCTCACGTCGAACGGCACGAAGCGCCGCAGCTGCCCCGCCTCCTGGAACGCGTCCAGCAACAGCCGTGTCTTCTCGCTCGTGCCGCTGCCGAGCTCGATGAGCGTGTCCGCGCCGCTCACCCGGGCGATCTCCGCCGCGCGCGCCTCGAGGATCTCCCGCTCGCGCCGCGTGGGGTAGTACTCGGGCAGCCGGGTGATGTCGTCGAAGAGCTGGCTGCCGCGCTCGTCATAGAGCCACTTCGGCGACAGCTCCTTGGGGCGCCCGCACAGCCCCGCCTCCGCTTCCTCGCAGAGCGCTCGCCGCGCGTCTCCCGGACGCACGTGCACGTCCACGGTGACCGGCTGCTGCCGCGTGACTCCTGTCCTCTGCTCCCTCCACAGGTAGATCAATTCGCGTCCCTCGCACAGCGGAAGCCGGCGAAGATCTGCCGGCGGATCGGGTAGTCCCAGTTGCGGAAACTGTTGCGCACGGCCACCGGGGCGCTCGCCCACGCGCCGCCTCGCAGCACCTTGTAGTCACTGCCGAAAAACACCTCCGAGTACTCGCGGTAGGGGAAGGCTCGGAAGCCCGCGTAGCCGCCGAAGTCGCTCGCCGTCCATTCCCACACGTCCCCGAGCAGCCCCCACACGCCGTCCGCACTCCGGCCCTCGGGGAATGCACCCACCGGCGCTGGGCCCCAGGTGTCTCCGCCCAGGTTCGCGTGCGCCGCCGTGGGCGCCGTGTGGCCCCAGGGGTGCTCGCGCGGCGTGCCGTCGCTGCCCACCGCGGCCTTCTCCCACTCGGCCTCCGTGGGCAGGCGCTTGCCGGCCCAGCGCGCGTACGCGTCCGCCTCGTACCAGCTCACGTGCTGCACGGGCTCGTCCTTGGGCAGCGCCTCCACCCAGCCGAAGCGCCGCCGCAGCCACACGTGCTGGCCCTGCGGCAGCCAGAAGAGGGGATGCGCCAGCCTCTCGGCCTGCACGTACGCCCAGCCCTTCGGGTGCCACCACCGCGGATCCTCGTAGCCGCCCGCCTCCACGAACACGAGGTAGTCCCCGTTCGTCACCGGGTGCGCATCGAGAAAGAACGGCGCCACGTCCACCGTGTGCACGGGGCGCTCGTTGTCGTACGCCCAGGCCCCGTCACTGCCCAGGCTCACCGGTCCGCCCGAGATCAGCACCTCGTGCTGCGGCACGGCACCGGGGCGGGGACGCTCGCGCGCGGCCGGGCGGTACTCGAACGTCGTCATCAGCTGCAGCGTGGCGGCGAGCGTCTCCGCGTGCTGCTGCTCGTGCTGCGCCACCATGCCGAACACGAAGCCGTCTCTCAGCAGCGGCTCGGGCGAGTCCTCCGGCACCGTGTCCAGGTGCTCGCGCACGGCCTCGCGCACGCGCGCGGCGTACGCGAAGGCTTCAGCGGGAGCCAGCAATGGCAGCTGGGAGCGGGTGCGGCGCGGGTGCTGGAAGGCGTCGTAGATGGCGTCGAAGGACGGATCCGTGAGGGCCTTGCCTCCGAGCGAACGCAGCAGCCACTGCTCCTCGTAGTTGGCCACGTGCGCCACGTCCCAGACGAGCGGCGACATCAGCGGCGAGTGCTGACGCACCAGCTCCGGCTCCGGCAAGCCGGCCAGCATGCCCAGCGTCCGGGCCCGCGCGGTCTCCAGCTCCCGCAGGGCACGAGCCTTCCACGGGCCTCCTGTGACATGCCTCGCTCTCGCCACGCTGCCGCCGCCTGACATAGCCCCTCCCAAGTTAGGGAGGCCGATCCGGATTGGCAGCGCCTCGGACTGCTGGGCTGCCCTGTGCCGGATACTTCCTTCGGCTTCGCCCCGAGGGGCGCTCCGAGGCCTCCTGCCCTCTTGCGTTGCTTCCGCCAGAGAGAACCTGTCAGGGAGGAGGTTTGAATGCAAACGATTAGACGGGGGAGACGGGCGTCTTCCCGGGACCGCTCACTCCTTGACGATCTTCACGTTGAAGTACGGCGTCTTCAGCGCGCCCCACAGGCGCAGCCACAGGGGCAGATAGGACTCCGTGCCGCGCGCGGTGGTGATGTCGCCCAGGTCCACCAGCTCCTTCCAGCCGAACTGCGTCTTGAGGAACTCGCCCACTTTGGCCTTGGCCGCCGTGTCGTTGCCGCTGATGAACATCACATGGTCCCCCCCGCCAATCCTCCCGGGGTTCACCATGATCTCCGCCGTCACCGTGTTCAGCGTCTTGATGACGTGGGTCTCCGGGAACGCCGCCTGGAGGCGCTCGCCCAGCGAGTCCGTGTTCCCCGCGAACAGCGTGGGCGGCATGCCCTTGGAGAAGTCCAGCGGGTTGGAGATGTCGATGAGGATCTTCCCCTTGAGGCTGCCCGCCCCGGCCGCGTTCAGCGCGTCCAGCGCTCCCGCGCCCGAGGTGCAGTTGAAGATCAGCTCGCCGAACCCCGCCGCGTCCGCGAACGTGCCCTGAGAGGCCTTGGCGCCCGCCTTCTTCGCCCACGCCACCGCCTTCTCGTTGTTCGCCGTGCGCGAGCCCATCTTCACCTCGTGGCCCAGCGCCACGAGCTTGGTGCCAATCGTCGCGCCCACCATGCCGGTACCGAAGACTCCGATCTTCATCGCGTGCTCCTCCGTGAATGCGTGCGAGGAGAAAAGTACCGGAGCACCCCCAGGTTGAGAATCACCCGCCCGCTCAACCTTCCGTCAACTTCCGGTTAACAATGCAGGCATGGACCTGTTCTCCGGAGTGCTCCCTTTCCTCCACACCGCGGAGGAGCGCAGCTTCCGCAAAGCCGCCGCGCAGCTCGGGGTGACGACGGCCGCCGTCAGCAAGGCCGTGGCCCGGCTCGAGGCGGACCTAGGCATCACCTTGCTCCACCGCACCTCGCGCCACGTCTCCCTCACCCCCGAGGGCGCCACCTTCTTGGAGCACTGCCGCGAGGCGGTGACGCGGCTGCAGGCCGGGCGCGAGCTGCTCGCCCAGGCCCAGAAGGTCGCCGAGGGCGAGCTCAAGGTCTCCATGCCCCTCATCCTCGGCCGCGTGGTGGTGCCCGAGCTGGGGCGCCTGTCCGCCCGCCACCCGCGCCTGTCCTTCAACCTGTCGCTCACGGATCGCTTCTCGCGCTTGGCCGAGGAGAGTGTGGATGTCGCAGTCCGCATCGGCGAGCTGGAGGACTCGAGCCTCGTCTCGCGCACCCTGCGCGTGCCGCAGTGGGTGACGGTGGCCTCGCCCGCGTACCTCGGCCGCAGCGGCACGCCCCGTCATTACAAGGAGCTGGAGCGCCACGCGTGTCTGAAGTTCGTCACGCCCGCGGGCATCTCGCGCGAGTGGGAGTTCCGCGATCGCCGCGAGGCCCGCCCCCGCACGGTGCGGACGCCGGACTCGTTCCGAATCGATCACGGAGAGCTGTTGGTGGAGGCCGCCGTGTCGGGGCTCGGCATCTGCCAGGCCTTCGACTTCATGGTGACCGAGCACCTGCGCGCCGGGCGGCTCGTGGAGGTGCTGGCGCCCTACGCCGCGGAGGGTCCGCCCATCCGCGCCCTGTGCCTGCCCCGGCGCCAGTCCACGCCGCGCGTCCGGGTGTTCCTCGACTTCCTTCAGCAGGTGCTGCGGCGCGAGCGCTGAGCCCCGCCGGCCCGGGGTTCTCGCGCCCGAGCGGAGGCGGTGGGCTACGGGGCGCCGCAGGCGAGCCACTCGCTCAACTTGCGCCGGTCCTCCACCGACGGCTTCTCCCCATCCGGAGGCATGCTCTCGTTGGTGACGGTGGCGCTGGCGCCCGACTGCTTGTCGATCTCTTTGGCCTCGGCGTGGATCCCCTCCATGGTGTTGAAGTTCAGATCGCCCGGAGCGCCATGGCGCTCCGAGCCCGAGAGCGCCGAGTTGTGACAACGCGTGCAGTACACGCTCATGAAGCTCTGGCCGAAGTTCTGGTAGCTGAGCGAGGTGCCGCTCGTGGGGCACTTGGTCTGGGTGTCTTCTCCGCCCCCGCACGCGGAGAGCAGCAGGGAGGCGCCCGCGAAGGCGCCGAGCAGGGATTTGAGCCAAGGGGACATGAGTTCTCCTGAACAGGGCCCGAGGAAGCAGGCAAGGCCCCGCTCTGCCTTAACGAGGGGCGGTCCCGAGCACCAGGGTCCCAAGGGAGGAGGGGATGTCTCCCTGCTCACTCGAAGAGCGAGGGCCCTCGCCTCCCGCCCGCCCCGTCTCCCCTCCGTCCGTTGGATGACAACTCTTCTCCCAGGTGCCTCGTGGCGAGGCCCCTCCGCGCGATCAGCGCTGGAGCCACACGAGGAGGCATCAACATGGCCTGGTCGAAGACACCCTGGGCAGCATGGAACGGCCTGGGCTTCGGTCTGGTCGCGGGCGCCGTGTTCGCCGTGGCCGAGTGCCTCGCCTCCCTGGTGGGCGGGCAGGGCCTCATGGCGCCGGTGCGCTACGCGGCCAGCGTCCTGCTGGGAGTCCGTGCGCTTACCGAGGGCCCACTCGGGCTCATGCTCGCCGCCGGGCTCGCCGTGCACTTCGGACTGTCGGCCCTCTTCGGCCTGGCCTACGCGCTGATCGACGCGCGCCTGTCTCCCGAGCTGCGGCCCAAGGTGTCGCACCAGACCGCGGTGGGCATGCTGTTCGCGCTCGGAGTCTGGGGGGTGACGTTCCAGTTCGTCGCCCGCGGCTACTACCCGTGGTTCCTGGAGAACACGCCCCAGTTCTTCCAGCTGCTGCTGCACGCGCTCTTCTTCGGCGCTCCACTGGGGCTGCTCTTCGCCGCCGCCGAGCGCCGCCGCGTGGCCATCGCCCTGTTCGAGCAGGCCGCGCAGCAAGAGCACTCATCCGAGGGGAGGAGAGGGACATGAAGCGATTCGCGAAGTGGGTGGGTGGTGTCTGGCTGGCCGCGAGCGCGGTGGCGTGCGCCGGAGCGAACCGGGAAGTCCCGCTGTTGGACGAGCACCCCGTGAGCGCCAGCGCGGGGCAGGGGGGCGGCGCGGAGATCGACACGGGCGAGTGGGCTTGGATGAACGAGACGCGCAAGAGCGCCCAGGCCCGGCACAAGCTCTATGAGCAGGTGAGCGAGGAGCTCGGCCTGGATGAGCGGGACTCCGCCGTGCACCGCAGGGCTCCCGGCCGGAAGGGGGGCGGGGTGGGGGGAAGCGGAATGGCCGGTGGGGAGCGCCGGAGCTGTGCCGAAGTGCTCGCCGCCGGGGAGCCCGCCGCCCTGGTGTCCGGCACGCTGGACTTCGCGCAGGACGGGCTGCTCACCGTGAATGTGCCCGGCCAGGGGCCCATGAAGCTGCGCACCGATGCGAGCACGTGCGCCGTCCAGGCCCGGCACGCGCTGGCTCCCGAGTCCCTGCTCGAGGGCGGCGAGGTGCGTGTCTCCTATATTCTGGAGGACGGACTGCCCACGGCTCGGGTCATCCGCGCCGAGCCCCTGCGCTTCACCCACTGAAGCAGGGATTCCGGGAGGTGCTGCCAGCCCCGGGGCTGGTGCCCCTCCGCCCTCCAGGCCGTCTGAATCCAGGCCCTCGAACAAACGTTTGAGGTATGATGAAAGGACATCACCCTGAGGGTTACCTGGAGGGCGACCTGGGTGGGGCCGTGTGCCCCCTGGACCCGACTGCAATGGCGAAATTCGAAACCATGGAAAAGCCGCTGGCGAGCATCCTCGGCCTGGCCGTGCGCACTGCCCGCTTGCGCGCGGGATTGACCCAGGAGGACGTGGCCGAGCGCATTGGCATGGCCTCGGAGGTGTACGGGCGCATGGAGCGCGGGCAGATGCTGCCACGTGTGGAGAACCTGCGGCGGCTGTGCCTGGTGCTCAACGTGCCGCCCCACGAGCTGCTCGGCCTGGACTCCGCCGACTTCCGGGGCGTCTTCCCCGTGGAGGAGGTGAAGCCCCGCTCGGATGACTCCGCCGACATGCGCCGCCTGCTGCGGCGGCTGCGCAAGCTCAGCGCCACCCAGGTGAAGCTGCTCAGCCAAATCTCCGGCGCGATGATGGCCCGGGGCCGCAACACCCGGAACCGCCGGCGCCTGTCCCTGCTCGAGCCCGAGTGAGGGCCGTGGCTCAGCGCAGATTCAAGCCGGAGAGGGTGAAGGTGCGCACCTTGTCCTCATCCCACACCTGCAGGCTGTAGGTGCCCGGAAGGTTTTCATCTGGGCGGGTCACCTCCACCCAGATGGAGCCGTTCTTCCGGGGGGGGATGGGTTTGGGCAGCACCACATCGAGCGGCTCCAGTGGCTGGCCGGACGCGCCGGTGACGGCGGCGCTTGCCAGCCGCAAGGGCCTCGAGGGGTCGTTGTTCATGACATTCGCCTCCAGCACGAGCCGGTTCTTGGCCACGTAGAGCCGCAGCCGCTTCACCTGGAGCGCGGCCCCCGAAGCCAGAACGGGAGGCGGGAAGTCGAGAGGACGGGGGGGGAGGGTGTGGTCCTCAAACGCCCCGTCCGCCAGCAACCGCGCGAGCCCGCCGAGAGCGGGGGGAGGCTGCCCCTGGAGGCAGCTCTGCAGCTCTTCCTCCTTGCGCGCAATCTCGGCCTGACAGGACTCCGAGCTGCGGGGCGCACGGAAGATATCCACCTGGCGATCGGCCTCGTCCCGGTAGACGACGAGGATGAAGGAGGCGCTCGCCGGAGCTGCGGTCCCCGTGAAGCGCACCGTCAGCTGGAGCCGCTCGCCCGGGGCCAGCTTCTCCGAGGGCATCAAGAGCATGGAGCGGTTCATGGCCTCCACGCGCTCGAAGCGAGGGCGGCCCTCCAGTTCCACCTTGGGGGCCAGCTCCCGGTCGAAGAGCAGCGAGGTGACCAGCCCCGGGCTGATGCAAATCTCGGGGGGAGGCGCCGCGCCTTCCTTCAGCTCGATGCGGCGTCTTCCTGTCTGGCAGGGGGAGGGCTGGGCCCAGACGGTGGAGGCTGTCCCGAGCAGGAGGAGCGCCAGGAGGAGGGCAGGGGGGGAGGGGGACATGCGGCGGTGACTCCGGTTCAGCGCTGGGGCGGACGTCCGCCTCTAGCATGCCTCTCGGAGCCTGCCGGGCGACAGGCCACTTTGCGCGGGAGTCCTTCAGGGCCTCGAAGGAGGGTAGTGGTGGCCGTAGTAGACCCAGGCGTAGATGTTGACCTTCATCGCCCCGGGCCGCGAGTCCGGCGTGAAGGGGAGGCCATCGTTGGCGGTGTCTTCCTGGACGAGGACGCCACAGAAGGGCAGCCGGCGGCCATCGGGCAGCACCGCCTCGGTGAAGCGGACGTAGAACCGGTCGCGGATGAAGCCCTGGCCCACGAACCGCGTATCGTCGGGGTAGCTGCGGCCAGGCTTTCGGGCGTCCCAGACGTAGACTTCGCGCGGGCCCTCGGCCACCGCCATGGTGAGCGTGGGCAAGTCGTCGAATGTCAGGAGGACGCGGGCGCGGTCAGCCCAGGGATCCCCCCAGAGCATCTCCTTCATGCTGGCCACGGCCTCGGGAGAGCACTTCGGGAGCGGAGGAGGCCCCAGGCGGACTGCGGCGTCCGTGCTGGCACAGCCCACCGCCACGGTGCAGGCGGCCACGGCCCCAGCCAAGGCGCGGGACTCCCACAGGCGCGAGAACCAGGGTTTGTCCAGGGGAGGAGGGAGGGGAGCGGGGGAGGGGTCGGGAAAGAAGCGCCTCATGGGTAGACCTTTCTTGGGTCGGGGAGGGGTGGGCTCCACGGCCTCCGCCGGGGGCCTCGCGCTGGGCCGGGCGTGGAGGGGAACTCGGAGAGGCCCATCCTCCAGGCGGGAGGCCGGGGGAGGCAGGGCCAGCAGCTGGCACAGCCACTCGGAGGAGGGCGCAAGGTCCATCGAGGCCCCGGTGTCTTGTCTCCCGGTGCCGGGCAGGCCGGCCCGCCACACGCCCGCGGCCAGCACCGTGAGCAGCACCCCGGTGGACAGCGCGGCCCGCCACGGGCGGCGCCGGTGCCACGAGGGACCCGGAGAGGCCCGTTCTATGGGGCCGGTGGGGATGGACTCCCCCCTGGGGGAGGTGGTCCCAGGTGAGGAGTGTGCTCCCCCCCCATCCTCCTTCCCCAAGAGGGGCCTCTCCGGGTCTTTCTGGCTGGACATGACGGCCGGTCCCCCGGTGCCCTCTGTCGTCGCGGCATGCGCGCCGGGCGAGAGTGGCACCTCCAAGAAGGAGGGGGCGTCATGCAGCAGCGCCTGTAACAAATCGTGGAGCGCCTGGCCGCTCGCGGGCCGCTGCTCGGGGTCCTTCGCCAGCAGCCGCAGCACCAGCGCTCCGAGCGCGGGCGGCACCTGGGGGTTGAGCACGGCGGGCGAGGCAGGCATCTCCTTTTCGATGAGCGAGGTGAGCACCTCCCGCGGCAGGGTGGGGGGGAAGGGCGGCACGCTGGTGAGCACCTCGTAGAGCGTGGCGCCCAGCGCGTAGAGGTCATCCGTGGGGCGGAACGGGTAGCGCGCGGTGGGGTCCGCGTAGCGCTCGCGGTGGAAGCGCAGGGCCTCGGGGGTGCGCAGGTGCGGGGTGCCCGGGGGCAGCGGGCCCTCGGTGAGCTGCGAGTCCGAGCCCACGTGCTCGCTGGCGCCAAAGTCCACCAGCACCGGCTCTCCGTCCCGGGCGCGCACCAGGATGTTGGAGCCCTTCAAGTCCCGGTGGTGGATGGACTGCGCGTGCAGCGCGTCCAGGGTGAGCGCCAGCGTGGCGAACACGCGAATCACCTCGCGCAGCGGGGGGCGCGACTGCTTCACCCAGTCGGTGAGGGTGGGGCCCTCCACCAGGTCCATGACGACGTAGTGGAAGCCGGTGCGAGGGTGCGGCCAGCGGCCGTGGGCCCACACCTTCACCACGTTGGGGTGGGTGACGAGCAGCAGGCAGGCCAGCTCTCGCTGGGCGCGGGCATCCGTGCGGTTGGCGTCGTCGCTGTCGGGGCCGTGCACGGCGAACTTGAGGGCAAACAGCTCCCCGTCCCGCTCCACGCGGAACACCGCTCCGAAGCCCCCGGCCCCCAGCCGGGCTTGGATGCGGAAGTCGCCCACCATCATGTCCGGCATCAGCTGGAAGGGGTGCTGCATCACGCGTGCTCCAGAGACATCCCGGGTGGAGTCGGCCCGTTGCGTCTCCGCTGGCCGTACCTGACAAAGGGGGCCATGTGACCCGTTAGGAGGGGTTGTATGAGTATGACCTGCAAGGCAGGTTGGTTCAAGCAAGAAGGACCTAGCAGGTTGAGCCCCCGCCACGGGCGAGCAGCGGGGAGGGGCGGCGCGCGCTAGGGTGTGCGCCCATGTCCATGTCCAAGGTCGACGAGCTGGTGCGAGCGCTGGGGCTCGAGCCCCATCTGGAGGGCGGTTACTTTCGGGAGACGTACCGCGCGAAGGCGCAGGTGGAGACGCCGCGAGGGGTGCGCTCGGCGGGCACGTCCATCTACTACCTGCTGCGGCGAGGGGAGTTCGCGGCGTGGCACCAGGTGGCCTCGGACGAGGTGTGGCACTTCTACGACGGGGCTCCGCTCACGCTGTACCTGCTGAGCGAGCAGGGGCTGGAAGAGGTGACGCTCGGGCGGGAGGTGAGCCAGGGCGAGCGGCTGCAGGTGGTGGTCCCGGCCGGGGTGCTGCAGGCGGCGGTGCCGCGCGGGGACTACACGCTGGCGGGCTGCACCGTGGCGCCGGGCTTCGACTTCGCGGACTGGGAGCTGCCGACGCGGGACACGCTGGTGGCGCGCTACCCGGAGCATGCCGAGCTGGTCCGCCAGCTCACCCGTCCGGGCTGAGCGACGGGGCGGGTCGAGGCCCCGCATATAATGTTGCGGGGCGCCGGGGATGGGGTGTGTGAGTGTGGGCTAGCGAGGGTTCAGGTGTTCCTGACGTCGCCCACAAGCGCAGGCGCGAAGGCGATGAGGATGAGGGTCCTCTGCTGGGGCATCGCTTGCACCCCGTGACGACGATATGGAGGGCGATACCCTGTTCGAGCAACGCGTCGGTGCTACACGGTGCTAGGCGAACAGTCACTTTCTCCGCAGGGCAGCCCCCTAACCTTCTCCCCTCCTCGCATGAAGGAGTGACACATGGGGCTGAGGCGAATTCCCTGGAGAAGGATGAGCGCACTTGTCGTCGCGTTCCTCGTGGGATGCAGCAGCATCCCACGGGTCCCCCACGTGGAGGACACCGGCCAAGGCCAAGCCGTCGTCCACATTCCCCGCACGGTGGACCTGCAACTCGTCGTGGTGAAACCAGAGGAGTTCCAGCAGGCCATGAGGCGACTGGCGCGCGAGGTGCGACTGTCAGGCACCCCGCGTCAGACGGTGGAGAAGATGTTTCAGATGGACCCGCAGTTCGGCAACTACCTCTACCTGCGGGCGGACAAGAAGTTGGTGCCGCTGGGTTCGGGCGAACCCTGGGACGGCACGTTGACGCAAGACGATCTGGAGACGGCCGAGCGCTACCGGGTCTGGTGCCAGCGCGTTTACAACGTCTACGGGGACTGTCTCGGGGGCGCGTTGGTGGGTGGGCGCTACCTGGACATGCACGGCCGCTACATCTGGGCGCTGGCGCTGAGCAAGAGCCCGGTGATCGACGAGATGAAGAAGGCGCTGGGGGAGATGGTGGAAGTCCGCGCGCTCATCAACACGGTCTTGTGGACGTTGGGTTCCATGCTGCTGATCCTGGCGCTCAACCCCGTAGCTCCGGCGCTGGTGGCGGTGGTTGGCCTGGGGCTGATTCTGTACGTGGGTTACGACACGCTCCGCAACCTTGTCACCGGCTGGATCCAATTGATGGAAGAGGTGAAGGTGGCCACCACCTTCGAGCAGATCCGCGATGCGGGCGAGCGCTTCGGGAAGCTTCTCGGGCGAGAGGCAGCGCGCGCATTCGCCATGCTCCTGATGGCGGCCATTGGCTCGACGGCGAAGCTGTTCGCGGCCAAGGTGCCGACGCTGCCCGGCTCGGCGCAGGTGGCCGTGCAGGCCGATGGCACGGCAAAAATCTCGCTGTCCGCGTTGGGCTCAGTGGAGGAGATCGCGCTGACGGCGGAGGGCGTGAGCGTGACGGTGGCAGCCACCGCGATGACGATGGGGGCCAGTGGCAGTGGCAGCACAGGCCCCTGCATCGAGACGCACCACATCGCCACCATCTGCAACGACACGTCCACCGCGCGCGGGGGCCCGTGGACACCGAGGTTCCGGGAGCTCTTCACCAAGGCGGGAATGTCGATGGAGGATCCGGCGAACAAGATGCCTCTGCCGGGGCACAAAGGACCGCACCCCGAGCGGTATCACCAGATCGTCATGGACGAACTTGCCGGTGCAACGGAGACCTGTCCCAGCGTCGTGGAATGCCGGGAGGCGTTGGCTGGCGCACTCCGGAAACTGGCCAAGCAGATCGCCACCCCGGGAACAGAACTGAACCAACTCGTCACCCGAGCCACGCCACGATAAACGGAGTCCATGTCCCAGCGTTTCTTCAGACTCGCCGACGATGTCAACGTCCCGCACCGCTGGCATCTAGCAATGCCCAGGGACCGACAGAGCCTCAAAGTGGATGACGGGCAGTTCAGGCTTGGCTTCCCCGTCCTCTTCAAGGAGCGATTGAGAATCCCCGTCGAGACTGCGGGCACACCGCTGGACTTCACAGAGGCGGGCATCATGATCCCGGTGGTTCATGTCCGGGTCGCGTCCATGTTCGCAGAGCTGGCCCCAGATGATGTGCAACTGATCCCCGTGGACGTGGAGGGCCAGCCGGATCAGTACCTCATCCTTGTGGCCACACGCCGCATCCACTGTATCGACGAAAAGGCATCCCGGATCGAACTCTGGACGCATGAGGACGGAGTGCCTCACAAGGTCGGTCAGTATTTCTCCGTGCGCGACCTGCGCATCGACAAGTCCAAGGTGGGGAGCGCCCAGGTGCTTCGGTGCGAGGGGTGGACGGGCCCGCTGATCGTCTCCGGGGAGATCAAGGACGCCTTGGATCGCATAGGGGCCACAGGCACGAGGTTCGAGGAGGTCTAGTCCGGTCTTCTGCGTCAGGGTTCTGGCGGCTCCGCGCGCTGGTGCACGGTGATCTGGGCGCTGCCTTGGACGGCAGGGGGAGTGCTGGCTCGGCTGGCGGCGGTGGGCGTCTTCTTGGGCGTGCTTCGGGCCATGCTGATGCTGCGCGACCGGCGCCTCGACAACCCCTGCCGCACCTGTCCGTATGGGAGCAAGCCGTTCTGTGGCCATTACCTGCCGGCCTACGAGCCGGAAATGTCGGGACTTTTGGCGTTCAAAACCCCCGACATTTCCGAACAGGCGGAGGCGGGTCCGGTCCCTTTAGGGGCGCCGCAGCCGCTCCGGATGTGTGTAGACGTTGAAGCGCCCGCCGCGCACGAACGTGGCGAGCGTCACTCTGGAGCGCTCCGCGAGATCAATGGCGAGCGAGCTCGCCGCGGACACACTGGCCACCACGGGAATGCGAGCAACGGCCGCCTTCTGGACGATCTCGAAGCTCGCGCGGCCGCTCACCACGAGGACAGTGGGCGGGTGTTCGGGCGGAGGTGCCGGGAGGCTCGGTGAGGCACGAGAGGAACGCACCGCCCCACTGAGCACCAGCGTGCCCACCACCTTGTCCACCGCGTTGTGCCGGCCCACGTCCTCGGCCGAAGCGAGCAGCTCCCCGCTCGCGTCCAGCACAGCCGCCGCGTGAACGCCGCCCGTGCGCGCGAAGTTGCGCTGGAGATCTCTCAAGCGATCGGTGGCGCGGCCCACCACCTTCGGCGCGAGCGCGGGTCCAGGCGGCACCGGTGAGCACACCGCCATCAGGTCATCCACGCTCCGCCGTCCGCAGACGCCGCAGGCCGCCGTGGTCAGCGTTCCCCGGCGGGAGGAGTTCACTCGCTCCACTTCGAGCACCAGCCCGGGAGCGGGCGTCACCTCGATGATGTTGCCCCAGCCCTCCTCACCTGGACGCCCGCAGTACGTCACACCGCCCAGGTCCTCCACGGAGCGGAGGATGCCCTCGGAGAACAGGAAGCCCACGGCGAGCTCCCGGTCCTGACCCGGGGTGCGCATGGTGATGGCCACCGTGTCGCCGCTGACGCGGATCTCCAGCGGCTCCTCTACGGCGACCGAGTCCTCCTCGGGTGCGGCGGCCTCTGCCTCCGAGAACCGCACCACCGTCCGCCGCGTGACGCCCTTCTCCTCACGGCTCATGGGCCCGCTCCCGCGCCAGGTGCGTGATGAACTCGGCGATGTTCCGCAGTTCCTCAGTCCCGAAGCGCCGCAGCCCTTCCGGAGCGTCTTCCGGCAAGCGCGGTGCATCCGTCACCACCGCGAGCACATCCGAGCGCATCGCCGCCAGCAGTGACCCCAGGCCTTCGCGCCACACCTCCAACTTGGGCAGAGGGCCTTCCTTCCAGCCCTCCACCAGCACCAGGTCCACTGCGTCCGCGAAGCGCCCGAGCAGGGGCAGCAGCGCCTTCGCGGGCTCGTCCTTCACCGTGAGCTGCACACCCGCCGGTGTGGCGAAGCCCACCAGGGCTGCCCCGCTGTGCTCGAAGCGGGCCGTGTCACTGCCCGGCCGATGCAGCGGATGCGGATCCGACGAGTGCTTCACCACACCCACGCGCAGACCCTGAGCCCGCAGCTCGGGCACGAGCCGCTCCACCAGCGTCGTCTTCCCCGCGCCGGACCAGCCGATGACGCTCAGCGCGGGAGGCGCCTTCATCCTTCCACCGCCACGTACCGAGGCCGGTCGAACAGCTCCATCTCCACCTCATCGCCCTCGGAGAAGTCGGCGCGGCCGGGAGGCAGAACCACGAGCCCTTCCGCGTCCACGTTCTGGAAAATCTGTCCCGAGCCCTGCGGCCGCATCTGGGCCCAGGGCCGTCCGCCGTCCTCGCGGTGCTCCACCGTGGCGGTGATGAGGTACGCCAGGCCCGCCTGCTTGTGCCGGGCCTCCGAGAGCCGTGCACGCAGCCGCCGTCGCTCCTCATGCACGCCCTGGAAGCGCAGCAGCAGCGGACGGCCAAACTGATCAAACGCGGTGGTGGCCGCACCGGGATTGCCGGGAAGCACCACCACCGCCAGCGCTCCCAGCCGAGCGACCGCCACGGGCTTGCCGGGCTTGAAGGCCACCCCATCCACGAGGAACTGGGCGCCCAGCCCGGAGAGCACGCGCTTGACGTGGTCCTTGTCTCCCACGGAGGCGCCGCCCGTGGTGATGAGCACATCCACCCGCTGTGACAGCGCCGACAGGGTGGTGCGCAGCTCCGCCTCGTCATCGCGGGAGCGCTCGGTGGCGACCACCTCGGCACCGGCCTCGCGGGCCAGCGCGGCGATGAGGTGGAGGTTGCTCTCGTAGACCTGATGCGGCAGCGCGGGCAGGCCCGGAGGGACCAGCTCATCTCCCGTCGCGAGCACGGCCACCCGAGGCGCTCGGCGCACGAGCGCGGTGGTGGCCCCCATGGACGCGAGCACGCCCAGCACATGCGCATCCACGCGCTGTCCGGCGGCGAAGAGGGGCGTGCCCTCGAGAACTTCCTCACCCGTGAGCCGGATGTCCTTGCCAGGCGAGACGGTGATGAAGAGAGAGACCCAGCCATCCCCCTCGGCCCGGGCGGCCTCCTGGCGGACGACGGCATCCGCGCCCGCAGGGATGGGCGCCCCGGTGAAGATGCGCGCGGCCTCTCCCGGCTGGAGAGCGCGAGAGGGCAGGGTCCCGGCATACACGGTGTCGACGATGCGCAGGCGCGCGGGGCGATCCCGCGTGGCGCCGAGGGTTTCCTCCGCGCGCACGGCCCACCCATCCATGGCGGAGGTGTCGCACCCAGGCAGTGAGCGCGCGGCCTGTACCGCCGCCGCGAGGAAGCGGCCATGGGCCAGGAGCAAGGGCAGAGGCTCGGGCGGCACCGGGGTGACGGCACCGAGTGCGGCTTGCCGCGCTGGGATGAGAGGAGTGAGCGCCATGGAAGTCCCGCTGAAGCCCCCAGCCTCTCCCAAAACCCCAGAGGGAGAAACTTCCACGAGCACCCCTGCGTCGGGTGGACAACCCGGTTCTCCACAGCCGGTGCGTGGCGGAGAGGCCCGGAGTACGGCAGGGACCCGCGCCTCCTCTGGTAGCCTGAGCCCCCGCCGCGTACCCCGCGTGGCGCTGGCGGACCCATGGCGCTCTTCCCAGACGTGACGCTGGCGGTGGTGGCGGGAGGCCAGGGCCGGAGGCTCTCAGGCGTGCCCAAGGGGCTGCTGCGCGTTGGGGACAGGACGGTGCTGGACCGGCTGCTCACGCTGGCGCCCCTGTTCGCGGAGGTGCTGCTGGTCGCGAACGTGCCCGAGCCCTATGCCCGCTTCGGGCTGCGCACCGTCCCGGACGCCGTGCCGGGCAAGGGGGCTCCAGGCGGAGTCCACGCGGCGCTCGCGGCAGCGAGAACAGAGTGGGTGCTGGCGGTGGCGTGCGACATGCCCTTCGTGAGCCCCGAGGCCGTGCGCGTGCTCCTGGAGGCCCGAGCCCCCGAAGCCGGCGCCGTCTGCTTCACCGTGGAAGGCCGCGTGGAGCCACTGCTCGCCGTCTACCGAAGCTCTCTCGCGGACCCATGGGGTGAGCACCTTCAGCAAGGAGACCCGTCGCTGCGAGAGCTCCTCTCCCACGCCCGCGCGAGGCTGTTGCCGGAGGAGGCGCTCCGGGCGGTGGACGCGGAGCTGCGCTCCCTGGTGAACGTGAACACACCCGAGGACCTGCTCCGCCACGGCCTCACGCGGCCCTGAGCCCGCTCAGCGGCAGTGCAGGTTCACGGTGGAGAAGAGCTCGCTGATCTCGAACGGCTTCTTGAGGATGCCCTGGGTGCCCGGCAGCGGCGCCCGCCCGCTGGCCGTGACGATGATGATGGGGATGTCGCTCTGCGCCGGGTCCTGGCGCACGTGCCGCAGGAAGTCCTCGCCGTTCATCACCGGCATCATCAAGTCCAACAGGACCAGACACGGCGGCCCTATCTGGCTCAGTACCTCGAGCCCCTCTTGTCCGTTGGAGGCGACGGCGACCTCGAAGCCCTCTCCCTCGAGGAGCTCCGCCATGGCCGCACGAATGTCCTCGTCATCCTCGACGATCAGGACGCTGCCTCTCTGTCGAGTCGTGCTCACCAGGAGGATTGTAGGCAAGCCCGTGCCAGGAGACAGAGTTCGCGAACAGGCTCTGTCGGATTCCAACGCGCGCGCGCTTCGACACCTTTGTCCGGTACAGTGCCAGCCAGGGGACGGTAGCCAGCCGGAGCGGATCTTTCCATGAGCGAGGGAAGCTTTGCCGATGCCTCCACCATCGGCATCAAGAAGCGGAACAGCAGCGAGCCGGTGGCCCGGCTGGTTCCGGCGCTGACCCTCGTCTCCCACCCCATGGCCCACCGGGTGGGCGAGCGGCTGCTGATGGAGGGCGTGCTGTCGGGCCGGCCCGTGGAGCTGTCCCGGAATGCGCCGGACTTCCAGCGCCCGGACGCGGTGCTCGGCACGCCCCTGGCGGATCCGTTCCTGAGCCGCAAGCCGGTGGTGTTCTCGCAGGGCTCCGGGGGCGGCGTCCGGCTGGCGCCTGGGGATGGCATCAAGGTGGCGCTGGCGGGCGAGCCGCTGCGCGAGCCGTGGGAGTTCTCGCCCGAGGAGCTGTCGGTAGGCGTGGTGCTCGAGCTGGCCGAGCGCGTGGTGGTGCTGCTGCACTGGGCGGACCCTTCCACGCGCACGGCGGTGGATGCGCTGGGCATGGTGGGCACCAGCGCGGGCATCGAGCAGGTGCGCCACCACATTGAACAGGTGGCGGACCTGAACGTGCCGGTGCTCGTGCGCGGGGAGACGGGCTCGGGCAAGGAGCTGATCGCCCGAGGCATCCACCAGCGCAGCCAGCGCCGCGACCAGGCCTTCGTGAGCGTGAACATGGGCGCCATTCCCAAGGAGCTGGCGCCCGCGGAGCTGTTCGGCGCGACGAAGGGCGCCTTCACGGGCTCGGTGAAGGACCGCGAGGGCTTCTTCGGGGCCGCGCATGACGGCTCGCTCTTCCTGGACGAGGTGGGCGAGGCGCCGCCCGAGGTGCAGGTCATGCTGCTCCGGGTGCTGGAGACGGGCGAAATCTTCCCAGTGGGCGAGCGCACGCCGGTGAAGGTGGACGTGCGGCTCATCGCGGCGACGGACGCGCAGCTGGAGCAGCAAATCCAGGACGGGCGCTTCAAGGCGCCGCTGCTGCACCGCCTTGCGGGCTACGAGATTCGCGTGCCTCCACTGCGGGAGCGGCGCGAGGACATTGGCCTGCTCTTCCACCACTTCGCGCGCGAGGAGCTGGAGGCCATTGGCGAGGCGTGGCGGCTGAAGCCGGAGGACGCCTCCACCGAGCCCTGGCTGCCCGCGCCGCTGGCCTCGCGGCTGGTGCGCTTCGGGTGGCCCGGCAACATCCGCCAGCTTCGCAACATCACGCGCCAGCTCATCATCGGCAGCCGGGGGCACCCCCGGCTGCGGCTGGACCCCCGGCTGGAGAAGGAGCTGGATTCGTCCCTGCAGCCCCGGCCTGGGCGCCCTGTCGCGCCCGCGGCGCCAGACGTGCGAGTGGAGGCGAAGCCTCCCACCGCCGCCGCGAAGCCGCCGGCCGAGCCCAAGTCCTCCGCCGCCCGCCGCAAGGCCTCGGACATCTCCGAGACGGAGCTGCTCGCCGCGCTCCGGGGGTGCGCGTGGGATTTGAAGGCCGCCGCGGACCGGCTCGGCGTTCCCCGCTCCTCCATCTATGACTTGATCGACAAGAGCCCCCACATCCGCACCGCCGGAGACTTGTCCGTGGAGGAAATCACCCGCTGCTTTCAGGAGTGCACGGGGGACCTGGACGCCATGGCGCAGCGCCTCGAGGTCTCCAAGCGGGCCCTGGGCCGCCGCATCAAAGAGCTGGGGCTCGGCTCGGGCGAGAGCTGATCCACCGGGTCGCCGCTGTGTCGGACGCCCGTCCGACGTGTCGGGCAGGCCGTCCGACGTGTCGAACGGCGCGAGAAGGGCCCTGTTTTATACCAGACAACCCTGACAGAGCGGCAAAAAAGGCCGTACTTCCGGGTATTTGGGCGTGGCACCGCGATTGCTGTAGCCTGCCGCACACAATCTCTAACGGCAGGGGGAAGCACCATGGCGGACAAGAACGACAACACGACGCAGACGGGTGACACGAGCGGCTCGGGCACCACCACCTCGAGTGCGGGTGGCACGAGCAAGGGCGGCGAGGTTCCTGTCGTTCCGGGCTAGGGCTTCCAGCGCCGGTTCACGCGGGAGGACTCGCGCGGCCGGCGCCTGCTGAAGGTTGCAGTCAGGCAGTCATTGGTTGGAAGCGTGCTCTGCACGCAGCCTCAGCGCCTCTGGGTGCTTGGGGCAGGACTTGAGCACTTCTTCCACCAAGGCGAGGCCGCGTTCCAGCTGGGGGGCTGGGACGCGGCCCGCTTTCTTTTCCGCCAAGGCCCACGCGAGGTGCAGTGAGGCGGACGCCAGGCGCGTGTCGTGCTGCGAGGGATCCAACTGCAGGGCCTGCTCGAAGTCCTTGGCCGCCTCCGCGAAGTCTTCCACTCGGGACTGAGCCTTTCGCGCCTTCCACTGCAACTGCAGCGCGTGGGTTTCTCCCAGGTAGCCCCAGGCCTCGGAGGCCCGGGGGTTGTGGCGCAGCGCCTCGCGCAGCTCCCTCTCGGAGCGCTGCAGGGTGGCGCTCGGGTCGCGGCCCCGCGCCAGCTCGTACTCCGCCAGCGTCCGCAGCGCCCTGCCCAGGTTCGTCCGGGGGAGGAAGTCACCCGGGGATTGCTGGAGCGCCTTCTCGAAGGAGGCCACCGCCTCGCGCACGTTGGGGGCAGGGTCCTCGCCGCGGGCGCCTCGGTACAGGGCGCGCAGGGCGTGCACCTGGCCCAGGTTGTTGTAGCTGTGGGCCTGCTTGCGGGCCAGCTCCAGGGCTCGCTCGAAGGCGGCCTGGGCCTCGTCGAGCAGCGGCAGCGGATCCCCTCCGTGCTTCAAGCGCTGCTCGGCCTGGTTGAGCAGCACCGTGCCCACGCCGGACTGCAGGTGCTGGCTGCGCCCGTTGACGGTGAGCCCCCGCTGATAGATTTCCAGCGCTTGCGCCAACAGGGTCTGCGAATCATCCAAGCACTGGTGCCGGTCCGCCAGCTGCTCCAGGGCGTCTCCGGCGTTGAAGTACGTGACCCAGTTCTTGGGGTTGAGCTCGATGGCCCGGCGGCTCGCCTCCCAGGATTGCTTGAGGTCCTCTTCGGGGCGTGAGGGCGTGCCCTGCGTGCCTTCGGGGCTGTCTGCGGGCTGCAAGGCCCGGTTGAGGTAGGCCCGGCCCAGGTTGGTCCACGCATCCGCCAGCCGCGGATCCAGCCGCGTGGCTTGCTGGAGCGCCTCGATGGCCTGGTTGCGGTGCGCGTCCGCGCGGATGCCGACGTCGTCCTCGCAGGCGCTCCAGAGCGAGAAGATGGAGCCCAGGATGGTGTGGAATTCGTAGTCACGGTCCGCCGGGGGGATGGCCTGTAGGGCCTGCTCGGCCTGGCGCAGCGACTCGAAGGGGTCCTGGCCGCGGTTGCGGCGGAAGCGCGCGAGCTGCTGGAAGGTGCGAGCCAGCTCCAGCTGCACCTCCCGGGCGGGGTGCCCCCGCTGGAGCGCCATGCGCGCCGCTTCCATGGCCGCGGTGAGGTTGGCCTCGGCGTCCTCGAAGCTGTTGTTCTGGCTCTCGGCGAGCCGGCGGTGGAAGCGCGCCTTCAGCATCAACGGCATGGGCTCCTCCGGCGCGGCCTGGAGCGCGCGTGTGACGGCCGCCATGCCTCGGGTGAAGGCGGGGAGCACGTCGCCCTCGCTGTAGACTTCGACGATCATCGCGTTGGCCTCGAGCTTGGCCAGGGCCTGGTGGACAGCGGGCACGCTCTCGCCAATGGCGGCGGCGGCGGCGTAGGCGCGGCGGCCCGCCTCGAAGTCGGCGCGAGCGCCCTCGAGGTCTCCCTGCTTCAGGTTCCAGCGCCGCATGGCCCGGGCCTGGAGGATGTCGCCGCGCAGCTGGGGCGCCTCGTAGAACCAGGGCAGGCGGTTGCCCATGGCGTCCAGCCGCGCCAGGGCGGCGTCGAAGTCGTCCTCATAGAAAGCAATGAGGGCGGCCACGTATTCGGAAGAGGGCACATCCGCGCCCTGGCTGCGGCGCAGCCAGTCCAGCGCTGGGTCCCGGTAGCGGGCCTGGATGTCGCGCCGGCGCTCTTCGATGCTGCGCAGGCGCTCGGCCTCCAGCAGCTCGTCCTGGTAGCGGCGGCCGAGCACGATCGCGAGCGCGTAGGCCACGCGCGGATCCTTGAAGCCGCTCTGCCACGCAAGCTCCAGGTGCGTGCGCGCGGCGTCCTCGTCTCCGAGCGCCAGAGCGCCGCGCGCCAGGGCGTAGTGGCCCGGGCCCACTGCCAGCGCTCCGGCCTCGCGGATCTGCCCCTCCAGCTCGGCCATGCGGTCGCGGATCTTCTGGCGGTCCTCGCGCGTGTCGTGGAGCGGAGACAGGCCCGAGTAGCGGGCCAGGGCTTCAATGTGTTCGACTTTCTCGGTGAAGCTGCGGGCGAGCTGCTCGCGGCGGGTGGCCTGCGAGTGGGTGTAGAGGGCCGAGCCCAGCGCGAGCGTGACGGCCAGCAGGGCGGCGGCGGCCACGCTCACCACGAGCCGGTGCTTGAGCGCCTTCTTGCGCAGCCGGTACCAGAGGCCGGTGGAGCGGGCCTGCACGGGCTCGCCGGCGAGGAAGCGGTCCAGGTCCTCAATGAGCGCGCGCGCCGAGTCGTAGCGGGCGGAGCGGTCCTTCTCCAGACACTTGAGGACGATGGCCTCGAGGTCCGTGGGGACGTTGGGGTTCAGGGTGCGCGGAGGGGTGGGCTCCACGGTGGCGATGTTGTTGAGCACCTCGAGCCCATTGGCGCCGGGGATGGCCTGGTGGCCGGTGAGCAGGAAGTAGAGCGTGGCGCCGAGGCTGTAGACGTCCGCGCGTCGATCCAAGCCCTCCACCTGGCCGCGGGCCTGCTCGGGGGCCATGTAGTGCGGCGTTCCCACCGCGGAGCCCGAGCTGATGCTCTCCTTCTCGCTCCAGTCATGTGCGAGACCGAAGTCCATGACGAAGGGCTTGAGGCGCCCATCGTCCGTGCGCTCCACGAGGATGTTGGAGGGCTTCAAGTCCCGGTGGATGAGGCCGGCGCGGTGGGCGGCGTGGACGCCCTCGGAGGCCTCGCGCAGCACGAGCACCTGCTGCTCCACGGTGAGCTTGAGCTCGCTGGCGAGCCGGTCCAGGGGGAGCCCGTCCACGAACTGCATGGCGATGTAGGGCTTGCCTTGAACCTCGCCCACCTCGTGGACCTGGCAGACGCGCTCGTGCTCCACGCGGGCCTGGGCGCGGGCCTCGGACATGAGGCGGCGCACGAGCACCTCGTCATCGCCGCGCACGAACTTGAGGGCGACGTTGCGGCGCAGGCTCCGGTCATACGCGAGGAAGACGCGGCCCATGCCGCCCTGGCCGAGGAAGCGCACGCCCTCGTAGCGCTCCCAGCCGGGGACGGGGAACTGCGGGTCGGCCTTGTCGCGATCCGCCAGCGTGAGGGCGGGGCCCAGCGTCTCGGCGCCGCCGGTGCCCGCCGCGCGGGGGACAAAGGTCTCGTCTACGTCTGCCTTGCGCAGCTCGGCGAGGGACTCATCCGAGAGGAGGCCGCGCGCCTGGAGGAGGGCGAGGGGGCCCTTGCCGGAGCGGAGGGACTCCTCGCGCAGCGGCTCCACCTCCTCGCGCGTGATGAGGCCCTCGGCCAGGGCCATGCGCAGCTCGGCCTCAAGGTCATCGTGCATCAGGGCGGGCTCCGAGGGTGGGCTCGGGGAGGGGGGCGCGAGAGGGGACACACGCCCAGCCAGGTCGGCGGGGCAGGGCGTGAGCTATTGTAGATTCACCCGAGGCGCAAGCGGGAGGGTCATACCCTCGAGGCCTGGATGCGCACGGGGATGCGCCGGCGTCCGAACGCGCCCGGAGCCGTGTCGAAGCGGCCGGGCACCCGAGCCCCGCAGTCCGGGCACTTGCCATCGGCCGTCACCCGGTACTCGAGAAGCTGGTACCAGTCGCGGACGATGAGCGAGGCCCCGCAGCCGCCGCACGAGGTGGTGTCCCCTTCGATGTCATGCACGTTGCCGGTGTAGACGTGGTGCAGCCCTGCCCGCTTGGCAATCTGCCGGGCGCGCGTCAGGGTCGCGGGCGGAGTGGGGGGCACATCCATCATCTTGAAGTCCGGGTGGAAGGCCGAGAAGTGCACTGGCACGTCCGGACCCAGCTTGGAGACGACCCACTCGGACAGCTGCGACAGCTCCGCGTCCGAGTCGTTCTGACCCGGGATGAGCAGCGTCGTGATTTCGAACCACACGCGCGTCTCGTGCTTCAAGTACTCCAGCGTCTCCAGGATGGGCTGCAGCTTGGAGAAGGTAACGCGGTGGTAGAAGTCCTCCGTGAAGGCCTTCAGGTCCACGTTGGCCGCGTCCATCTTCGCGTAGAAGTCACGCCGGGGCTCGGCGTGCATGTAGCCCGCAGTCACTGCCACGGTCTGGATACCCCGCGCGTGGCAGGCGTCCGCCACGTCCATGGCGTACTCGGCGAAGATGACCGGGTCGTTGTAGGTGAACGCCACGCTCTTGCAGCCCAGGCGCTGGGCCTCTTGGGCGATGGCCTCGGGCGAGGCCTGATCCATGAGCCGGTCCTGCTCGCGGGACTTGGAGATGTCCCAGTTTTGGCAGAAGCGGCATCCCAGGTTGCACCCCGCCGTGCCGAACGAGAGCACGCTGCTGCCTGGGTAGAAGTGGTTGAGCGGCTTCTTCTCGATGGGGTCCACGCAGAACCCGGACGAGCGCCCATACGTGGTGAGCACCATCTGGTCCCCCGCCCGCTGGCGCACGAAGCAGAAGCCCCGCTGGCCCTCGTTCAGCTTGCAGTCGCGAGGACACAGGTCGCACTGGATGCGCCCGTCCTCGAGCCGGTGCCACCACCGTCCTGGATATTCGAGGCTCATGATCGGCTCGTTCCCCCCCAAACCCAATCCATATCGGAGCCTGGACCCTGGCGCACGGGCTTGGCGGGTCCCCTGCGCACGGGCCGTGCCTCCGGCTGGACCCCCGGGGAGCGTAGACTGCGCGCATGTCCAAGACCGACACGCGCTCCGCCGACCCGTGCCCGCACCTGGGCCGCGAGTACAACCACTTCGCCGGTCCCCACCTCCAGAACCCAGCACCGTTCTTCGAGCGGCTCCGGAAGGAGGCGCCCGTCACCTTCAACCCCATGCTGGGCATGTGGCTGATCAGCCGCTACGACGACATCGCCGCGGTGCTGAACAACGCCTCCGCCTACTCCTCGGCGAGCGCGGTCGCCTCCACGGAGAAGCTGACACCCGAGGCCCAGGCCATCCTCGGGCCCGGCCCCATCATCCACGACAGCCCACTCAACATGGATCCGCCGGCCCACACCCGGCTCAAGCGCCTGCTGCAGCGCGGGTTCACGCCCGCGAAGATCGCCCGCCTGGAGCCGCGCATCCGGCAGTTCGCCAACGCGCTCATCGACAGCTTCATCCACGAGGGCCGGGTCAACCTCGTGGAGCGCTTCGCCTCGCCGCTGCCGGTGCAGGTCATCCTGAGCATGGTGGGCGTGCCGCAGGAGGACATGGAGCGAGTGAAGAACTGGTCCACCGCGCTGTTCGGGCTCGTGTTCGCCCAGATTCCTCCCGAGCTGCAGCCCACCCTGGCGCGCGGCGTGGTCGAGTACCGGCACTACTGCACCCAGCTCATCGAACAGCGGCGGCGCCAGCCCCAGGAGGACCTCACGAGCGACCTCATCGCCGCCGAGCCCGATGGTGAGGCGCTGACGATGGACGAGCTCATCTCGCTCATCGGCGGCTCGCTGCTCGCGGCAGGCCATGAGACGACGACGGCGCAGATTGCGTTGTCCGTGAAGAACCTGCTGGAGCAGCCGGAGCGCTGGCAGAGGCTGCGCGAGGACCGCTCGCTCATCCCCAAGGCCGTGGAGGAGTGCATGAGGCTGGAGGGCGTGGCACCCGGCATGACGCGCACGGCCCTCCAGGACGTGGTGGTGGGCGGGGTGTCCTTGCCCAAGGGCTCGCGCCTGCTGCTGCTCTACGGCTCCGCCAACCACGACGAGGCGCACTACCCGGATCCGGAGCGCTTCGACCTGGAGCGCGAGGGCCCGCAGCACCTCACCTTCGGCCGCGGCATCCACTTCTGTCTGGGCGCGCAGCTGGCCCGGCTGGAGCTTCGCGTCGCGCTCGAGCAGCTCCTGGAGCGCATCCCCGAGCTGCGCCTCGTCCCGGGCCAGGACTCCGGGTACCAGCAGGACCTGCTGATCCTCCGAGCCATCCGCCAGCTCCAGGTGGAGTGGCCCGTCCGCTGAGCCCTCGCCCGAGGTTCAGGCGCCGTACGAGGGGAGGAGCAGATCCCGCCGCCACTCGCTGAGCCGGTAGTACTCTTCCTCGGGCCACGTGCCCAGGTGCACCATGACGATGCCTCCGTCCGAGGCCGTCAGGCTCGCATCCACGTGGACGCTCGGCTCCACCACGGTGTCCGGCGGATCCACGTAGCCCTCCTGGTGCTCCAGCTCCAGGGAGGTGAGCCGCGCGCCTGGGAACTCGGCGAGGCAGGCCCCGAGGAACTCGTGCGGGGCACGGTACGGCGGCGGCGCGCCGATGTGCATGCCCCACGGATCCATCAGGCGCAGCTGCGTGGTGGTGCGCACCCAGGCCAGCGTGGCTCGCTCGTGCATGGCGCCCACGTGATCCACCGCCTGGGCATGGCGCATGCCGTCCTGGCCGCGCATGTGCAGGGTGTAGTGAGGGCGATCTCCCGGCCACCACCAGCTCAGCTCGAAGCGATCGCCCGGCCCTGACTCGTCGGGAGGAAAGAGCGCCTCCAGGTGCAGCAGGAATTGCTCCTCGGAGAGGCTCAGCCGGTGCTCGCGCAGGGAGTGCCAGTCCGTGCGGGCGAAATGAACCACCCGTGCGCGGTAGGCACGCGGGTCCAGACTCAGAAGGTCTACCCAGTCGTCACTCATCGGGCATCCCCAGCCTACTCCTTCAGCCTGAAGAAGTGTTCGCCTGAAGAAGGGCGCCTCGGAAACGGCCCCTGACAAAGGCTGACCAGCAGGGGGGGACGAAAGGCGAAGGAAGGCACGTCCTGGAGGCTCGTCGAGGAGGCGGGCAGCCGAGCCGTCGGTGAGGGCCACACTGTTTCCGGCTGCGCTCGCGCCCCATCCTGGTGTGTGGACGAGCCAGGTGGAGGCGGAATGGGGCGCGAGGAGCTGCGGGGCAAGGTCGCCATCGTCACGGGGGCTTCCAGCGGTGTGGGCTGGCAGAGCGCGGTGCGCTTGGCGGAGCAGGGCGTGCGGCTGTGCGTCACCGCCCGGCGTCTCGAGGCGCTCGAGAACCTTCAGGCCCAGGTGCTGCGACAGGGCGGCGAGTGCCTGGTGGCGCCGGGAGACGTGACGGTGCAGCAGGACGTGGACCGCGTGGTGCGCGCCTGCATCGAGTTCTACGGCCGGGTGGATCTGCTGGTGAACGTGGCGGCGGTGCAGTCGTACGGGTTCTTCGATGACCTGCCGTGGGAGCACCTGGAGCGCACCTTTGACGTGAATTGCTTCGGGTACATGCGCTTCGCGCGTGCGGTGCTGCCGCACTTCCGAGCCCAGCGCAGCGGCCACGTCCTCAATGTCCAGTCCATGCTCTCCAAGGGCGGCGCGCCGCTGCTGGCCTCGTACGCGGCGTCCAAGCACGCCACGCTCGGCTGGGCGGAGTGCCTGGAGCTGGAGCTGCGCGGCACGGGCATCCACGTCTCCAATGTGCTGGTGCCCTCGGTGGCCACGCCGATGTTCGATCACGCGCCCACCCAGTTCCACCTGGCGCCGATGCCGGTGCCGCCCACCTATGAGCCAGACGTGGCGGCGCGCGCGGTGGTGAGGTGCGCCCGGCGGCCGGGGCGGACCGTGGTGCCCGTGTTCCTCCAGGGCAGGCTCATCCTCTGGATGGACCGGTGGGTGCCGCGGGTGGGCAAGTGGCTGCTAGGAAACTTCGGCGTGCGGATGCAGATGCGCGAGAAGCCCGTGGAGCGGACCGAGGGCAACCTCTTCCACCCGGTGCGGCAGGGCGTGGGGCCTCACGGCAGCGTGCCGCCCACGCCTCGGTGGAAGCGCTTCACGGCCACCGCGGGCCTTGTGGCGCTGGCCGGTGGAGCGCTCAGCGGCGTGGCGCTCGGGGCCCGAGGGCTGGCGCGGGCCGTGCGGTGAGAACCTGAGAGGTCGCAGGGGGGCGGAGTGCTCAGGAGGGTTGAGTCTCCTCCGCAGATGCGCGAGAAGTCTGCTGTCGGGGCGTGACCCCTGAACGAGCAGGACCTCGGCCTCCATGACGCTCCGGGAAACCATCGAGTATGCACGCGGGCTGTTCGTGAAGCTCTGGGCCGAGCTCTGGAAGGACCATCCCCGGTTCCAGGAACTGGAGCGGGAGTTTCGCCTCAATAAGGCGATCGGGACCGAAGCGCAGGTCCTCAAACTGCTCGACGAGGGGAAGAAACCGCCGGAGGAGTGGAACGGCCTGGTGCGGCTGCGTGCGCTGGATGAGTTCCTGGCCGAGAACTCGGGGAGCCGGGCCACAGGAGTGGACACCCTGCTCTCGACGCTCGTGCAGTTGGAGGACGGAGAGCGCTACCACCTCTACCGGCGCCCTCAGGGGATGAGGAAGGGCCACCTCGAAGGGAAGGTGGGGCACCTCCGCAACTGGGCGAGGCATCACTGGGTCATCCCCGCGAACTTGAGCCGCTATCACGTCGAGATCCGGAAGCCAGGCGATTACCTCTCCCGGAAGCTCGCCGACCTCTACAAGCGGGGAGAGCGCCTCCGGGTTGCCATCTGCCACTTCGAGGACGGAGTGGGGCTATCGCGGGTGAAACCGCATCCTCCGTCGTGGCGAGTGGAGAGCCTCACGGATCCGGAGGCCCGCTGGCAGACCCTGAAAGGCTTCCTGGAACAGGCGCGATTCGCAGGAGCCCACGTGTTGGTGCTCCCGGAGCTCACGGTGACACCCGCGCTGCGGGAACGGGTCCAGCAGTGGCTGGAGGAGCACTTCGGCGAGCATGAGATGCTGATGGTGCTCCCTGGAAGCTTTCATGAGGCGGACAGTGAGGACCCGGACAAGGTCTTCAACCGGGCGGAGCTGTTGGACGCCTATGGGCACCCCGTCCTAGAGCATCTCAAGCTCCTGCCTTTCGGCGGGCTTGGCGAACAGGGAGCCGAGGACATCCACACCGGGAAGTGGATCCGGCTGATGGGACTGCCGCTCGGCATGCTGGCGATGCCCATCTGCCTGGACTTCTGCGAAGCAGACGGGCCGATGCCTGAAGTCTGGAAGAACATCGGTCCCGAGTGGGTGCTGGTCCCCGCCTTGGGGGATGCTACCAGCCTCAGGGCGCATGCCCGGGCGGCCGCACAGCTCTACACCACGCGCGGCAGCGTCACCGTGCTGGCCAACCAGCCCAAGACTGAAGGGGAGAAGGCTCCTGGCTTCGTCTACCAGGGTCAGAAGCGCGACAGTGCGGAGAAGGCGGATGAGCCTGTGCCCTGCTTCCAGGTGGTGGAAGTGGACATCCGCTTGGATTTCCAGGGGAACAAGCAGGCACCGGGAGCGGTAAACTAGAGTAAACCCCTGGAGTTCACTAAGGTTTACTCATGCCGCTTGAGCTGGAGACTGTCGCTCCCGAGGACTTGGCGTTCCATGCCTCGCTGGCCGAGATGTTGGAGGCCATCCGCAGCCGCGAGCAGTGGAGCGAGCGCATGGCCGAAGTCCTGGAGTACGCCTACTGCGAGCGGCTCCTCAAGCTGGTGCGGACGGGAGCACCGCTAGAGCAGCTCCGCGAACTGAACGAGCACTTGGCTCATGTCGTCCATCCCCGACGGCGCGCCCAGCTCGACAGCCTGGGCAAGCCCTACTTCGCGCGCTGGTCCATGCTGCGCGCGCTATTGGAGATGCGCATCGAGTCGCTGCGCAGTGAAGTCCCCTCCCAGGTGCTCAACCGGAAGCACGTCCGGGAAATCCTGGAGCGCGTCCAGCGAGAGGGGGAGGTGACGCAGCAGTTCATCGGCGAGACGTTCGCGCTCGAGAAAGCCAACCTGTCCCGGATCCTGGCGCTCATGGAGGCCAACGAGCTCATCGACAAGGTGGCTCGGGGCAATGGCAACACCATCGTCCTGGGAGTCAGGGGGCGGGAGTTGATGCCACCGAAGGAGACTGCCGTGCCACGGGCCCCCGCGCCCGTGAAACACGCGCGGCGTGGAGCCTCGTACCTCAACCCCGAAGCGGCCGATGGCACCTTCCACTAGGACCATGACGGCACACGTCTCGACCTTCTACAGCTTCAAGGGGGGTGTGGGGCGGACCCTGTTGCTGGCCAACGTGGGCGTGGCCCTCGCGCGCGGCCATCAGCGAGTCCTCTTGTGGGACCTGGATCTGGAAGCGCCAGGGATGCACCACATCGAAGGACTGAAGCCGCGCAAGCCCGTGGCCCAGGGTTTCCTGCGGTGGCTGATGGAGTGGCAGCAGGCGGAAGCCGCCGCCGCCGCCCCCGTCCCCCTCGAGGGGCACCTGTTGGAGTCCTTTCTGGCCCTGCCGTACGCAGTGCCAGAGGTCCCCGGCTTGTTCGTCCTGCCCGCGTATGGGGAGCGCGAGAACTTCACGGGCCTCTACCAGCAGATCGACTGGCACAAGTTCACCGTGGAGTCTCCCGAGCGAGGCGTCGCGCTCTTTCAGCAGCTCCTGGACGGGCTCACGGGGCGGCTGGGGTATGGCCACATCCTGCTGGACTCACGGACGGGCATCACCGATCTGGGAGGCCTGCTCACGGCGGTGCTGCCGCATGCGACGGTGCTGGTGGGCAACTACTCGGCCCAGAACACGGCGGGGCTGCTGAACGTCTATCGCGCGCTGCAGCCGGCGGTGGCCGGGAAGATGCCCGAGCGGAGATATGGGAAGTTGCGGCGTCTGCTGGTGGCCTCGCCGGTGCCGCTCCTGGAGACGAAGCAGGCGCTGGAGGCGCGCCGTGCCGTCTGGAACAGCCAGTTCGAGACGCCACCGGACGAGACCCGTGTGGAGATCCCCTTCGTGGAGCGGTTGCTCTTTGGAGAGGAGCTGCTGGTCGAGACGGCTCCCCAATCGCCCACGGCCCGGGCCTATCAGGAGGTGGCCGCGAGGCTCAGCGAACTCCGAGAGGAGCGCATCCAGGAGGAGGAGGCCGCCAACCTGGGGGATCAGCTCTACCCGGAGCGCGCGCGGATGCGGCGGATGAGCGGGCTGGAGGGATTCTTCGACGCGGGCCCCTCCTTCGAGCAGCGGGTGGAGAAGCTGCTCCGGCTCCTGGGCTACACGGTGACTCGGCTTGAGCCGCAGGACAGTGGAGCGGATCTCCAGGCCCAGCGTAAGAGCGGCCTCCTGCAGGAGCGGTACCGGGTCGTCTGCAAGGAGATACGGCGGCCCCTCTCGCTGATTGAGGCGCAATCGCTCGTGAAGCTGCTCCAGCCCACGGGCGAGCGATCCTCCGAGAATGCACTGATGGTGGTGGCGTCCGGCTTCTCCACCGCGGCCATCGAGTTCCTGCAGGAAGCGCGGGTGCTGGCCTTCACCTTGAAGGACCTGGAGCGGGAGCTCTTCGACTTCAAGCCGTACCTGTCGCGGCTTCGCAGGAGCTACGAGGAGAGCACGCTGGCGCGCACCTACGTCCCTCCAAAGCTGAAGTCCCTGGAGGTGCAGGGACGGGAAGCGGAGGCGCTGGCACGAGGCAAGGCGTGGGCTCGCGGGGAGAGTGCCCGGCTGTGGCTGGTGGTGGGAGAGGCCGGGACGGGGAAGACGAGCTTCATCCAACGGCTCGCCTATGAGCTGGCGGCTGCCGCCGAGAAGGATTCTGACAGCCCCGTTCCTGTCACCATCCCCCTCAAGGACTTTGGGGGAGCCGTCTCCCTGGAGGGAATGCTGCAGGAACACATGGCCGCACGCGTGGGCTGGCGGGGAGATCCCGCGGTCCTGCTTCACCTGCTCTCCGTGGGGAGAATCGTTCTGCTCCTGGATGGGCTGGACGAGCTGGGTGTCACGGAGCCCTCGCTCCTGGAGGAGCAGCTCCGCCAGCTCGCGAGGCCGACCGCCTCCGAGCCCGAGGAGCCGCGGGGTAACCGCGTTCTCATCACGAGTCGAGCGCAGCACTTCCGGGACGAGCGCAGCGCGGGGCTCCCGGCGCGCGTCTCCCCGTTGAACACTGCGCTTGGGTCCGTGGCTCTGGCGCTCGGCGCGGAGGTGGATGAGCTGGCCGGGTGGGATCGGCAACAACTGCGAGAGTTCCTCGTCCGATCCCTCGGACAGGAGAAGGCGGCACAATGGGATGCACTGCTTGCCCGGATCGAGGCACGGCCTGAGCTGACCTCCCGGCCGATGCTGGTGGAGATGCTTCTGCCCGTGGCCTCGGAGCTCTCTTCTTACAAGGGCGAGTTGTCTCTCGGGGCTTTGTTTCAGCTCTTCATCCGCCACGTGCTGAAGAGCCAGGGCCCGCTTGCACGGATGCGGCTAGGACGCTTCTTAGAGCGGTTGGCGCACGAGGCGCGGAGGGACCCGCGAGGCCGGATCCACATCACCAAGATGATCCGCCTGATAGGTGTGCCGCTCAGGAGTACGGCGCGTCAGGAGGCCTCCAGGCTGGAGCCGGAGCTGAGCGCGCTGCCCTTCCTGACGCGGGAGCTGGGCGAGTACTACCAGTTCAAGTTCAAGCTCTTCGAGGAGTTCTTCTATGCGCGGCATCTGTGGAACGCGGCGCACCGACAGAGGCTGGCGCATGCGCTGGATGCGCCCCCGCTGACGTCCGACGGAGCCGTCTTCCTGGTGGATCTCGCCGCCAGCGAGGACGTGGAGGTGCTTCGATCGGGTGTCAGGCAGGTGCTGTCCGGTAGCTATTCGCCTCGGATCAGTGAGAACGCGCTCCGCCTCGCGTACGAGTGGAGCTGTGGCACGGCGGGAGGCGCCAATCAAAGCAGCCAGCAAGAGATGCGCTGGTTCATGCCCCCGCAGGCGCACCTGGAAGGAGCGGACCTCCGCGGAGCCCGGTTGGCTTGGGCGTGGCTCGAAGGGGCCCGGCTCGTGGAGACTCGCCTGGACGGTGCGGACCTGACGGCGGCGAACCTTCGCGGAGTCGAGGGCCACAGGCTTCAAGCGCGTGTCAGCATCCTGGACGGAGCGGACTTGGGTCGCGCTCAGCTCCGGGAGGCAGACTTCTCGGGCAGTACGGCGTTCCACCACGCTCCGCTCCTCGAGGGGACGGATCTGCGCGGGGCCCGGCTCAAGGGCACAGCGTGGAGGATGCCCGCGCTGAGTGGGGAGCTCCCTCCCAGTAGAGAGCTGAGGCTGGCACGCTGGGGCAGCCGTCACGTGGACGGCGGGAGCGAGGTGCTCCTCGAGCCCGCCTTGCCAGGCTCGGTGAGTGAGCTGGCGGTCTCTTCGGATGGAACCCTGTTCGTGACCTGCGGAGGCCAGCACCCTGTCTTGTGGGACCTGGCCTCGGGGCGCCCATTGGTCACGTTCGTGGGCCACGCGGCGTGCGTGAACAGTGTCGTGTTCGCTCCCAGCGGGAAGCTCCTCGCCTCGGCTTCGGATGATGGGACAGTGGGTGTGTGGGATGTCTCCACGGGAGCGCTTCTGCGGAGCCTTCGAGGCCATCAAGCCCCGCTATGGCAGGTCGCGTTCTCACCCGATGGGGGCCTCCTCGCATCTTGTTCGGTCGATGGGACAGCGCGTCTGTGGAATCCCAACACGGGAGAGCCTGTGTCGGTCATCTCCGCTCACGCTGAGAAAGTGTGGAGTGTGGCCTTCTCACCGGACGGTGAGCTGCTCGCGACAGGTTCGGAGGACCAGTCGATCCGCATCTGGCGGGTGGCGAGTGGAGCTCCAGTTCGTACGTTGGAGGGGCACACGAAGGCGGTCCGATCGCTTGTGTTCAACCCACGGGTCCCTCATCAGCTCATCAGCGGGTCCGGGGACTCGACGGTGAAGATCTGGGACCTGCAGGAAGACACGCCCCCCAGAGAGCTGCTGGCCGAGGATGCCAATGTGATGCGCCTCGCGTGTAACGGGGTGAACGTGGCGGCCATCACCCTCCAGAGCGAGGTCCTCGTATGGGACGCGGCCTCGGGGACTCAGGTGGGCAGCGTGTATGGAGGGGGATTGGGGTTTGGGCTGGCGTTCGTGCCGGGAGAAGAAGGGCAGGTCGCTGTCGCCGCGAATCAAGGCATCTGGCTCGAGCGCCCAGCGGCTCCAGAGTCACGGGTGCAGCGGGTTCGCGGAGCGGCGGGCGTCTGCGTGAGCTTCCTGCCGGGAGGGCGGGTGGTGCTGGGGGGAGAAGCGGGAGGGGCGAGGGTCTGGGATACACGCACCGGGGCATCCCCCATGATGTTGCCCACGGCACAAGACGTGGTGGCGTCGCTCGCCGTGTCTCCCGATGCAACGGAGCTCTACACCTTCTCGACGGACGGAGTCATCCGGCTCTGGGACATCGAGGCGGGCAGACTGCTGAAGGTGGTGGAGAAGCTCGAGGATGTGGGCCGCCTCGCCCTCTCGCCTGACGGCGGGCGCTTGGCGCGGACAGACGGGCGTTCAGTCAGAATCTGGGACGTGCGCGCACCTCGCCCCAAAGCTCGCTTCGAGCTCAGTGGACTGGAGAGTTCCATCTGGGGGATCGCCTTCTCTCCGGACGGTCAGATCCTTGCTACGGCTTCCGCGGACAAGCTCGTGAGGCTCTGGGACGGCCACACCGGCACGGCGATCCGCTCCTTGGAGGGGCACACGGAGGACGTGTACGCCTTGGCTTTCTCTCCCAAGGCTTCGCTGCTGGCCAGTGTCGGCGGTGAAAAGACGGTCCGGGTATGGGACGTCGAGAAGGGAGAGGCTGCCTTCACCTTGGAAGGCCATGAAGATGGCCCCGTCAGCGCTGTCGCGTTCTCGCCCGATGGGAACCTGCTCATGAGCGGTGCATGGGACTTCACGGTCCGGGTCTGGAGCGTCCGGGAGCGAAAACAAGTGGCCGTGCTCGAAGGTCACGAGGGGGTTCTTGTCGGCGTGGCCTTCTCACCGGAAGGCGATCGCGTGGTGACGATCACCATGGGAGGGAGTGCGCGGCTCTGGGACACCCGGACATGGCGGCTCCTGGCCACCTTCGTTTGGCTGGAGCCGGGCTGGGCCACGCTTGCGGGCTCCTATGCCCTCACTTCTCCAGAGGCGGACACCGGCAGGATCGCGGTCCGGGCCGGTGCGCTGCTGGCGCCACTGACGCTCTTCAAGGACCAATGCCTCCGTCCGGAGCTTGTCCAGGCTGTCTTGGCGGGGCAGCCGGTCGAACCCCTGAAGCTCGAGCTTGGCATGGCGAGCCGGGGACTTCACCCGCGCGATCCCTAAGCGAGGAGCTGGCGTTACCCCCAGCTCGGCCGGGACGTGCTCAGCCCCGGAGGCGCTCGTGTCCCGCGCTGCAGCCCGTGCGCAAGAAGTTCTGCGCGGTGGTGATCAGCGCGAGGTGGCTGAAGGCCTGAGGGAAGTTGCCCACCAGCCGGTGGGACTCCACGTCGTACTCTTCGGACAGCAGCCCCACGTCGTTGCACAGCCCCAGCAACCGCTCGAAGAGCTCGCAGGCCTCCTGGTGGCGGCCGAGCAGCGCCTGGTTGTTCGCCAGCCAGAACGAGCACGCCAGGAACACGCCCTCGCCCGCGGGGAATCCGTCCTTCGTGCGGTCCGAGTCGTAGCGGTACACGAGGCCCTCGTGGAGCAGCTCGCGCTCGATGGCCTCCACCGTGCCTCGCACGCGGGGATCCTCCGGGGGCAAGAAGCCCACCAGCGGGATCATCAACAGGCTCGCGTCCAGCTCCCGCGAGCCATAGGCCTGCACGAAGGTGTTGAGCTTCGGATCAAAGCCCTTCTCGCACACCTGCGCGTGGATGCGGGAGCGCAGGGCGCGCCACTCGTCCAGCGGAGCCTCCAGGTGGTAGTCCTCGGCGCTCCTGAGCGCCTGGTCCACCGCCACCCATGCCATGATCTTCGAGTGCGTGAACTGCTGCCGTCCGCCCCGGATCTCCCAGATCCCCTCGTCTGGCAGCTCCCAGGACCGCTCGATGAAGCGCAGCAGGTGCCGCTGCAGATCCCACACCTCCTGCTCCGAGGGCAGACCGGCAACGCGGGCCTGGTGGAGGCAGGCCATCACCTCGCCGAAGATATCGAGCTGGAGCTGCTTCACCGCGTCGTTGCCGATGCGGACCGGATGGGAGTTCGCATAGCCCGGCAGCCAGGGCAGCACGGACTCCGGGAAGCGGCGCTCGCCCGCGACGCCGTACATGATCTGCAGCTCCTCGGGCTCTCCGGCCACGGCGCGCAGCAGCCAGTCGCGCCAGGAGCGGGCCTCCTCGGTGTAGCCGGCCCGCAGCAGCGTCACCAGCGTGAGCGTGGCGTCGCGCAGCCAGCAATAGCGGTAGTCCCAGTTGCGCACGCCGCCCAGGTTCTCGGGGAGCGAGGTGGTGGGCGCGGCGACGATGCCCCCGGTCGGCGAGTACGTGAGGGCCTTCAAGGTGATGAGCGAGCGCAGCACCTGCTCGCGCCAGGGCCCCTGGTAGGTGCAGCGGTCCGACCACTCGCGCCACCAGGAGCACGTTCCCTCCAGGGCGGTGAAGGCCTCCACGGAGCGGGGCTGGCGCTGGTGGGAGGGGAACCAGGTGAGGATGATGGGGATCTGCTCGTGCTCGGCCACGGTGAAGTCCGAGAAGACGTGGCCGTTCTCCACGTGCATGGGCATGCGGGTGCGCAGCAGCGTGGCATCCGGGCCGGCCTTGGCGGAGACGCAGCAGAAGGTGGAGCGGATCCACGGGCTGCGATTGCCGTAGCCGAAGCGGGGCGAGGCCTCCATGTGGACGGGGACCCGGCCGCTCATGCCGCGGACGATGCGGACGATGTCCGGCGCCTCGTTGCGCGGCGGCATGAAGTCGATGAGGCGCACGGTGCCCTCGGCCGTCTCGAAGTCCGTCTCGAGCACGAGGGTGCCGGGCACGTAGCGGCGCCGCACCGAGCGCACGGGGATGGAGGGGGCGATGCACCAGCGGCCATGGCGCTCGTCGCCCAGCAGCGCCGCGAAGCAGGCATCCGAGTCGAAGCGGGGCCAGCACAGCCAGTCGATGGAGCCATTCGTCCCGACGAGTGCCGCGCTGTAGGTGTCGCCAATCAGGGCATAGGCTTCGAGGGGCAGCGCCATGTCTGAAAACTAGAGAGCCCTCACGTGGAAGGCGGGAGAGGCGCGGAGTCCTGCCGCTCTCCGGGAGAGTGCCCCAGGGCGTGCTCAGCTCCTGGAGCCGTGAGCGGACGGGCGGCCGGCAAGGAATGGGAGGCGCGAGGGAGCGCCCACTCCGTCACGAGCCCGAAGAGGCACGTCTGTGCCAGGAGGAAAGCGCGCTCGGCGCGCGTCCAGGTGCGAGGCGGAGCCGTGACGTGGAGGGCGGGAAAGGAGAGGTGCTCGAAAGTCAGAACCCCCGCGCCCAGCAGCAGGCCCCTCAGGAGCGGAGAGGGGGGCAACCTCTCCCGGAGCCGGGCCCAGATGAGGCCGAGCACCGGGCCATAGGTGAAGCGCATGCCCAGGCTCCAGGCGAGGGCTCTGCGCGGAGGCACGGTGCGGCGAGTCACCCGGTGCACGAGCTGGGCCGCGAGGCGGCGCGCGGAATAAGGAGGCGCGTGCCCCAGGGCGGCGTTGCGCAGCACGGCAAAGCCACCGAGGGCCAGGGTGCCCACGGCGCCAGCAGTCGCGCCTCGAAGCAGGGGAGCGCTCATGTCTTGATGAGGCGGCGGAAGCCACGGACCGTGGGCTGCGCCGTGGGCGCCAGCGACGCGCAGATGATCAGCGCCCCGAGGACGATGTCATGCGCGGTGGGGAGCGCGTCACCGCCATAGCCGAGCAGGTTCGGCGCGAGCAGGAGCCACCCACCGAGCGCCACGTTCACGAAGCGCAGCGGGGGAGCGGACGAGGCCAGCAGGGACACGATGGCGACCGCCAGGCCCACCATGGCCGAGTTGAGGCGGGCCACCGGCTGGACGTAGTTGAAGACGAGGGGGGCGATGAAGAGCCAGACCCCCAGGACGAAGCTGAGCCAGCGAGTCCACATGTGACAGACCTCCTCGACAGCCGTCACACCCAAGGTGGGCAGTGCCCCGCGCCACCCGCAAGACGAGGAGGCGAGGAGCGGGCGCTCGGCATGCCGCTCGCTCCCTATCCCTTCATGAGGTTCTTCACGACGAACCACAAGTTGGCAGGGCGCTCGGCGAGCCGTCGCATGAAGTACGGGTACCAGAACCGCCCGTACGGCACGTAGATGCGCACCGGAAAGCCCGCCTTCGCCAGACGCACCTGCAAGTCCCGGCGGATGCCATACAGCATCTGAAACTCGAAGGCAGACTTCGGCAGCCGCTGTTTCGCCGCGTGGTCCAGCGTGGCGTCGATCATCCGCTCATCGTGCGTGGCGATACCGTGGTACACGCCGCTGTCGAGCAGCACGCGCATCACCCGGACGAAGTGGGCGTCCACGTCCTTCTTGTCCTGGTACGCCACCTCCGGGCCCTCCAGGTACGCGCCCTTGCACAGGCGGATGCGCACGCGCTCGGCGCACAGGGCCCGTGCGTCCGTCTCCGTGCGCCGCAGGTAGCTCTGCAGCACCGCGCCCACCCGCTCCTCCCCGAATTCGGAGTGAAGCTGGCGCACCGTGTCGAGCGTGGCCTGTGTCACCGCGCTCTGCTCCATGTCCACCCGCACGAAGGAGCCGCGCGCCGCCGCCTCCTTGACGATGGTCCGGGCGTTCTTCAGCGCCAGCGCCGGGTCGAACAGCAGCCCGCACTGCGTCAGCTTCAGAGACACATTGGCCTTCACCTCGAGGGCGTCCACGCGCGCCAGGAGCCGGCGGTACTCGCGCACCTCCTCCTGGGTCTCCGCCTCGTTGCGCACCGCTTCATTGAGGTGGTCGAAGCTGGCCATCAGCCCCTGGGCGTTGAGCTCCTTCACCGCCTCCACGGCCTCTTCCAGCGTCTCCCCGGCGATGAAGCGGCGGGCCAGCTCGCGCAGGGGACCGACACGTGTAGCGACCTCTTTCAAGCCGTCGCGGCGAGAGAGGAACAGCAGGGCAGAGCGGGACAGAGTCGTGGCAGCAGTCATGTTTGATAAATGAATCAGGCGTCAGGTCTCAGGACAGGTGTTGCAGCAGGAAGTCACCGGCAAAGGCATTGAAGGATTGCGCGTGGCTCATGTACGGCAGGTGGCTGGCCTTGCGGAGCACCTCCAGCCGAGCGCCGGGGATGCGGCGGGCCACGTCCCTCGCGTAGCGGAGCGGCACCAGGTGGTCTCTCGCGCCATGGATGAGCAGCGTGGGCACCTTCACCTGCTCCAGCGCGCCCAGGAAGTCCGCGTCCAGCACGTCCCGCAGCCGGCGCAGCAGCTCCATCGGAGAGATGCGGCGCGCCTCGCGGACGATCTCCGCGCGGCCCTCGGGGGGCAGCTCTCTGCCTCCGAGCACCCGCGCCACCGTGGGCGCGAAGAGATAGGCGAAGGGCTTGGGCATGCGCACCAGCGTGGAGAGGCTCAGCGCCCAGCGCCGCACGCGGTGCACGCTGGCCACCGGTGACACCAGGACCAGCGCCTTCACGCGCTCCGGGTAGGCCAGCGTGAACGCCAGGGCCACGAGGCTGCCAAAGGACGAGCCCAGCAGCGCGAAGCGCTCGGGCAGCCGCGCGTCCGGGTGCGCCAGCGACGCCACGTTCCACTGCAGCGGCGTGTGCGTCATCGGCGTGCGCAGCGTGGGCGTCCACAGCTGGAGCCGCAGCTCCTCGGCCAGCGGCGCCATGGGCGCGAAGGAGCGTCCCGAGGCCCCCAGCCCTGGCAGGCACACCACGGTGCGCGAGACATCCTCACTGCCGCCCGGGAAGGTGAAGAGGCGCACCGGCGCCCCTCGCACCCTGCGCTCCTCGAGCGCGAGCTCATAGCCCGGCTGAATCTCTTCAGGCTCCGGGACGAACCGGGGCCGTGCGGAGCTCGTGGCCTCAAGCATGACACGCTCGCAGCAAGAGCCTGCGCACGCTGGCGGCCACCAAGTCCCTGAAGTCCTGCAGGCGGTGCTCGGGCGCATTCTCGGGCGGCGGCTCGTGCGGCTCGCCCACCGCGAAGGTGATGCGCACCGGCAGCGGCAATGGCCCCAAGCCCATCACCACCGGCATGCGGTACTTCTCCTGCTCGGAGATGCGCACGCACCAGCGCTCCTCGTCCGAGGGATAGAAGAAGGTGTCATCCACGCCAAAGCCCGCAAACGGGACGATGGGCACCCCGGCCCGCGCCGCCAGCCGCACGAAGCCCAGCGTCCGCTCCCAGCGCAGCGTGTAGCGCCCCTCCGAGCGCTTGAAGGTCTCCCAGGCACCCCCGGGGTAGCAGACCACCAGGTGCCCCTGGCGCAGCGACTCGAGCGCATTCTCCCGCGTGCCCTCCACGCCGCCCAGCCAGGGCAGCACCGTGCGGATCAGCGGGATGCGGAAGAAGCCGCGCTCGGCCAGCCCCAGCGGATAGCGGCCCGTGGCCTGGTGGAGCAGATGGAAGAAGGCCGGCGTCTCGTAGCCCCAGACGCCATGGTTGCCCACCAGGAGGACCGGTCCCCGGGAAGGGAGGTGCTCGGCACCCAACAGCCGGGCGCGGTGGTAGAGGGCCGACGCCCTGGCGCCCACCTCGGCCAGACGGAACACAGCGCGACGCGCGGTGGTGAACAAGGTCTCCACGGGGAAGGAACATGGGGATGGAGGCTCAAGCTGGCAGCCCGTCCCTCCTTCGAATGAACCAGGCAGCCGGCCGGGCCCTCCTCTCCCGGCCCCCGGCGCCTTCAAGTTGTCCCCCAAGACAGGGATGCCGATGGTTGCCCTCATGGGACCCTTCGACATCCTCACGGAGCAACACCGGGAGCTGGAGGAGCGCCTCTCGGCGCTCGACGCCGAGATGGATTCAGGCGAGGCCGAGACCCAAAGAGAGCGCTTTCAAGCCCTGGCGGACGCGCTCCGGGTACACGCGCGGTTGGAGGAGCGCTACCTCTATCCTGTGATGGCCCGGGTCGAGGGCCGTGTCCGGGCCCGCGAGGAGGCCGAGGATCATCTGACCCTGCGCGAGCTCATCGAAGAGCTCGAGGAGCTCTCTCCGGGAGAGGACGAGTGGTGGGCTCGCTTCACCGCGCTGGAAGATTTGCTCGTGGCCCATGTTCAGGAAGAAGAGGCGGAGATCTTCCCCCGCCTCACCTCCGCTCTGGATCAGGAGGAGCAGACCGAACTGAGTCACTCCTTTCTCATGTTGAGAGAGGAACTCGCCCTCAGTCCGAGGACCGTGTCGGGCAGCGAGCGATTGTTCGAAGAGCCGCGATGGGACAGCTAGCATCGCGAAACAAAATTTTTGTAAAGAGAATCGACAATCTCTCTCTTGAGAAGTATTGAGGGCTTTCCCAAGCGTCCCCACGCTTGATTCAAGCATCACGCACACATTTCCACATATCAGAGAGGTACCCCTAGAATGTCTGTCGACAAAGCGTTTCGCGAGATGATTCGCAATGAGATCGAGGTCCAGCTCAAGCCGCTGCGCGCAGTGATTTCGCGGATCGAGGCGGGGACAGCGGATCTGGAGTCCCTGCGCAGCGTGGCGGAGCGGCTGGCCCCGGTGGCGGCGGCCATGGCGCCGCTGTTTGGCGCGCAGGTCGCGAAGCCTGGCAAGCGTGGCCCTGGGCGTCCGGCGAAGGTCGCCGCCCCCGCCCCCGTCGTGACGGGTGGCAAGCGCCGGGGCCGCAAGCCCTCGGCCGGTGGCGCCAGTGAGTGCGCTATCATTGGTTGTGGTTCGCCCAGCCGCACCAAGGGCTATTGCGCGGCGCACTACCAGAAGCTGCGCATGCTGACGAAGACGAACCGCCGTCCGGACAGCTGGGTGGACTACGCCAAGCCCAACAGCGTCGAGGATCTGAAGCTGCCTCGCGGCCGTGCCGCTGCCAAGGCGCTGGCTCAGGCCAAAGAGGGCAGCTCTACCTGATACGTCTGTCGTAAGACATGAAACGTTGAGACAGTCCGTTTCTGGACTCAACCTCACCTCCGGCCCGGGGTGAGAGGTCCGGGACTGGGGGGCTTGTCTCAAGGTTTTCCAAGGCCGGGGATGCCACGGGGGAATACTCCGAGGCCCCCGGCCTTCGTGTTATGCCTTGCCCATGAGCAAGCGTGACATGGAGCCAGGCATCCTCACCGAGCTGGCGGGCCATACCACTTATGGAGAGTACCTGCAGCTGGACCGGGTGCTGGCCGCCCAGGTGCCGCGCTCCCAGCCGCCTCACCATGATGAGATGCTCTTCATCATCCAGCATCAGACGAGCGAGCTGTGGATGAAGCTGCTCATCCATGAGCTGACGGCCTGCATCCGCTATGTGCAGTCGGACAAGCTGGAGCCCTCGTTCAAGATTTTCGCGCGCGTGGGCCACATCCAGCGCATGCTCTTCGAGCAGTGGAGCGTGCTGGAGACGCTCACGCCCAATGAGTACCTGGAGTTCCGTGGCGCGCTGGGCGCGGCCTCGGGCTTCCAGAGCTTCCAGTACCACGCGGTGGAGATGCTGCTGGGCATGAAGGAGGCCAAGGTGCTGGGCCCCTTCAAGCACGTGCCCACCCAGTACGCGGAGCTGGAGCGGCTCTTGGAGTCTCCCAGCCTGTATGACGAGTTCCTCCGCCACCTGGCCCGCATGGGCCACCCCATCCCCGCGGACCACGCGCAGCGCGACTGGCGCCTGCCCTACGAGAAGAGCGAGGCGGTGGTGGAGGTGTTCCGCCGCATCTACGAGGACACCGAGAAGCACTGGGATGCGTATGAGATGTGCGAGAAGCTGGTGGACACCGAGGAGCGCTTTCAGCTCTGGCGCTACCGCCACATGATGACGGTGATGCGCATCATCGGCTTCAAGCACGGCACGGGCGGCTCCTCGGGCGTGCCCTTCCTGCGCCGGGCCCTGGAGACGCGCTTCTTCCCGGAGCTGTGGGATGTGCGCACCGAGCTGTCGCCCCACCATCCCCGGCGGCCCCACAGCTAAGACAGACACCCCTTCATGGTGAGTAGGGTTGCAGGCGCCCTACCCTGCAAGCGTTTGGATATGTCCCTGATCCTCGAGAAGGCCACCGCGCTGTGCTACCGCCTGTATGACATCGCGGACGAGATAGACTTGGAGAAGGCTCGCCGGGTGCTCGCCCAGGATGCGCGGCGCCTGAAGCTCTCGCGCGAGAACAGCCAGTTCATCCAGCTGCCCAACCCTCCCGTGGCCTATGAGCTGGGCCGGCGCGTGCTCGCCCTGCGCGGCGGACCCGTCACGGTGGATGCCACCGCGCGTCTGTTCGACCATGGCGCCGTCTCCATCATCCTCGCCGTCCCCATCCCCGAGGGCACCACCTTCCCGCAGCTCACCGGCCTGGCCGACGAGTTCTATGACAGCCAGGCGGTGGAGGCGCTCACCGGCGAGCTGCTCGAGGGTGTGCGCAAGACGATTGCCCCCGCCGTCCGCGAGCGGAGCGTCTGGGACCAGAACGAGAGCTACACCGTCCTCTTCGTCGAGCGCATCCGCGGCAATCCCTCCGCCGATGAGATTTTCGCGGGCGCGGAGCTGGCCCGCTTGCTGCTGGGTGAGGTGGACTCCAAGCCCCTGTCCCGCGGCGAGAGCGAGGCCATTGCCCAGTACCGCTTCAGCTACTCGGCCGAGGACCTGGTCGTCATCGACTGGAACAGCGCCTTTGTTTATGAGCCCTCGGGCTCGCGCGACATTCCAGACCTGCTCGAGATCGCCAACGCGCAGCTCCTGGAGTTCCGCTTTTACGACGAGGTGCTGGATGGGCACATCGCCCGCATTCACGACGAGGTGCAGGCCCGGAAGCATGGCCTGCTCTCGCTCTTCCGCAGCCCGTACCGGGACTTGGTGCGCGACGCGCTCTCCACCCTGGTGGATCTCAACGAGTTCATCGAGCGGGTGGAGAACAGCCTGAAGATCATTGGAGATTTCTACCTGGCCAAGGTCTACGAGGCGTCGGTGAGGAGGCTGCGCATCCCCGCCTGGCAGGCCTCTGTTACCCGCAAGCACCACCTGCTGGAGCAGACGTATGGGCTGCTCAAGGGGGAGGTGGACACGGCGCGCTCCCTCACGCTGGAGACGACCATTGTCGCACTCATCGTTTTAGAAATTGCCTTGGCATTTCTGAGGGTTTTCGAGCACTGAGGCCTGAACTTCCGGCCAGCGCTTCCATTTATCAGTCAACGCCTCACCAGAAGGACTCGGCAAGTTGGGGCGTCTCATGAAAGACTCTCAGCCAGCGGGGTTTATGAGAACCCGGCTGGGGGGGGAGTCCCATGTTCATGCCCGAGGGCGACCTCGCGGCGGCCGCGGAAGGTGTGGCGCGAGCGCTGGAGTTGCTCGTGTCGGCGCCCTCCGTGCGGGCGGTGTTCGAAGAGGTGGGCCGCTGGACCGCGAGGGTCCTGGCGGCGGATCACTGTTCGATCAGCTGGAAGAGCCCGGACGGCACGCTCCACACCTTTGCTACGGCCGGGCTGTCCGAAGAGGCGGCCAGCGCGTATGCGGCGCTGTGGATGGGCGCCATCCAGGCAGTGCCGGGTGTTGCTCAGCCCCGCCTTGTCGAGGACCTGGGAGCCGATGCACTGCTGGAAGGCGAGCCCTCCCTGCGTGAGCGGTTGGGCATGCGGTCCCTGGTGGCGCTCCCGCTGGCCGTCCCGGAGGGCACGCGCCTGGGGGCGCTCGTGGCCTGGTTCCAGGCCGTACATGTCCCCTCCCCGCCTGCGTTACGCAGCGCGGGCCTCTGCGCGACGCTGGTCAGCCTGGTGCTGGAGCGGGAACATCTGCGGGAAGAGGTGCGCCGCTCTGAGCAGGCCCGCGCCAAGGCGGAGCGGGCCGAGGGGCTCCGCCTCAGCCGCTTCCAGGCGGTGACGGAGGGCTTCGGCCGCGCCCTCACTCGCAACGAGGTGGCGCGGGTGGTGCTGGACCTGGGGATTCCCGCCCTGGGAGCGATGACGGGGCTGGTGCACCTGGTGCAGCCGGATGGGCAGGGCGTGGAGCTCGCCGCGTCGGTGGGCGTGGCGCCCGAGGTGGAGGCAGCGCTCCGCCTGCTGCCGCGGCAGGGGAACATGCCCGGCTACGACGCGGCGCGCACCCGGCAGCCGGTGTGGCTGGAGTCCCGCGAGGCGCTTCATGCCCGCTATCCGGACATGGCCCTGGGCTTGGACTCAGCCGAGGCCTGTGCCTTCCTGCCGCTGCTGGTGGAGGGCAAGGTGCTGGGGGTGCTCGCCTTGGGGTTCGAGACGCCCCGGCGGTTCACCGAGCCGGAGCAGACCTCCATGCTCGGGCTGGCGCGCCAGTGCGGGCTGGCCCTGGAGCGCTCCCTGCTCTACGAGCGCGAGCACGCGGCGCGGCTCCAGGCGGAGGCGGCCGGGCTGCGGATGCGCCTGCTGGCGGACGCCAGCGCGTTGCTGTCCCGCTCGATCGAGTGGAAGGAGACCGTGAATGGCGTGGCGCGGCTGGCGCTGGGCATCTTCGCGGACTGGTGCTCGGTGGACGTGTCCGCGGAGGGCAGCCAGGCACGCCAGGTCACCCTGCTGCACGCGGATCCGGCCCGGGCCTCGCTGACCCAGGAGCTCTCGCGCTACCGGCTTGACCTCACCCACTTCTCCTCGATTGAAGCGGTGCTGCGCACGGGCCGCTCCTATCTGGAGCCTCAGCTCACGCCAGAGCGGCTGGCCAAGCTCACGGGCAACTCCCGCTCCCTGCAGCTCCTCAAGGAGCTGGGGGCGCAGTCCTTCATCACCGCGCCCCTGGTGGCCCGGGGGCGCACCCTGGGCGCCGTCTCCTTCATCCGCGGCGCGGGCAAGCCGCCCTATGGCCCGGAGGACCAGGCGCTGGCCGAGGAGCTGGCGAGCCGGGCCGCGCTCGCCATGGACAACGCGCGGCTCTTCGAGCAGCGCCGCGAGGCCGAGGAGGAGAGCCGGCAGAGCGCCGCGCGCCTGCACCTGCTGGTGCAGGTGAGCCAGCTGGTGGCCGAGGCGGGGTTGGATCTCGAGCAGGTGGTGGATGTGCTGGTCCGCGCGGTGACGCGAGAGCTGGGCGACTGCTGTCTGCTCCAGCTCGTCTCCGAGGATGGGCAGTACCTGGAGCTGGCCGCCGTGCACCACCCGGACGCCATGGTGCGCGAGCTGCTGGAGGAGGTGGTGCGCGTGCGCCGGCTGCGCGTGGGCGAGGGGCTCCAGGGCGCCGCCGTCTCCACCGGGCAGACGCTCTTCCTGGGCGCCATGAGCGCCGCGGCGCTCGAGGGCGTGGGGCCCGAGGCCGCGATGCGCCCCTACTTCGTGCGCCGGGGGCCGCAGGACCTCATCGCCGTGCCGCTGGTGGCTCGGGGGAACGCGTGTGGGTGCCTCCTGGTGCTGCGCGACGCACGCGGGCAGCCCTACGGACAGGATGATCAAGTGCTGCTGGAGAGCATCGCCGGCCGCGCGGCGCTGGCCATCGAGGATGCGCGGCTCTACTCGGCGGCGCTCGACTCCCTGCGGCTGCGCGACGACTTCCTCTCCGTGGCGGGCCACGAGCTGAAGAACCCGCTCAACGCGCTCCAGCTCCAGCTGCGCGTGCTGGCGCGCAAGGCCCGCGAGGCGCGGCTCTCGGACAGCCTGGCCGAGCGCGCCGAGCGCGTGGCCCGCACCGGCGAGCGCCTGGGCGTGCTCATTGAAGACTTGCTGGATGTGTCACGCATCACCGCCGGACAGCTTCAGCTGCAGCTGGGCGAGGTGGACTTGTCGGCGCTGGCCTCCGAGGGCGTCTCGCGCATGTCCGAGGAGTTCGTCCGGGCCGGCTGCGAGGTGCGCGTCGAGGCGGGCCAGCCGGTGGTGGGGCGCTGGGACCGGCTGCGGCTGGAGCAGGTGGTGACGAACCTGCTGTCCAACGCCATCAAGTACGGCCGCAGCAAGCCGGTGCTCGTGCGCGTGGAGGTGGCACCCGGGGCGGCCCGGCTGTCCGTCACGGACCAGGGCTACGGCATCGCCCCCGAGGAGCAGGTCCGCATCTTCCAGCGCTTCCAGCGCGCCGAGGCCACGCGCCACATCCAGGGCCTGGGCCTGGGCCTGTGGATCTGCCGGCAGATCGCCGAGTCCCACGGGGGCACGCTGCGAGTGGTGAGCGAGCCTGGAAAGGGCTCCACCTTCATCCTGGAGCTGCCTCGCCCCGAGCCCGGGGTTCCCTCCAACTCCTAGCCTCCGGCACGGGGCACCTCCCCGAGGTCCCTTTTTTTCAGGACTCAACCCGGTGGGGTGGCGGGGTACGGCTGTACCCGGGGGGGCAACAAACATGGTTTTTCTCTGGACGTTTGATGAATCCTCGACTTGTGTGCGCGCGCTGGTATGGACCGGGGGCAGCTCTCCGGTGCGCCACAGTCCACCCCGATGGATGATCGAATGAACCGACCCACCTCTCTCTCAAAGCGAATGGGCGCGCCTGCGGCCCGCCTGAGTCTCCTTGCCGCGCTGGTGCTCAGCACCTCCGCCCTGGCCCAGCCGGCCGGTCTGCCCCAGTTCGAAGTGGAGCGCCTGGAGTTCAATCCCAGCGGCGCGGGCTCGCTGCTGGTGAACTCCGGCCAGCTGCTGCCGAATGGCCGCTTCCGGCTCTCGCTCGTGGGTCACTACGAGAACAAGCCGCTGACGCCCGAGCTGATTGATGCCTCCGTGGAGGGTGGGTTCCGCGAGGTGACGCTGGTGAGCCACCGCACCACGGGCCACCTCATCGCCGCCTACGGCCTGGGCGACACGCTCGAGGTGGGCCTGCAGGTGCCCCTCATCCTCAGCCAGGAGCAGGGCAACCTGGAAGGCACCGGCTTCGGCCAGCCCACGGGCGGCTTCAAGCTGGGCACGCCCATCGCCAACTTCAACATCGGCGTGCTGAACCAGTCCGAGGCCATCCCCGTGGACCTGGCGGCCGGCGTGAGCGTGGGCTTCCCCATTGGCAGCGATCGGGCGCTGGCTCGTGAGAACTCGCTGCGCGCCATTCCCCGCATCATGGTGGGCCGTGAGACCGAGGGCCTGCGCGCGGGCTTCGAGCTCGGCGCCGACCTGCGTCCGCGCGTGAGCATCGGCGAGGGCGACAACAGCGAGGCCTACAACCGCCTGCGCCTGGGCGCCGCGGTGTCCACCACCGGCGAGGGCCTGCGCTACGAGGCCGACATCCTCATGTGGATTCCGTTCGGCCACGAGTTCCTCGCCGCTGAGACGCTGGTGGGCGTGCGTGGCCCCGTGTCCAACGACGTCGAGGTGTTCGCCCTCGGCGGCCTGGGCTTTGGCGACACGCTGGGCAACCCGAACTTCCGCGTGATGATGGGCGCGGCCTTCGGCGGCATGCCGCCCAAGTGCGTGGCGGGCGCCAAGCACGAGCCCTCGCAGTGCCCGGATCTGGATGACGACAACGACGGCGTGAAGAACCGTGACGACGCCTGCCCCAAGGAGGGTGGCAAGGTGGACGCCAAGGGCTGCCCCATTCCGGACCAGGACAAGGACGGCGTGGCGGACTCGGCCGACAAGTGCCCGACGGTGGCTGGCGCCGAGTCGGCGCAGGGCTGCCCGGACCAGGACGGCGACAGCGTGCCGGACTCCGCGGACAAGTGCCCCGCCCTCAAGGGCTCTCCGGATCGCCAGGGCTGCCCGGACACGGACGGCGATGGCCTGGATGACGCGGCCGACAAGTGCCCGAACGAGGCCGGTCCGGTGGACCGCCAGGGCTGCCCGGCGAAGGACTCGGACAACGACAAGATTCTCGACGAGAACGACAGCTGCCCGAACGAGGCCGGTATCCCCGAGCTGAAGGGCTGCCCCGCCAAGGACACGGACAATGACGGCGTGGCCGACCACCTGGACAACTGCATCAACCAGGCGGGCCCCGCGGAGAACCAGGGCTGCCCCGCGGCTCAGAAGCAGCTGATCGTCATCAAGCAGGACCGCATCGACATCAAGGACAAGGTGTACTTCGACTCGGGTGCGGCCACCATCCAGGCGCGCTCCAACGCGCTGCTGGACCAGATGGCCAAGGTGCTCGGCGAGCACCCGGAGATCACCAAGGTCATCATCGAGGGCCACACGGATGACCGCGGTCCTGCCGAAGTCAACCGCACCCTGTCCCAGCAGCGCGCGGAGGCCGTGCGCGACTACCTGGTGAAGAAGGGCGTGGCCGCCGAGCGCTTCGAGGCCAAGGGCTTCGGCCCGGATCGCCCGGTGCAGCCCAACACCACCAACGAGGGCCGCGCCGCCAACCGCCGCGTGGAGTTCCTCACCCGCTACGCCGAGGACGGCGCGGCGAAGCAGTAACCTCCGGCGGTCTCCCCGGCTGAAGGGCCGGGGGCCCGCGCGGTGAGAGGCCGAGGCTCCGTACCCCTCGAGGGGCGCGGCACCTCGGCCTCTTCCTTTTGGAGCAGGCAGGGGAGGGAGCGCCGTTGGGTCCCGACGACTGGCATGTCAGCGATGGGCCTGACGCGTCAGCGTCTGAAACCGACGCACCGCCGCTCTGATGCGAGGCACGGGCCTCTCTGCGGCGAAGCGCGACATCCGCACCCCACGGCGCCGCCCAAGTGCCTGGAACTCCTCACTGCCGAGGGGAGGACACCCGGCTGTGGCAGAACGCGACAGTGCCGCGTCATGCTCCACGCGCCGAGAGGCGAAGGGGGCCGTGCACTCCATGATTTCGATGGGTTGCTGGCTCGGTTGGAGCGGCACCGGCTTTGCTGGATAGCCAACGGACCCATTGAAGTCTTGGCGGGGAAGTGGAAAACCGCCCCACTCACGGTTAACTCGCGCCACCTCGTGCCCCCCCGGGGATGCAGCCAGAACGCTCCTCGATTGACATGCCCTGAAACTGGCTCCGCGCCCTTGGCCCATCTTGTTGACTCTGCTGGAAAGACCACGACATGACTGAAGACACACCGCTCGCGGGCTCGTTCGAAGGAGACACCCGCCGGGCGCTCCAGAAGCGACCCTCCCCTGCGCTGGCGTTGCCGCTGGCGCTCGCCGCCTGCCTGATCAGCGCCACGGCGCTCGCGCAGCCCGCGGGGCTCCCCGAGGTCGAACTGGAGCGACTGTCGCTCAACCCCAGTGGCCAGGGTTCGTTGCTGCTGGGCACCGGCGAGCTGCTGCAGAACGGCGCGTACCGCTTCTCCCTCACGGGCCATTACGAGAATGATCCGCTCGTGTTCTTCCTGGACGGGGAGCGCATCGGCTCGGTGGTGAAGCACCGGGTGACGGGCCACCTGACGGGCGCGTATGCCCTGTCGAACCGGCTCGAGGTGTCCGCGCAGGTGCCCGTGCTCTTCATGCAGAGCGGGGACGATATGACGGCCCGCGGCGTGGGGACTCCTCGGAAGGGGCTGTCGCTGGGCACGCCGTACCTGGGGCTGCGACTGGGCGTGCTGTCCGAGCGTGATGCAGACGTGGTGGACCTCTCCATTGGCGTCCAGGCGGGCCTGCCGCTGGGCAGCGCCACGGCGCTGGCCCGGGAGAGCTCCCTGCGCGCCCTGCCCAGCATCATGGTGGGCAAGCGGTTCGGCTTCCTGCGCGCGGGTCTGGACGCGGGCGCGATGCTGCGTCCGCGGGTGGCCCTGGGCAATGAGAGCGTGAAGGATGAGCTGGGCGACGAGCTGCGCCTGGGCGGCGTCGTGTCCACCACGGGCGAGGGGCTGCGCGGCGAGCTGGATGTGATCGCCTCCATCCCCTTCCGGCGCGAGGGCACCTCCGTCGAGGCGTTGGCCGGCGCGCGCATGCCGCTGAGTGAGGCGCTGGAGGCCTACGCGCTGGCGGGCGTGGGCTTTGGCAATGCGCCGGGCACGCCGACTTTCCGCGGACTGCTGGGCGTGGCCTACGGGAGCACGCCGCCCAAGTGCGTGGCGGGCGGTCAGCACACGCCCGAGCAGTGCCCGGATCTGGATGATGACAATGACGGGGTGAAGAACCGCGTGGACGCGTGCCCGACGCAGGGTGGGCGCGTGGACGCGTCAGGCTGCCCGCTGAAGGACACGGACCAGGACGGCGTGCTGGATCAGGACGACTCTTGCCCGACGGTGGCCGGCGAGGCCGCGCTCAAGGGCTGCCCGGACGCGGACAAGGACGGCATCGAGGACGCGGCGGACAAGTGCCCGCAGGTGTTCGGCCTGGCGCAGTTCCAGGGCTGCCCGGACACGGACAAGGACGGCATCGAGGACTCGGCGGACAAGTGCCCCACCGAGGCGGGTCCGGCCGAGCGCCAGGGCTGCCCGGTGCGTGACACGGACAAGGACGGCTTCGTGGACGAGCAGGACAGCTGCCCGAACGAGCCCGGCATCGCCGAGCTGAAGGGCTGCCCGGCCAAGGACAGCGACAATGACGGCGTGGCGGACCACCGCGACAACTGCCCGACCGAGGCGGGTCCCGCGGACAACCAGGGTTGCCCGGCCAAGCAGAAGCAGCAGGTGGCCATCCAGTCCGGCCGCATCGAGCTGAAGGACACGGTCTACTTCGACACGGCCAAGGCGACCATCCAGTCGCGCAGCTTCAAGCTGCTGGATCAGGTGGCGAGTATCCTCAAGGCGCACCCGGAGCTGGATCGGGTGGTCATCGAGGGCCACACGGACAACCAGGGCAAGCCGGCCGCGAACATGACGCTGTCTCACCGGCGTGCGGAGGCGGTGCGCAACTACCTCATCAACAAGGGGGTGGAGCCGCAGCGCCTGGAGGCCAAGGGCTATGGGCAGGAGCGGCCCATCGCTGACAACAAGACTGCGAAGGGCCGGGCGACGAACCGCCGGGTCGACTTCATCACCGCGCCTCGCGAGGGCACCCAGCAGTAAGCGGGGGGAACAGACACATGAGGAATGCATCCTTGAAGAACATCCTTCGCAACGCACTGCTGGCCGTCACCCTGTGCGCGCTGCCAGCCATGGCAGGGCGGGACATCTACCTGCTGGGTGACGGGAGCGACGGAGTGCTCGACGTCACCACGAGCCTGCCGGCCCCGGTCGTCATCAACAGCTACGCCCGGGTCACGACCGACGCGGCCGTGGGTGCCACTGAGCTGCTCGTGGACACCAACACGGGCTTCAGTCCCGGGGATCTCGTGCTGGTGCACCAGTCCACGGGGTACACCCCTGAGCCGACGCCGGGTGACATCTCGGACATCAACCTCACCACCGGCGCGGTGGGCCGCTGGGAGCTGGCGCGGCTCAGCATGGCGGCGGCAGAGCCGGGCAAGCTGAAGCTGGCCTCACCGCTGCTCTACGCTTACACGGCGACGGGCGCGCAGGCCGTCAAGGTGCCCGAGTACACGAACGTCACCATCCGGGGCGGCGCGGTGCTGACCGCCTCTGCCTGGGACGGCTCCAAGGGTGGCATCCTGGCCTTCCTGGCCAACGGCAGCGTGGTCATCGAGTCGGCAGCCGCCATCGACGTCACGGGCAAGGGCTTCCGGGGTGGGCTGTACGTCAAAGACTCCACGACGACCCGCCGGGGATGCTCCGGCATCACCGAGGGTTCGCCCGGCGGCGCTCAGCGGGCCGAGGGTGTCGCACGCGGTCTGTACGGCGCCAGCTCCACCGGACGCGGCAATGGTGCCAACGGTGGCGGTGGAGGCGTGTGCTACCTGGCAGGCGGCGCGGGCGGCGGCAGCGCGGGCCGGGGCGGTGATGGCGGCAAGACGCACTCCTCGGCGGATGGCGCGCGCGCTGTGGGAGGCATCGGCGGCTCCAAGTTCAGCAGCACCGTCGATCCGCTCAACCGGATGGTCTTTGGCGGCGGTGGCGGCTCGGGCCACGGCATCGTTGATCTGACGCCTCCGGCGAACCAGGGAGGCGCGGGTGGCGGCATCATCTTCATGCGGGCCCAGTCCTTGGACGGCGGTGACGGCATCATCCTGGCCAATGGCGGCTCCGGCCCCACCATCCAAGGCAACACCACCCTGAGCGGCGCGTTTGGTGGAGGCGGCGGCGGCACGGTGTACCTGCGCTTCGCCCAGCTCGCGAACTGCAACGTGCTCTCTCAGGGCGGCCGCGGCGGCGATACAAGCCTCAATACGGCCTTCATTGGCCCGGGTGGCGGTGGTGGCGGTGGGCTCCTGCTCCTGCAGTCCCAGACGGGCTCTTGCACAGTCTTCGCCGATGGAGCAGTCGCGGGCCAGACGCCCACGCAGCGTCCCGGCGACACTGTGAACTACGGCGCGAGCCCCGGAATCCCGGGCAAGGTGGAACAGATCCTCAATGATGGCTTCCCCGAGACCATGCCGGTTCCCGTGGTGGTCACCCCCGCCAACGGGAGTTCCACCAACAACCTGCGGCCCACCTTCTCGGGCACGCTCGACCCGGCCTTCCCGCCGGGTTCCGAGATCATCCTCACGGTGACGATCGGCGCGACCACGCTGACCATCCCCCGCCTGCCCGCAGCGGCCAACTGGAGCTTCACGCCGACCTCGGATCTGGCGGTGGGCACCTACACCGTCTCGGCCGTGCTCACGAAGCAGGAGGTCTACAGCCAACAGAGCAACACCAACACCTTCACGATCGACATCACCGCGCCCGCGGCGCCGGTGGTGGTAACGCCGGCCAACGGCTCGCGGACCAATGACAACACGCCGACGTACACGGGTACGGCGGAGCCGGGCAGCACCGTCACGGTGCGCGTGGACGGCACCTCGGTGGGAACTGTCATGGCGGACGCGTCGGGCAACTGGACGCTCACGCCCACCGCGCCCCTGGCGAACGGCTCGCACACGGTGAATGCCACGGCGACGGACGCGGCGGGCAACGTCAGCCCCGTGTCCAACACCAACACCTTCACGGTGGACGCCACGCCGCCGACGGTGGTGGTGCAGACGCCTGCGGAGGGCTCGACCACCAATGACAACACGCCGACCTACAGCGGCACGGTGTCGGACAACAATCCTGGCCCGTACACGGTGGAGATCCGGGTGGATGGCACCCTGCTGACCACCCTGACGGTGCCGGGCCCGAACTGGACGTACACGCCGACGACGCCGCTGGCGGATGGCCCGCACACGGTGACGGCCACGGCGACGGATGCGGTGAACAACACGGCCACCGACAGCAATGCCTTCGCGGTGGATGCGACGCCTCCGACGGTGGTGGTGCAGACGCCCGCAGAGGGTTCGACGACCACCGATAACACGCCGACCTACAGCGGCACGGTGGAGGCCGGAGCGACGGTGACGCTGACGGTGGACGGCGTCGCGGTGGGCCCAGTGGTTGTGACGGGCACGACGTGGACGTACACGCCGACGACGCCGCTGGCGGATGGGCCGCACACGGTGACGGCCACGGCGACGGACGCTGCGGGCAACACGGCCACCGACAGCAACGCCTTCACGGTGGACGCCACGCCTCCGGCGGTGGTGGTGCAGACGCCTGCCGAGGGCTCGACGACCACCGATAACACGCCGACCTACAGCGGTACGGTGGAAGCGGGAGCGACGGTGACGTTGACGGTGGACGGCGTCGCGGTGGGCCCGGTGGTTGTGACGGGCACGACGTGGACGTACACGCCGACGACGCCGCTGGCGGATGGCCCGCACACGGTGACAGCCACGGCGACGGATGCGGCGGGCAACACGGCCACCGACAGCAACGCCTTCACGGTGGACGCCACGCCTCCGGCGGTGGTGGTGCAGACGCCTGCGGAGGGTTCGACGACCACCGATAACACGCCGACCTACAGCGGCACGGTGGAGGCGGGAGCGACGGTGACGTTGACGGTGGACGGCGTCGCGGTGGGCCCGGTGATTGTGATGGGCACGATGTGGACGTACACGCCGACGACGCCGCTGGCGGATGGGCCGCACACGGTGACGGCCACGGCGACGGACGCTGCGGGCAACACGGCCACCGACAGCAATGCTTTCACGGTGGACGCCACGGCTCCGGCGGTGTCGGTGACGACGCCTGCGGAGGGCTCGCTGATCAACGACAGCACGCCGGTCTACAGCGGCACGGCCGAGCCGGGCAGCAGTGTCTCGGTGAGCGTGGATGGCACGGTGGTGGGGACAGTCACGGCGGATGCCAGCGGTAACTGGACCGTCACCTCCAGCACTCCGCTGCCGGATGGTCCGCACACGGTGACGGCCACGGCCACGGACGCGGCGGGCAACACGGCCACCGACAGCAACACCTTCACGGTGGACACCGTGGCGCCGGGCGCTCCGGTGGTGAACACGCCGGCCGACGGCTCGACCATCGCCGACAACACGCCGACCTACAGTGGCACCGCCGATCCGGGCAGCACCGTCACCATCAGCGTGGATGGCACGGTGGTGGGCACCACCACTGCGGACTCCAACGGCGACTGGAGCTTCACGCCGGGCACGGGCATTTCGAACGGCTCGCACACAGTGAACGCCACGGCCTCGGACGCCGCGGGCAACGTCAGCCCCGTGTCCAACACCAACACGTTCACGGTGGATGCCTCCATCCCGGCCGCTCCGGTCATCACCGGTCCCGCCAACAACACGGTGACGGATGACAACACGCCCGTCATCTCCGGCACGGCCCCGCCGAACAGCACGGTCACCGTGTACGTCGATGGCACCCCGGTGGGCACCACCACCTCGGACGCGGCGGGCAACTGGACGTTCACGCCGACCACCCCGCTGGCCGACGGTCCGCATGACATCACCGCCACCACGACGAACGGCGTGGGCAACGTCAGCCCGGTGTCCAACACCGTCCACATCACCATCGACACGGGCGTGCCGGACACCTCCATCGTCTCCGGACCCTCGGGCGAGACGCAGAGCACCAGCGCCACATTCGAGTTCGGCTCCACCGAGTCTGGCGTCACCTACGAGTGCAAGCTCGACGGTGCGGCGGAGTTCACGGAGTGCCCGAACCCGGCCACCTTCGCGAACCTCGCCCCGGGCCAGCACACCCTCGAGGTGCGCGCCCGTGACTCGGCCGGCAATGTGGATCCGACTCCGGCCACCGCCACGTGGACTGTCGTGCAGACCCCGCCCACCGGCGGCGATCGCGACTTCCTCGGCGACGGCATCGGCTGCGCGGCCTCGGGCGGTGATCCGTCCGCGCTGGCGATGATGGGCCTGGGCCTGCTCGCGGTGATGGTGGTCCGCCGGCGGCGCCAGCAGTAGCTCCTCCCGGCGATGGGTAGGCTCGTGGCCCGGTGCTGTCAGCACCGGGCCACCTCGTGGGCGAGGCGCTCAAGCCGCTCCGCGGGTTCGCTTCACGCAGCCTTGGGCCGGTGAGTCACGGGACGCGCTCGGACCACCGGCGGATTGTCATTGCGGCGTATCCGAAGGTGGTGGGGCGGCGGGTGGCGGTGAGGATGGGGTTGTTGGAGATGGGGGAGGGGTTGGTGCGGGCGCGGTGGCCGGCATAGGGGGCGGCTCAGGCGTACCGGGGGACGTCTCACGCTCCGGAGCCACTGGCGGTTCGGGAGAAGCGGGAGGGGGTCCAACCCAATCCCCCCGCGGTGGAGGGGCCTCGGCCACCACCTCGCCTTGAGGAGTGACTGCGTACACATACCGCCAGTCGAGAACGCGTCCGCTCGGGCCGCCGCATCGATGAAAGCGCTGCTCCAGCACGACGTAGTACAAGCCCGGCGTCGGGCCCGTGAAGACAGCGACATCCAAGCCCTGCTCAGGACTGGCGCATCCGTCGAAGAGCCCTGGAAACGGCTGGGTTCTCACCAACTCGCGAACGGCCGCCGCTGCGGCGACCGCTGCACCCGCCTCTACAGGCGCGACAAGCGTCTTGACCGATTGCTCGTCTTGTTCGGTCTCCGGCCACACCACGGGTTCCTTCCAAGCGGCAGCCCTGGGAGCACCACACCCGGACACCATCGCGACGACCCCTGCAAGCGCGTATCTCCTGAACATTTCGTTTCTCCCTTCCGCTGCGGGGTAGCATCCGGCAAGCGGCTACTCGCGCAACAGCTGCAGAGATCCCTCACGGCATCGAGGCACGGTGATACGGAGGCGAGTAGGTTCGCTCGGGGCACAATGGCCGAGAGTGATGTGTCCGTGGGCGACGCACTGAGATCAATGTGCGCCCCCAATCCTCTCTTTGGCGACCTCCTGCTCAAACTCGGAATCGTCACGCCCAGCCAGGCCCAGGAAGTGCTCGCGCTGCAACCCCTCACCCGGGCGGAACCGGCGCCGGGGAGGTGGAAGGTGGTGATGCTGGGGGAGGGGCAGCCGGAGTTGGGGCGGCAGGCGCTGGTGGAGGCGGAGAGGTTGGCCCTGGAGTGGGCGCAGGCGTACCGGTGCGCGTTTCCGGAGGGGGAGCAGCAGGTGGCGGTGTTGGCTCGGGTGCAGCAGGGCCTCGGCGGGGAGGGGAGGAGACAGGCGGTTCCCCCCGCGGTGGCGGGGCCTTCTCCACTACCTCACCTTGGGGAGTGACTGCGTACACATAGTCCCAGTCGAGAAGGCGCCCGATGGGGCCACCGCACCGATCGAAGCGCTCCTCCAAGACCACGTAATACAGGCCGGGCGTTGGGCCCGTGAAGACGGCGACATCCATTCCCTGCTCAGGACTGGCGCACCCCTGGAAGAGCCTTGGAAACGGGTTGGTTTTCACCATCTCGCGGATGGCGGCCGCTGCGGCGAGCGCGGCCCCCGCCTCCGTCAGGGGGACGATGGTCTTGACCGATTGCTCGTCTTGCTCGGTCTCCGGCCACTTCACCCCTCCCTTCCAGGAGGCAGCGGGCGCGGCGCAACCCTGCAGCATCGCCACGAGCACAGCGGATGCACACGCCTTGATCATTTCTCTCTCCTGCATCGCACCCGTCTACTCGCGCAACAACTGCAGAGCTCCTTCCCGGCAGGAGGGCACGGTATTGCGACGAGGGTCGGCGCCGCGTGGGGTGCACATGCCGAGGGTTAACCCACCGGGCCCGGACATGGCTCCACTGTTGGACCTCGCCCGTGGGAAAGTAGCGCAGGATGATGCGTGCGCCGTCCTGGCGCTCCGCCACCAGCGCCGACGCCATCTCAATGACTGTGTTCTTGTAGAGGGCGGGAGCCGGGTTGCCTGGATAGAGGCGGACTTCCGCCATGGCCACGAGAGGTTTGAACGCGTCCGTCGGCCATGCTTTGAGATCACGCGAAGACGGAGGCGCGGCGCAGAGGTGGTTGTGGACATATCCCACGACCCACACCTGAGAGGCAGGGTAGTCGTCATCCTTCACGGTGAAGAAGGGCTGACATGCCTCGTGGTTTCCCGGCACGGGCTCGGAGAGCCGCCAGGACAGGGAGTCGCCGTCCCCGGCGACGTAGACTGTCGAGCAGTACTCCGTGGACAGGCCCACGATGGGCCGCTGCGTGACCCAGTCACACACCTTGGCGCCTGGGAGCGTGAGTAACGCGTCCGCAACATCTCGCAGCAAGGAGATAGGAATGGAGGTGTCCCCCGTGGGCATCTCGACGGCTGGCACTTCCGACCACGGTCCCCTGGGAAGGGGCGCATCTTGCGCAGGAGTGTTGGGCGGGGCCGAGGTAGCGCACGCGGCTCCGGCCAAGAGAAACGGAAGCACAAATCGCATGGAGGTGTCTCCACGAAGGAGCGGGCCACGGCGGTGGGGCGCATCCACTGTCCTCCCAGCCTAGCGGTGGGCGCCCTCCTCCATCGAATCTCCTTTCACCCACAGTCCCACGGCCCAGAGCTCACGCCTTCGGGTCGTCTGATGTAAGACAGAGCCTACTCACTGAGGTGTCCCTCTCTCTGCCCGGAAGAGGGCCCTCCGCTCCCATCTCCTCCGAGCGCCTCCTGGCCTCGGTCCCACCTCTGGGGTCAGTCCTCGGCGCTCCGCCTCTCGGGGCTGGCGGCCTGGAGGGCGGCAGAGCAGGGGTCTTTTGAGACTCGCCTTCGTGTTTCTCTTCCTCCCGAGGGGGGAGCCGGTGGAGTAGTCTCGGATCCCAGGAAAGGACCCTCCCCTTGCCAGCCCTCGGCTGGCTCCGTCTGCCCGTTCGATGAGCGCCTCCAGTCCCCTCTTCGGCGACCTCCTGCTCAAGCTGGGCATCGTCACGCCCAGTCAGGTCCAGGAAGCGCTCGCGCTGCAAGCCCTCACCGGCCAGCGCGTGGGCGAGGCCCTCATCTCCCTGGGCTATGTCACCCGAGAGCAAATCCAGGACGCGCTCGGCGAGGCGCTCGGGCTCACCAGTGAGAAGGTGGCCTCGCACCCGCCGCTGGGCGAGCTGCTGGTGGGGATGAAGTACATCACCCTGGCCCAGCTCGAAGAGGCGCTGGCCTTCCAACGCAAGGATGGGCGCAAGCTCGGCGAAATCCTCGTCGAGATGGGGTACTGCACCTACAAGCAAATCTACGAGGCGCTCAGCCTGCAGGGCCGCATCTCCGGCCGCCAAGAGCCGCCCCGCCCCGCCACCGAAGGCAAGCACCGCGTCATGGTGGTGGATGACAGCCCGCTGGCGTGCGCCTTCGTGCAGGAGGGGCTGGAGACGCTGGGCTACGAGGTGCTCTGCTTCGACGACCCGTACAAGGCGCTGGAGCAGGTGGGCCGGGTGCAGCCGGCCATCGTCCTGACGGATCTGGACATGCCGGGCATCGACGGGGTGGAGCTGTGCCGGCGGCTGAAGGACGGCCCGGCGCGGCAAGTGCCCGTCATCATCCTCACGGCCAATGACGGAGAGACGGAGCGCGTGCAGGGCCTGCGCGCGGGCGCGGACGACTACGTGAACAAGTCCGCCTCCATGAACGAGCTGTCGGCGCGCATCGAGAACGTGATGCGCCGCACGGGCGAGACGGAGCGCGTGCGCAAGCTGTTCGCGCGCTACACCTCGGACGCGGTGGTGGAGGAGATTCTCAAGAGCCCGGACACGGTGGTGCTCACGGGCGAGAAGCGCGTCGTCACCGTGCTCTTCGCGGACATCCGCAACTTCACCGGGCTGGCGGAGAGCCTGCCTCCCGAGCAGGTGGTGGGTGTGCTCAACCAGGTGCTCGGGCGGCTGTCGGACGCGGTGCTCACGTGCGGCGGCACGCTGGACAAGTTCCTCGGGGACGGGCTGATGGCGGTGTGGGGCGCGCCGGTGCACCGCTCCGATGATGCGCTGCGGGCGCTGCAGGCCTCCAAGATGATGATGGTGGCCATGCAGGAGCTGCGCGCGGAGGCCGAGGCCGAGTGGATTGCGGATGCGCGCAGTGGGCAGCCGCTGGTGTTGGAGCTGGGCATTGGCATCAACTCGGGCGAGGTGGTGGCCGGCAACATTGGCGGCGCCATGCGCACCGAGTACACCTGCATTGGCGACGCGGTGAATGTGGCCTCGCGCCTGTGCGCCCTGGCGGGGGCGGGAGAGATTCTGGTGGGTGAGCGCACCCGCTTCCTCGTCCAGGGCCGGGAGATGGCGTTCGAGGACCTGCCGCCGGTGCGGCTCAAGGGCAAGCAGCAGCCCGTGCCGCTCTACCGCGCCTTGTAAGGACATGACCGAAGAGACGACTCGCGCGCGCCGCCGTACCCCCCTGGGCCTCTTCCTGGGGATGGGGGCGGGGCTGTGCCTGGTGGTGATGTTGGTGTCGTTGCACTTCCGGCGCCGGGACGACGTCAGTTGGGTGCGCATCCATGAGGACTTCGCGGTGATCAACGCCGCGCTGAAGCGCTATCAGGCCGACAAGGGTTCCCTGCCCCAAGGGGACTCGCTGGAGTTCCTGGTGCCGGACTATGCGCCCTCGGTGCCGGCGGATCCGTGGGGCCGCCCGTACATCTTCCTGAACAACGGCAAGGAGCCGCTGCTCGTCACCTTTGGCCAGGACGGCGAGCGGGGCGGGCAGGGCATCGAGCAGGACCACAACCAGTTCGACGGCCACGGGCACTGAGGCTCGGCTCGCCTCGAAGCCCGTGAAGCGGCCAGGGGAGCCAGGGCTCTCCGTGCCGGGGCGTGTCCTGCCTGGCGGAGCGGCCGGGCCGCCACTTTTGTCGCCTGTTCCCTGCCGGAATGAGCAGCGTGGAGGTGGACGGGTGACACCGGGGAGCTGCGGGCCTCGAGTGTTCTCCAGGGAGAGCCCGAGGGCTCGGAGGTGGCCGCCATGCCCATCGTCTGCATCACGAACCTGTCCCCGGATTCGGTGAGAGCAGCCAACACCGCGGCAGCCCTGGCTGCGCGGCGGAAGGTACCGCTGATGTTGTATGGCGTCCCGGAGCCTGAGAGCCCGAACGGAGCGGGCGCCTCGCAGGTGGTCCTGCATGGGCGGCTCGAGCTGGAGGCCGAGCGGCTCCGGGCCCAGGGCGTGGAGGTGCACACGGTGATGACGCCCAAGGCCGAGGAGGCGCTGCTGGGCGACGAGGAGTGCCGCAAGGCCGAGTGGTGCGTGGTGGCCGCCGATGGCTGGCAGATCCCCGTCTGGCGCCGCACCCCGCTGCCCGAGCGGCTGATGCAGCGTGCGTGTGCTCCGGTGCTCGTGGTGCGCCGCGACGAGGCGCTGGTGGACTGGGCCCATGGCCGGCGGCGGCTCGTGGCGATGGTGGGGGTGGACGCGTCGGATGAGGCGGATGGCTCGGTGGCCTTCATCCGGGCGCTGCGCGAGGTGGGGCCGTGCGACGTCATCGCCACGTATGTCTGCAGCCCGGCGGAGGAGCGCACGCGGCTGGGGATTCACAGCCCGGTGCGCGTGGAGTTGCTGGATCCGGTGGTGCGCGGCATCCAGGCGCTGGACCCCTACGTGGAGCGCGTGCTGGTGCGCGAGGTGCGCGAGCGCCTGGGAGAGGTGCCTGGGGAGGGGAACGTGGAGATCCACCTGGAGCCGGGCTACGGGCGGCGGGATGAGCACCTGCTGCACGTGGCGCGGAAGCGCGGGGTGGACCTGGTGGTGGTGGGGACACACCAGCGGGTGGGCCTGCAGCGGTGGTGGCATGGCTCGGTGTCCGCGGGGGTGATGCGGCACGCGGAGCAGTCCGTGGTGTGCGTGCCGGCCACGTTTGTGAAGCCTCGGAAGCTGGGAGCTCCCCGGAGCGTGCTGGTGCCGGTGGACTTCACCGAGGCGAGCCAGCGGGCCATTGCCCAGGCGCGCATGCTGGTGGGCGTGGGGGGGCGGGTGCACCTGCTCCACGTGCACGTGCGCCGGATGGGGGACCCGGACTGGACGGACCACTACGGGGTGCTGCCGGAGCCGCCGCGCGAGCGCGAGGAGATGATGCGCCGGCTCCAGGCGCTGGTGCCGCAGGAGAATGACGGGGTGCGTTGGACCCTCGAGGGGGTGAGTGCGAGCGAGGAGGCGCAGGCCATCTGCCAGGCGGCGGAGCGCGAGGGGGTGGATCTGGTGTGCGTGGGGGCAGTGGGGGGGAGGATGGGCCGGGTGGGCGGGGTGGCGCGGGAGCTGATGGCGCGCTGCCACCGGCCAGTGCTGGTAGTCCCGGCGCCGGAAGAGGCCAGAGAACCCTTGGGGTGGGGCGCTCAGGGCATCCACAACCCGTGAAAATCCGTTCAGCCCTCCGTGACGGAGCCCAGAAATCGGCCTGATACAGGCCCGTGGGATTCGACGTCCAACCCGTGGGGGCGTTAGACTCGACGCGACCCCTTTTTCCGGGAAGGAAGGTCTGACGTGTTGATACCCCGCGGATATCGCGAAGAGGAGCTCGTCTCCAACCGCGCAGCGCTGTTGCTCTACGGCGGGACGGAGGAAGAGCGGCGCTCGTGGGCCGTCGAGGCGGCGCACCACTTTGAGCACGAGGGTGAGCTGCTCGAGGTCCGCCAGTCGGCGGAGCTGGTGGAAGCGCTGAAGCGGCCGCGAGGCGTGGTGTTCGTGCCGGACGTGGTGAAGCTGGGGCTGGAGGCGCAGAGCCACATCCTCCGCTGCCTGCTGCGGCAGGAGGAGCGGCCCAAGCTGGTGCTGGGCATGACGGGCACGGCCGAGTCGGCGCTGGAGCGCGGCACGCTGCGCGAGGATCTGCACTACCGGCTCAACCAGGCGCAGGTGGACCTGGGCACGGCCGGACTTCGCGAGACGCTGAAGAAGCGCTGGGCTGCCCTCGCCGAGCGGCGCGCGGCGAAGGAGGCCGCTAAGCGCGAGGCCGCCGAGCAGGAACGGCAGGCCGCCATGGTGCGCAAGCCCGGCACGGTGACGCGGCTCACCCCACAGCAGCGCAAGGTCCAGGCTCCCGGCAAGACTGCCACGCGCAAGGCCAGCAGTCGCAGGTAGCTCCCAGAAGAACGGGAGACACGGGACGCAGATCCACGGTAGGGCCCGCAGATCGCGGGTCCCTCGTCTCGGCGCGGGTCCCCCCGTCAGCGGACGGGTCCTCCCGCGCCGGCCGTCCCGCTCTCCCTCGGCTCACGGCTCTGCGGCTCGAGGCTGCTCGGCTAGCGGCCCGAGTGCAGGTGCTTCTGCCCTCGCTTCACCTTGAACTGCTTGGCCGGAGCAGGCTCCTTCGCCTTCGTCGAACGCTTGGGCGCCGCCGCCGGCATCGTCTTGCGGCCCGAGTCCCGCATCTCCACCGCCGGGGTCTCGGACACCTGCCGCGAGGCGGCCCGGCGCCCCTTCGCGGGGGCTGTCTCGGTTTTTGCCGGCTTCATCGGCGCTGCTGCCTTCGGCTCCGGCTGCTGCACCGGAGTCTCAGTCAGCTGCTCTTTCACGGCGGCCTTCGGCGTGAGGCGCACCTTGCTCGGGCGCCCGCCCAGCTTCTGCTGGAGCTTGTCCACCGTCTTCACCGCGGCCACCGTTGTCTCCACCAGCACCCGTGCTCCTCGCGTGCCCGCCTTGGCCGCCGCCTGGACGCCCCGCGTGCGCACCTTCGAGGCCGCCTTCTTCACCTTGTCCACCAGTCCACGCCTCAGTGTCGCCATGCTGTCCCCTCACTCCGGAAGTTTCGGAAGCGTTTTCGCTCCGGCGGAAGGTAGTCACGAGTCCACCAGCCGGAAGCGGGGCGACAGCTCGCCTGCCTGCTGTCAGACTCGATGACTGTGAGCGACTCGATGACGCCCCCGGAACGACGCACGCGCGGGCGCACCTCTCGCTCCCGGCTCAGGGCTCTGGACGCCTACCTGTTCCAGTGCGAGCGCCCGCTGCTGGAGCGTCAGGACGAGGCCTGGCGCGACGCGGCCTTCCTGGACGTGGGCTTCGGCGAGCACCCATGGACGACTCTGGAGAGCGCCACCCTGTTCCGGGAGCTGAACCCTCACCTGCCTGTCATCGGCGTGGAGGCGGATGAAGGCAGGGCCTCCGCGGCAGCTCGCCACGAGGAAGCACGGACCCGCTTCGTCCACGGGGGCTTCGACTGGGCCTCCACAGTAGGACAGCCCGCACGGCTCGTGCGCGCCATGAACATCCTGCGCCAGTACCGCGCCGAAGATGTGGAGGCCGCGCACACGGAGCTGGGCCGGGCGCTGCTGCCCGGAGGCCTCGTCGTGGAGGGCAGCACGGACGTGCAGGGCGGAATCACCGCGGTGCACTTGCTGCGGCGCACCCCCGAGGGTCTCTCCCGCGAGGCGCTCCTCTTCCACACGGACTTCCACCAGGGCTTTGCCCCGCTGCTCTTCCGCGACTGGCTGCCCAGGGACTTGCGCCGCCGCGTCCAGCCGGATGAACCCATCCACGACTTCTTCACCGAATGGACAGAGGCTTGGAAGAAGGCGCGCGAACTCGGCGCATGGGAGCCCCGGAGCGCCTTCCAGGAGAGCGCAAGGCAACTGGCCGCGTCCTCCGTCAGCGTGAGCACGGACCCGTGGCTGCTGGAGCGCGGCTACCTGCGGTGGCAGCCCTCCGGCGGAGTACCCCGCCCCCGCTGATCAGCTCAAGAAGGCCACAGTCCGGGCGTGGGCTCGGCCTCGGGCTCGCGGGCGAAGATGCGGATCCCCCGGATGAAGCGGGCCAGGGGCTCGTAGATCCACCCACCCAACAACCAGAAGGGCGCATAGTCCAGGCGGATCAGCCCATTCACATTCCACGGCGACACCGAGTAGTCCCACGGACACCGGCCAATCGCCGCCACCAGCAGGGCGCCCGACACGTACTCCACCGTGAAGCACACGGCCATGGCCACGAAAGCCCGTGTCACCCGGCTCAGCCCGGCCCGCTGCATCAGCCCCAACAGGTGCTCGCCCAGCAGCAGCCCCACTCCCCAGATGGGGTGCATCCACAGGTACGAGTACCCCTTGAGCCTCAAGTCTCCCGCGCCGCTGGCCAGATCCATCACCGAGGTGAAGCAGCACTCGATGCACCACCCCACCAGCCCGTACGCGATGAACTTCCCCACCAGCCCCAGCCGTTCTCCTCCCGACATTCGCTGCCCAACCATCACGCCCCGACCGCCGCTCATCCGTGCCTCCCACGCCTGCGAAGCGTGGTGAGAAAATGAGTTCCCACCCCCGAAAACCGCAAGTCATGGGACTGGGGGAACCCAGAATGGGCCCGGCGGAGTGTCCACCCCGCAACGTCCTGATCCGTCCAGGCCCGAAGGCCCGGGGCTTACGGCAGCGTGTCGAGCTGCAGGCCGATCAGGTGGAAGCCTCCGCCCATGTAGGACCAGCCGAGTCGCTGTGCGCGCTTCACCACCGCCTCCAACTGTGTGGAGCCCAGCAGCGTCTTGAAGCCCAGCTTCTTGGCGTCCCGGCTCAGCGCGACGACCACGGCATCCAGCGCCCGGGTGCGCTCCTCCTTGGACACATCCTTGTTGGCGATCAGGCTCTCCAACCAGCACACCGAACTGTCCGTGCGGTAGAGAAAGCCTGCGGCGACACCCGGGACGATGTAGCCCGTCTGCGGCAGCGCCTCGGGGATCATCGTCTCGCCAAAAAGCTCGAACCACCGGAGCACCTGGGCGAAGTGCTGCTCCGGCACGTAGGGGATGGGCGTGAACTCCTCAGACATGGGCAACCTCCAGCCGCGTTGCTAACCCAAGCGCCGCCGAACGCAAAGAAGGCGGAAGCTTGCGTAAAGCCGGAACTCCCGGGCAGACTCTGCGTCCTGGTTCGCCTTCATCTCCCCAAACCCCTGGAGTCGAAGACATGTCTCAGGACACCTCTCCCCGCCCGAAGCGTGGTCTCAAGCGCCCCGTCGAAGTGGTCCGCGCCGAGCTGCTCAAGGATGCAGACACCAAGCGCATCGCCAAGGCGGTGGGCATGTCGCTCGAGGACTATGTGGAGCTGGTGCTCAAGTACGCCCAGGACAAGGACAAGGAGCCCGAGGTCCACGTCGTCTCCGACGAGGAGCTGAAGAAGAACGGCTTCAACGTCGTGACGGCCGAGGAGGCCGGCAAGATGCTGGTGGCCATCGCCAAGGGCGAGTTCGGCGTGGATCAGTCCTTCCAGAACTCGGAGTTCGAGGCCTCCAGCGGCCCCAAGGGCCCCTCGCTGACGGGCGACAAGAAGTAGGCAGAGGCGTGGATCGGCGGAAATTGATCGGGAAAATGCACGCAGGAAACCTTTTCCCTACCCCCCCGATAACTCCTTTGTAAGCAGTACTTCTCCACTAAAAACTTCGAAAAAAGAGAGTCACGCCATGGGCAAGGTCGTCAAGGGTATCGCCGACGTCGCGAAGAAGGTCTCCGAGGTCGCTGGGAAGGTCGCCAACATCGCCGGCAAGGTGATGGATGTCATCCAGAAGCCGCTGAGCGCGCTGACCCAGCCGATCAAGGACATCGCCGGGAAGTTCCTGGACAAGCTCGGCCCCTTCGGCAAGTTCCTGAAGCCGCTGGCTGACAAGGTCATCGACGGCGCCGCGAGCTTCCTCGGCGGCGGCCCGCTGGGCACCCTGGGCGCGCTGGGTGGCGTGGCCAAGACGGTGGGCGATGTGGCCAAGATCGCCGAGACCGTGAAGGGCGTGGCGGACAAGGTCGGCGCGTTCGCCGAGAACCCGCTGGGCCAGCTGAACTTCCAGAACATCCTGGCTCACGCCCACGCGCAGCACGTGGAGTAGTCGTCAGGAAGTTCGCGGCGCCTGCTGAGGCCGCATCAACGAGGGCCGGTCCCTTATGCGGGGACTGGCCCTTCGTCTTTTCCGGCACTTAGCCGTTCTCGCGGGCCAACCGCGCCGCGTCACGCAGGAGCCGCTGGAAAGCCTCCTCGTCACGGCTCTCGTAGTAGCCGCGGATCTCCCCCATGCCGTCCACGAGCACGAAGTGGTCGCCGTGGAAGATGCCCATCACGTCGGCCTCATCCAGGGACTGGCGGTCCATGTAGATCTTGAAGCTGTTGACGACGGTGTCCTTGATGGCGGCGTAGTCGCCGGTGAGGAAGCTCCAGCGAGCGGCGTTGGCGCCATGCTTCTGGGCGTACTCGGCCAGGCGCGCCGGGGTGTCATAGGCGGGGTCCACCGAGAAGGACACCAACTGCAGGCCGGGCCCGAACGCGTCCGTCTCCTTCTGGATGTGGGCCATCCTCCGGGTGAAGGCGGGGCAGACGGTGGGGCAGCGGGTGAAGATGAAATTGGCGACGTAGGGGTGGCCCTTGAGCTGGGCCGAGCCCCACGCGGAGCCGTCCTGCCGGGTGAAGGAGAACGCGGGCAGGGTGCCGAGCTGGGGCAGCGGCTGGGAGCGGGCGCGCAGGAAGCCTGCGGCGAGCACGGCCATCCCCAGCGCCATGACGGCCACTCCGAGCCAGAGCGCGGGGTGGCGGAGGAGCGGAATCGGGGCGGCGGGAGCGGGAGCGGAGGCAGGAGTCTCAGCGGACATATGAAGAAGGCCCTGGACGGAGGCAGCGGACAGCTAACGGAAGTACCACGGGAGCACAAGGGACGCGGTGACGCAGCGCGGTGCCCGAGGGTCCGAGAGCCTTGCCGGGAAGCGTGCACAGCGGGCGGGCATGCATTGCCTATATAAGGATGCGGGCCGAGCGTGCGGCGCTTGAGGGGCGTGGAGGGGCATGGTAGCCGGTGAGCCGATGCCCTGTGACCGCCCTGATCCGGTTGCCACGGCGGCCCTCTCGGAGTCCGGAGGGCCCCTGCGGCACGAGCCCTCTCTCCCGAGCATGTCCCTCCAGGCCTGGGCGCGGGCCCTGACGCGGTGCGTGCAGATGCTGAGGACGGTGCTGGCGGCCGTGCTGGGCCTGCTGCCCGGGTGGGCGTGGGCGTGCCCAACGTGCGTGGCGAGGGCGCCGGAGTCGGCGGGGCGCTCGGCGCTGCTGGTGGGTGCGCTGCTGCTGGCGCCCTTCCTGCTGGTGGCGGTGGGCGTGTGGGCGGCGGTGCGGGTCGCGCGAGGTGATGCCAAGAGGAGCTCGTGATGGACGCCTCGCTGCTGGCGCCTCCGGAGAACGTGAGCGCGCACAGCCATCCCATCGATGCGTTGCTGGCGCTGAGCCACCGCTTCGATCTGATCCTGTCGGTGTTGATGCTGGGCGTGCTGGTGGGGTTCCTGTGGCACTTCCGAGGGGCTCGGAAGGTGGCGCCGGATGCGGGGACGATGCGGAGCCGGGCCTTCGTGATGGTGGCGGCGCTGACCATCTTCGGGGTGGTGGACGGGACGCTGTTCGCGCGCTCGCTGGGGTACCTGAACGACGTGCTGTGGAACTTCGAGGTGCCGGAGAAGAGCCCGGACACGGTGCGCGTGGAGGTGAACGCGCGGCAGTGGGCCTGGGAGGTGCGGTACGCGGGCGAGGATGGGCGCTTCAACACGGCGGATGACGTGCTGACGTGGAGCGAGCTGCGGGTGCCGGTGGGCGCGCCGGTGTGGGTGCAGCTGGCGTCCTCGGACGTGGTGCATGGGTTCTCGCTGCCGAACCTGCGGGTGAAGCTGGATGCGATCCCGGGCCGGGTGAACCAGACGTGGTTCCAGACGGCGCGCGAGGGCACGTGGGAAGTGGCCTGCTACCAGCACTGCGGCACGAGCCACTACAAGATGCGGGGCACGCTCACGGTCATGTCCCCGGAGGCGTACGCCACGTGGCTGCGCGAGGCGGGGAAGCAGGCGGGGCAGGCGTATGACGCGCAGGACACGGCCGCGCACTGGGGCTGGGAGTGGAGGCCCGCGCCATGAAGCTCTTCTCCACGGATCATAAGGTGGTGGCGCGGCAGTTCCTCTGGGCGGGGTTCGGGTTCCTGCTGGTGGGCGGGCTGCTGGCGATGCTCATCCGCTGGCAGTGGGCGTTCCCGGGGCGGGCGGTGCCGGGGCTCGGGTGGGCGCTGCCGAGCTCGGGCGGGGCGCTCACGCCGCCGGCGTACACGGGCGTCTTCACCATGCACGGGCTGCTGATGGTGTTCTTCGCCATCGCGCCGCTGTTGATTGGAGCGCTGGGTAACTTCGTCATTCCGCTGGCGGTGGGCGCTCGGGGCATGGCGTTCCCGCGGGTGTCGGCACTGAGCTTCTGGGTGTTCGCGGTGGGCGGGGTGCTGGTGCTGGCCTCGTTCGGGGTGCGGCTGGGGACGGCGAGCGCGGCGTGGACGAGCTACCCGCCGCTGTCCACGCACGTGTTCACGCCGGGCGTGGGGCAGACGCTGGTGATGGCGGGGGTGGTGTGCGCGGCGCTCTCGTCGTTTCTGGGCGCGGTGAACTACGTGGTGACGGTGGTGCGGTGCCGGGCGCCAGGGATGGAGTGGAAGCGGCTGCCGCTGACGGTGTGGGGGCTGTTCTTCACGTCGGTGCTGAACCTGCTGTTCATCCCGGTGGTGGCGGCGGCCACGGGGATGCTGTTGATGGACCGGCTGGCGGGCACGCGGTTCTTCCTCGAGGGCGCGGCGCTGACGCCGGGCACCGGGGGTGACCCGATGCTCTACCAGCACCTGTTCTGGCTGTTCGGGCACCCCGAGGTCTACATCCTCATCCTGCCGGGCTGGGGGATGATCGGAGACATGGTGGCCTTCTTCAGCCGGAGGCCGGCGCACGGGTACCGGGGTACGGTGCTGGCGATGGGCGTCATCTCCTCGCTGTCCGGGCTGGTGTACGCGCACCACCTCTTCACGAGCGGGCTGTCGCCGATGCTGGGGCGGGCGTTCAGCACGCTGACGATGATCATCTCGCTGCCGTCCACGGTGCTGTTCCTGAACTGGCTGGCGACGCTGTTCCGCGGGAGCGTGCGGCTGACGGCGCCGCTGCTGGCAGCGGTGAGCGCCATGGTGGTGTTCGGGCTGGGAGGGATTACGGGGCTGGCGCTGGGGACGGTGGCCACGGACATTCCGCTGCACGGGACGATGTGGGTGGTGGGGCACTTCCACCTGACGATGGGGGCGGCGAGCTTCCTGGCGGTGTTCGCGGGGCTGTACTTCTGGTTCCCGAAGATGTTCGGGCGGACGCTGCACGCGGGGCTGTCGAGGGCGCACGTGCTGCTGAGCGCGGTGCTGTTCCTGGCGGTGTTCGGCGGGCAGCTGATGACGGGGTACGCGGGGCAGCTGCGGCGGTTGTATGACCCGTACCAGTACACGTTCCTGAAGCACCTGCTGGAGCTGAACCAGTGGACGAGCTTCGCGGCGTTCGCGCTGGGGCTGACGCAGCTGCTGTTCGTGGTGAACCTGGTGTGGACGCTGCGCAAGGGGCCGGCGGCGGATGCGAACCCGTGGCAGGTGGGGACGCTCGAGTGGACGTGCGCGCCGAGCCCGCCGCCGGTGGACAACTACCCGCAGGTGCCGGTGGTGGTGCGCGGGCCGTATGCGCTCTCGCAGCCGGAGGTGATGGATCGGCTGGGGCGCGATTGGATTGGCCAGGCGGAGGTGCTGCCGGGAGAGGCGGCGCCCGCGGCGGAGGGTGAAGCCGCGCAGCCGGGACCGGTGCAGAGCGTGGGAGGGACGGCATGACGCCCGTGGAGACGCCTGCTCCCGCGGGGCGAACAGACGCGGGGACGGACTGGTTCGGAGCCGTGGTGGCGCTGAGCGCGTGGGGGATGCTCTTCGCGGCGCTGGCGTTCTCGGTGGGCTACCTGCGGATGCGGGACCCGTGGCCGCTGGCGGGGATGCCGCCGCTGCCGAGGATTCTCCCGGCAGTGTCGGTGGGGCTGCTCGGGGTGGCGGCAGCGCTGCTGCACCTGAGCGGGCGCGGGGCGAAGGCGCTGCCGTGGGCCGGGGGTGCGCTGGGAGCCTTGGTGGCCTCGCTTGCGGTGCAGGGGCTCGTGATGAGCACGCTGTGGAGTGCGGGGCTGAAGCTGCCGCAGGGTGGGGCGTACGCGTCCGTGGTGTACGGACTGGGCGCGGTGCACGGTGCGCACGTGGTGGCGGGAGGGGTGGGCCTGGTGCGCGAGCTGGTGCGAGGGCTGCGAGGCGTGGAGGTGCGCGGAGCGCTGCGGCTCTGGGCGCTCTATGGAGCTTTCCTGACGGTGACGGGGCTGATCCTCTTCGCGGCGGTGTACCTGCCATGAGCGCGAGACGCACGGGGCTGGGGTGGTTGCCGGTGCTGGTGGCGCTCGGGGTGGGGTGCAGCGCGGGGGCACCGGCGCCGAAGCTCGAGCCGCTGAAGCTGGGCGACGGGCGCACGGTGGCGGCGGAGACGCTGGAGCGCGGGCGGGACGTGTACGCGTACTACTGCCTGTCCTGCCACGGCTCGGGAGGGGATGGGCAGGGGCCGGCGGCGGTGGGGATGCGTCCACCGCCTCGGAACTTCAAGCAGGGGCTGTTCAAGTTTGGCGGAGTGGCGGCGGGTGAGCTGCCCACGGACGAGGCGCTGAAGCGCACGGTGCGGCGAGGGCTGCACGGCACGCCGATGCTGCCGTGGGGTGTGCCGGAGGCGGACGTGGAGGCGGTGGTGCAGTACGTGAAGACGTTCAGCCCGCGCTGGCAGCAGGAGGCGCCGGGGCAGCCGCTGGAGGCGTCGGCGGATCCGTGGAAGGGGCGCGAGGCGGAGGCGGTGGAGCGGGGCAAGCGGGCCTACCACGTGGCGGGGAAGGGGAACGCGGGGTGCTCGGGGTGCCACATCTCGTACTTGCCGAAGCCGGAGCTGGAGGTGCTGGTGGAGCAGGTGACGGGGCGCAAGGTGGACCTGAGCAAGGTGGATCCGTACACGCAGCAGGCGCGGGACTCGGACTACACGGTGGCGGTGGACGACAAGGGCGAGCCCGCGCAGATGGCGAGGGTGTTGCCGCCAGACTTCCTGATGCACCGGCTGCGGACGGTGTGGCCGCTGGGGACGGAGGTGGAGGGAGCGGAGTACACGCCGGAGCGGCAGCGCGAGGACCTGTACCGGGTGATTGCGGCGGGCGTGGGCGGGGCGGCGATGCCGACGTGGAAGGGCGCCATTCCCGAGGAGAACCTGTGGGCGCTCGCGTACTACGTGCAGACGCTGGTGAACCAGCGAGACACGGCCGAGGGCCGCGCGTTCAAAGCGCGCCTGCGCAACCCGGCGAAGTGACGCTTTCCATATTGAGCGAGCGTGACCAGCCTACCTGATAGGTTGGTTCCTCGTCTAGAGTCCGAGGCCATGACGTGTCAGACCCCTCAGGTAGGGTGCTGGTCCATGGCTTCCATGCAGCACGAAGGACTCCTGCTCTTGTTCCGCAACCGGCCCACGTTGGCGCCGGAGCTGTTGCGTGATGCGCTCGGTCTGAAGTTGCCGGCCTGGACGGAGGCGCGGGTGGAGTCCGCGGAGCTCACCGAGGTGGTCCCCACCGAGTACCGAGCAGACCTCGTGGTGCTTCTGCTGGAGGGCAAGCCCATCTTCGCCATTGTGGTGGAGGTGCAGCTGTCGCGGGACGAGGACAAGCGGAAGACGTGGCCGCTGTACCTGACGAGCCTGCGCTCACGAGTGGGCTGTCCCACCGCATTGCTGGTGGTCGCTCCGGATGCCTCGGTGGCGCGATGGTGCGCACAGCCCATCGAGCTGGGGCACCCAGGCTTCACACTGCATCCGCTGGTGGCAGGGCCAGGCGCCATCCCTGTCGTTACCAACGAGCAGGAGGCCTGTCAGGACCCAGAGTTGGCGGTGCTGTCGGCAATGGCCCATGGGCGTGAAGAGGTGGGCATGGCCGTCGCCCAGACGGTTATGAACGCCTTGGGGGACCTTGATACGGAACGTGTCCGCCTTTACGTTGACCTGGCCATGTCCTCGCTGAGCGAGGCGGCCCGTGGTGCCTTGGAGGCTCTGATGCAGAGTGGCAAGTACGAGTACCAGAGCGAGTTCGCGCGAAAGTACGTGGCACAGGGGCGTGAAGAGGGGCTCCGGGAGGGGCTTCAGCAGGGCCGGTATGAGGGCGAGCGGGCAGCACTGCTCGAAGTGCTCAATGCCCGGGGCCTCCAGGTGGATGAGACCACTCTTCATCGAATCATGGGCTGCTCAGACCTCGCGCAGCTCAAGAGCTGGCTGCGCAAGGCTGCGACGGCACAATCCACCCAAGAGCTCTTCGCGTGAGCTGCGTTCCTCACGGAGCTTGAGCGGGACAGAGGGCACTCCACTGAGGGTTTTCCTTTAGAACGGTAGCTCCTTCGCGAGGGCCTGTGCTTCGGTGCGCCTGTACGCTAGGACGGCCCACATCGGAGCAGCCATGAGCCCACTCGCCGACGGATGACCTACTCCTCTTCAACGGTTCGAACGCGGCAGCAGCGAACCCATTCCCGGCTTCTGCTAAGCCTGGGAGCCGTCCTCTATGGTCCTCCCGCTCCACACCCCAGCATTCCAGCAGGCAGGCTCTGGGACACCCGTGGGCGGCGACCCGAAGTTCGATCCCCTCCTGGACAGCATCACCGATGGCATCGTCTCGGTGGACCGGGAGTGGCGCGTCACCTACCTCAATGCCGTGACCGAGCGGCTCGCAGGCCGCTCGCGTGAGTCCCTGCTGGGCAAGGTGCTCTGGGCCGAGCTCCCCGACCTGACCCAGACGCCCTTCGCCGCGGCCATCCGCCAGTCCATGGAGACCGGCAGCCAGGCCACCCTCACGGACTATTTCCCACCCACGGACTCGTGGTTCGAGATCCGCGTCTTCCCCTCAGCCGCGGGACTTGTGCTCATCCTCCGCGACATCACCGAGATGCGTCAGGCCGAGGTGGAACGCCTCCGGCTGCTGGCCGCCGAGCGCTCCGCCCGCGAGCAGGCCGAGCGCACCGCTGACCGGATCACGCGCCTCCAGGAGCTCACCGCCCACCTCTCCGCGGCCCGCTCCCCCGAAGAGGTGATGTCCGTGGCCGTGGATCGCATCATGGCCTCGGTGGGCGCCAACCTGGCCATGGTGGCCCTGCCCGTCGAGGGCCAGGATGTCCTTCGAACGGTGGCCTACAACGGCCACTCACGCCAGGTGTCCCACGACTTCCAGCTCATGCCGCTGGATGCGCCCCTGCCCGTCTCCGCCACCTACCGCTCCGGCCAGCCCGAGTGGCTCGAGTCTTCCGAAGCCCTGGTGTCTCGCTACCCGAACCTCCACCCACTGCTCCGGGAGCAGTCCCTGACCCGCTCGCTGGCGAGCATGCCCATGGTGGTCGAGAGCCGGGTGGTCGGCGTGCTGGCGCTGTGCTTCCCCGAGCCGCGTGCCTTCTCGGGTGATGACCGCGAGTTCCTCCTGGTGCTGGCGCGGCACTGCGCGCTGGCCATCGAGCGCTCGCGGCTGCTGGCCGAGGTGGAGGCCCAGCGCGCCCGGCTCGAGGAACTGGTGATGCGCGCCCCCGCGGTGATGTCCGTCACCCGGGGCCCCGAGCACCGCTTCGTCCTCTGCAATCCGCGCTACCGCCACCTGCTGGGCGGACGTGACGTGACGGGGCTGACCGCGCGCCAGGCCATCCCGGGCCCCGAGGGCCAGAACGTCCTCGATATCCTGAACCGCGTCTTCGCCACCGGAGAGCCCTTCGTCGGCAAGGAGCTCCCCGGGCGCCTCGGAGCGTCCACCGCGGATGTGACGATGTCCGAGAGCTACTTCGACTTCGTCTACCAGCCGCTGCGCGACGCCGAGGGGCGCGTGGAGGGCATTGCCTCGTTCGCCTTCGAGGTGACGGATCAGGTGCTCGCGCGGCAGACCGTGGAGGAGCTGCTGCGGGACATGGCGCGCAGCGAGGAGCGCTTCCGCGCCTTCCTCACCGCCACCTCGGAGATCATCTGGGACATGCCGCCCCAGGGCGAGTTCGATGCGGATCAGCCGGGCTGGCGCACGTTCACCGGCCAGACGCGGGCACAGTTGCTGGGCTGGGGCTGGCTGGACGCAGTGCACCCGGAGGACCGCGAGTACGCGGCGCGAGAGTGGCGCCGGGCGGTGGCCGCGAGCACGCCCTACCAGGGCGAAGTGCGGCTGCGGCGCCATGACGGGGTGTACCGGTACATGCAGGTGCGCGCGGTGCCGGTGCTGGAGCTGAACGGAGCGGTGCGCGAGTGGGTGGGCATCCACCGCGACATCACCCGCCAGCGCGAGGACGAGGCCGAGCGCGCGCGGCTCCTCATGCGCGAGCAGTACCACCGGGCGCAGCTCCAGGGGCTGGCGCAGGCCTCGCTGGCCATTGGGCGGGCGCCCTCGCTGGATCAGGCGCTGCGCGTCATCACCGAGCAGGCGCGGGAGCTCATCGGCGCGCACCAGGCCGTGACGAGCCTCTCCACGGGCGAGGACTGGGCGCAGGCCATCCACACCGTCTCGCTGTCGGCCAAGTACGCCGCGTGGCGTGACTACGCGGCGCCGGTGGACGGCTCGGGCATCTACGCGAAGGTGTGCGAGAGCAACCAGCCGGCGCGGATGACGCAGGCGGAGCTGGAGGCTCACCCGAGGTGGCACGGCTTCGGGGCGCACAAGGGCAAGCACCCGCCCATGCGGGGCTGGCTCGCGGTGCCGATGGTGGACCGCAATGGGCGCAACCTCGGGTTGATCCAGCTGTCGGACCGGTACGAGGGCGACTTCACCGCCGAGGACGAGGCCATCCTGGTGCAGCTGGCCCGGCTGGCGGCGGTGGCCATCGAGAACGCGCGGCTCATGGCGGAGTCCCAGGCGGCCAACCGCGCCAAGGACGAGTTCCTCGCGGTCATGAGCCACGAGCTGCGCACGCCCCTCACGGCGGTGCTGGGCTGGACGCAGATGCTGCGCAACCAGAAGGACAACGCCGTCATCCGCGAGAAGGGCCTGGAAGTCATCGAGCGCAACGCGCGCTCGCTGGCGCAGCTCATCGAGGACGTGCTGGACGTGTCGCGCATCCTCACGGGGAAGCTGGCGCTGCACCGCAAGGCGGTGGACCTGGCCACAGTGGTGCAGGCCGCGGTGGAGGTGGTGCGGCCTCGCGCCGAGCAGAAGAGCGTGTCGCTGGCGGTGTCCGTGGGCCCAGGGACGGGGCACGTGACGGGGGACCCGGGACGGCTGCAGCAGGTGTTCTGGAACCTGCTGGCCAACGCGGTGAAGTTCACGCAAGAGGGCGGCACGGTGGAGGTGCAGCTGGAGCGGGCCGAGGCGGAGTGGCGGGTGCGGGTGAAGGACACGGGCCAGGGCATCCACGCGGACGCGCTGCCGCACCTGTTCGAGCGCTTCTGGCAGGCGGACGGCAGCAGCACGCGCGAGCACGGCGGGCTGGGGCTGGGGCTCGCCATCGTCCGGCACCTGGTGGAGCTGCACGGCGGAACGGTGGAGGCGGAGAGCGCGGGGCTGGGGCTGGGCGCCACCTTCACGGTCCGGCTGCCGCTGCCCGTGGTGCTGCCGGAGGCCGAGCGCTCGGCCTCGGGCGAGGGCGCCGCGAAGAGCCCTGCGCGGCTGGACGGCGTCCGGGTGCTGCTGGTGGAGGACGCGGAGGACGCGCGCGAGCTCATTACCCTGCTGCTGCGCGATCGCGGCGCGGAGGTGCGCACGGCCGCCAACGGCCGCGACGCCATGGAGCGGCTCACCGAGGCGCTGCCGGACGTGCTCATCTCCGACATCGGCCTGCCCGGCGAGGACGGCCACGCGGTGCTCAAGCGCGTGCGCGACTGGGCGGACACGAAGGGCGAGTGGATCCCCGCGATTGCACTCACAGCGTACGCCGGGGCGGAGGACGCCCGCCGGGCCTACCGGGCCGGCTTCCAGGTGCACATGGCCAAGCCGCTGGAGGCCGAGGCCCTGGTCGAGGCCGTGGCGAAGCTGTCCGGTCAGGAATGACCCATTGCGTCATGTAGCGGGGAGGACCTGCCCGGCTGATCGGAGGGGGAGGCGCAACTTCTCCCAGGCTCGTGCGAGAATCAGACGAAGATTTACCCCTTTGTCTCCCGCGGAGTCCTCCCGTGACCGTCTATTCTGTTCGCAGCGGCGACACCCTCAACGCCCTGGCGAAGCGCTTCAACACCTCGGTGTCTGAGATCGCCAAGGCCAACAACATCACCAACCCCAACAAGATCTCCACCGGGCAGAAGCTGACCATCCCGGACGGGTTCGATCGGCCCACGACCAAGCCGACGCAGTCCGGCGGTAGCAGCAGCGGCGGCGGCTCGAGCGCCCCGGCCCAGGCCGCGGGCAACGGCGGCCCGGTGCGTGACAGCAACGGCCGTCAGTACCAGACGTCCTCGGACGGCACGCCGATGTACAAGCAGGGCGATGCGGAGTGGGGCAGCCGCGCTCTGGGCACCGGCTCCAGCATCAGCGCCGCCGGCTGCGCCATGACGGCCACCTCCATGGCCGTGAGCAAGATCAGCGGCCAGGCCATCAACCCGGGCCAGATGGACAAGTACCTGGACTCGCACGGTGGCTACGTCGGCAACGGCCTCGTGTGGGACAAGGCGGCTCAGGCGGCCGGTCTGCACGCCTCCAAGCAGGGCTGGAGCCTCGACACCATCAACAAGCAGGTGGACGCGGGCCGTCCCGTCGTCATCGGCGTGGACTACAAGGCCGGCAGCGGCGGCGGCGCCAACGGCACCGACCACTGGATCACCGTGACGGGCCGGGGCAAGGAGGGTGGCAAGGACGTCTACTTCGCCAACGATCCGGCCACCGGGAAGCAGATCACCCTGCGCAACGAGGGCGGCCGCCTGGTGGGTGGCCCCTCGAACTACAAGTCCACGGGCGAGCTGGTGACGTTCTCCGGCGGCAACCCCCCGAAGCCGGGCACCACGCCGTCCACCCCGGCCACGCCGTCCACCCCGAGCACCGGCGGCACCACCGGCACGGGTGGCACCCAGGCTCCGGCGGCGAACGCCACGAGCCTCAAGGGCGTGACGATTCCCTCGGCCAACCTGAAGCGCGGCGACACGGGCCCGCAGGTGGAGCAGCTCCAGCAGGCGCTGGTGAAGGCCGGCTACATGACGTCGGCCCAGGTGAACACGGGCCCGGGCACCTTCGGCCCGAAGACCGAGGCCGCCGTGAAGAAGTTCCAGGCGGACCACGGCGTGGAGTCCATCGGCCAGTACGGCCCGAAGACCCGCGCGGCCTTCGAGAAGCTGGGCGCCAAGGTGGGCGGCTCCACCCCGAGCACCCCTACCACTCCCACCACTCCGACGGGTCCGATTGGCGACCTGCCCAAGACGGGCAACGCCTTCATCGACCGCGTGGCGGCCGACGCCATCAAGAGCCAGCGGCAGACGGGCGTGCCCGCCTCCGTGACGCTCGCGCAGGCGATGCTGGAGAGCGGCAGCGGCAAGTCCGGCCTGGCCACCAAGGGCAACAACTTCTTCGGCATCAAGGGTGAGGGCCCCGCCGGCCACGTCACCATGCCGACGAAGGAGTTCCTCAACGGCAAGTGGGTGACGGTGGACGCCAACTTCCGCAAGTACAACTCGCCCGCCGAGTCCTTCGCGGATCACGGCAAGTTCCTGCGTGACAACAAGCGCTACGCCAACGCGTTCAAGCACACGGACGACGCGGCCCAGTTCGCCAAGGAGATCCACAAGGCCGGCTACGCCACCGACCCGGAGTACTCCAACAAGCTCATCTCCATCATCAACAAGTACGGCCTGGAGCGCTTCGACCAGATCGGCCGTCAGTAAGCTCCGAGCTCGCTTGAGCGAGGCATCACCCCCGCTGGCGGAGCATCGCCGGTGGGGGTGAAGACGAGGACCGTGAGCCCTTCTGGGGCCGCGGTCCTCGTTGCGTTTGGGGGGCATGGGCGCAGGGCGTGGCGGGCTGCCAGGCAGGGGCTGGGCTCACTCCCGCCGGGAGCAAGGAGGCGAGCGCGGGCCAGGAGACAGCGGCTCACCGCATGCGCACCGTTCGAGCGACACCCCTTTCGTATCGAGCGAGGAGCGCATGGCGACGGAGCGAGCGCAGCGATTCGTGGACGCACTGGCGAAGCTGGAGGAGAGCGGGGACCTGGAGGCCATCGTCTCGCTGTTCGCCGAGGACGCGAAGGTGAGCAACGTGGCCTCGCAGCGGGAGTTCACGGGGCGGGAGGGCGTGCGCCAGTTCTGGAGGGACTACAAGGCCATGCTGGCCAGTGTGAAGTCCACCTTCCGCAACATGATCGAGTCGAACGACCGTGTGGCGCTGGAGTGGGAGACACAAGGCACGGCGCAGAACGGAGCGGCGGTGAACTACGAGGGCGTCTCCATTCTCGAGTGGGATGGCGATCGGATCCGCCGCTTCTACGCGTACTTCGACCCGGGGCTCTTGGGACGGGAGATCGCGCACGGGACGGCGAAGCGCTCGGAGCCTCCGGCCACCACGCCGGCGTAGCTCAGGCGGCGCGCACGGCTTCGAGCGTGCGGCACAGCTCGTCGATGGTGTCCGTGAGCTCACGGGCCCGGCCCGCGGCGTGGGCGGTGGCGCCCTCGTAGCGCAGCAATGTGAGGCGCGTGGCCAGCTCACCGGCTCGGGCGAGCGCGCGCTCCAGGTCCGTGCGGGCCTGGGTTCGCAGGGCCTCCAGGCGGGAGAGGTGCGCCAGGCGCTCGCGGAGGATGTCCGCCACGGGCTTGGAGTCCGGGCGTGCTTCGAGCGCGGCCAGCTCACGGCTCAGCTTCTCCCGGTCGTGGTCCGGAGAGGAGAGCACGGCGTCCAGCTCGGCGAGGCGGCGCGCCGCGGAGCGCAGGGCGGTGCCCAGGGAGCGCACCCGCGCGGTCTCCAAGGTGAGCGAGTCCCCCAACTCGCGGCCGAGCCGCTGGAGCGCCTCATGGAGGGTGGCCTCGGCGGCATCGATGCGAGCGTTCTCGGGCGTGCCCGTGGGAGCAGAGGGGCTGGGAAGCAGAACCGGCAGGAACAGCGGCCAGAGACAGGCGTGGAGGCCCGCGCGGGCGAGGCCCATGGCGCCTCGGGCTTCACCGCGTCCGAGCACCGCGGCCACGGC